>NZ_JBEXRT010000008.1:0-187007 GCF_040613235.1 Streptomyces sp. NPDC006296 | reverse complement strand
CGGGCGGGCGGCGGTCCGGGCGGTCGGCTCAGCCCGGACCGCCGCCGCTGCCGGGCAGCGACCGGCCGCGCACCGCACGCGGGGAGCCGCCGAGTTCGCGGTGGCACGCCTTGTTGAAGGCCTGGAGATCGCTGATGCCCACCGCGCAGGCGATCGCCTGGATCGACATCGTCGACTCGCGCAGCAGGTGCCCGGCGTGCTCCAGACGGCGGGACCGGATGTAGGCCGCCACCGTGGATCCGGTCTCGGCGCGGAACAGACGCGTCAGCCGACTGTGGGAGATCCCGCTGTGCCGGGCGATCTCCGGCACGGTCAGCGGGGTGGCGAGCCGGGCCTCGATGTGGGCCATGGCCGTGGCGACCGCCGTGTGCGCGCCCCCGGGACGCGCCCGCCCGGCGAGCCGCGCGACCCGCCAGAGGGCCGTCCACATCTCGGCCGTCGCCTGGGCCGGCGCTCCCGGCGCGGCGGCCAGCGCACGCCTCAGCAGCCCGGAGATCAGCGGGGCTTCCGTGCCGGCGTCCTGCATGACGGGGACGAGGTGGCGCTCCCCGGCGTCCGCGACCCGCAGATGCGCGTAGAGGTGCTCCGACCGGCCCCGGTAGTCGAAGGTGGCCTCGGTCCCGGGAGGCACGAGGCTGACCCGCCCCGGAGCGATGGGGTGCCGGCTGCCGCCGACGGTGAGGTGCCCGGAGTAGCCGTACAGGTGCAGCTGCCACAGACCGGGCAGCCGGAACACGTCACGCGGACCGCTGACGCCGTGCACCCCGACCCCGATGCTCACCACGGCCGGCGGCCGGGCCAAGGAGAGGGAGACCTGGTCCATGGCGAAAATCTACCAGCGGACGACGATTCGAACCCATGTCCCGGAAGGCGGGGGCTCGTACCGTTGCCCCATGACGACCAGAGAACACTTGCTGACCTCGGTGCAGGTGGCCCGCTTCGTCGCGAGCGGATCCCTGCGGCTGGACGCGGTGGTGCCGGCCGGGATGAACGCGGAGGCGATCGGGGCGCTGGACGCGGGGATACCCCCGGTGGTCCCCGGCACGCCGCTCGCCGAGGCGTACGCCCCGGGGTCGTTGGCCCGGCGCCTGACCGCACTGCCGGCCGTGGCCGGAGCGATCCGCAGCCTCGTCGGCCCCGCACCGGCCGTCGACCACCACGCCGTCCACGTGAGGGAACCCCGCCAGGGCTCCGCCCAGCCGCTGCACGGCGACGCCATCATCGACGTACGGCCGGACGCCTTCGACGTCCAGCTCATGTACTACCCGCACGAGGTCACCGTCGACATGGGCGGCACCCTGAGCGTGCCCGGCAGCCATCTGCGGCGCACCAACGAGACCGACACCGGCCGCTACCAGAACCTCCGCGGCCAGACCCGGCTCGTCTGCCCGGCCGGGACGGTCGTCCTGCTGCACCACGGCATCTGGCACGGCGGACGCAGGAACGACAGCGACACCCCCCGGTACATGTTCAAGATCCGCTTCAACCCGACGGTTCCGCAGGTCCGACTGTGGGACACCGACGACCTCGCCGACCCGCGGGTGACCGACGAACTCCGGGCCGGATACGACTGGTACGAGCCGGCCACGGGCCGGCTGGAGATCCACAACCGGGTGCTGCTCTGGCGGGCGCTCACCGGCGACGACAGCTTCGACATCGATCACTGGGTCACCCGCGTCACCAACCGGCCGGCCCTGGGGAGCACCGCATGAGGCAGCAGGTCCTGTTCCTCTACCTGGCCAACTCGGCGCTCGACGCCGAGGTGATCGGCTGGTCGGCCTACGACGGGACCGGCCGGACCCGTCCGACCACCGGCGACGGCGACGAACCCCCCTACGCCACGGGCGTGGACGCGCTGCTCGACGGCTGGCGGCTGATCCAGGCCTCCCAGCTGCTGCCGCCGTACCCGGGACACGAGTACGACACGTCGTTCCTCAAGCACGAGTTCCTCTTCGAGAAGCTGCACGAGGACGAGGGGAGCGGCGCAGCCCGTCCCCCTCGCGGCGCCGGCCGGGTGGACGCCCCCTGAGGGCCGGCGCCCGGCGGGACGTCCCTCAGCCGAGCGCCCAGGCGACGTCCCTGAGCAGGGCGTGCCGCCAGCCCGCCCGGTCGTGGTCCGACGCCGACCGTGAGACCCGCACGGTCGCGCCGGACCGTCCGGCCAGGCGCTCGACCGCCTCGCAGTGGGGGAGCATGCGCGTCTCGTGTTCCCCCGTGTCGAACGCGATCCGCAGTCCGGACAGGTCGGGGGACGCGCCCAGCCGCTCGGCGATGCTGCCGCCGGGCGGACCGTCGAGCGGGTCCGCCCGGTCCGGTGCGCCGGGTGTCCACCAGAACGACGGCGACTGGCAGGCGACGCGGGACACCAGGCCGGGGAACGCCAGAGCCGCGTACACCGCGCTCAGCCCCCCCAGACTCTGCCCCGCCACGACCATCCGGTCGAACTCCGCGGGCACCCCGGACTCCGCGACGAGCGGCAGCAGTTCGTCCCGGACCGCCTCCCAGAGCACGGGATCGCACCCGAACTCCGCCGCCCTGTCGCCGGACGGGAGGAAGACGAGGGTCACGGGCGGCATGTCGCCGTCGGCCACGGCCGACTCGAAGGCGGTCATGGCCGGATGGAGGTACAGCCAGTCGTCCCCGTCGAGCAGCAGCACCACCGGACCGCCACCGCCCACCGGGTGGACCCGCACGGTGCGCCGGCCCGCGAGCCGGCCGCCCGACCAGCGGATCCGGGTGGACGGGACGGGCAGGACGTCGTCGGCACCGACGGCGGGCCAGTGCGGCTGGTGCGGAGCGTCCGGGGTCGCGAGGACGGAACGCTCACCGCCCGCGCCGAACGGGCTGAACGGGTCGGCGTACTCGCCGTCGTCCGTGCGGAACCGGTACGTCACGCGCAGCCGCGGCGGCATGCGCACCTCGGCGTACCAGCAGTCGGTCTCCTCCCAGCGGCGCAGGGGGACCGGCCGCGACCAGCTCTCGAAGTCCACCCGCGCCGGCGACCCCCGCCACAGGAACAGGGTGACCCAGCCCCCGTCGTCGGCGGGCAGCGACACCGGCGCCCCGGCCGCCGCCCAGAACCCGGCGCTGCCGGGGGTGCCCGGAAGACCGAACGCGGCGAACGCGCCCTCCTCGCCCGCGGGGAGACCGTCCGCGGTGCGAGCCTGTTCCGTCACGCGGTGCATGAACGTCTCCTTGCGGGAGGGAGGAGGAAGCGGGGACGGGCCGGTCGAGAGCTGTCCCGTCGATCCCTGGCGGGGAGTGCTTAGGTGACCCTAACTTGTTCGTCCCGCTCCTTTCCACCTCCTGGCCCTCACCCCGGTCCCGTACCTCCGTGACCTGCGCCGTGTCCATCCGGCCGCCGTCGCGCCCCGGACTCCCCACGTCCCGTCACCGGCCCGCCGGCGGAGGCCGGTTGTCCGGCCGCCCGGCCGGACCGGAATCATGGGGGCGGGACGCCGCACCAGGAACACGGCCCCCGTGGTACGACCGAGAGGACCTCGTGGCCGACCCCAGGAACTACATCATCGAGTCGTTGGACACCGGGCTGCGCCTCATGCGCCTCTTCCTGAACCACGACACCCTGTCCGTCACCGACGCCGCCAGGGAGCTGGGCGTGGCCCGTTCCACCGCGCACCGGGTGCTCAGCACCCTGGAGTCGCGCGGCTTCGCCACGAGGGACGCCTCGGGCCGGGGCTACTCCGCAGGACCCGAACTGGTCGTCCTGGGCCGTCCGGCCGGCTACGCGCCCGGGACGAGGGCCCGCCTCCAGGTGGTGCTGGACGCGGCGGCCACCGCGACCGGAGAGACCGTCAGCACCGCCGCGCTGATCGGGGACCAGGTGATCACCACCGACGGCCGGGAGTCCCCGCACCCCGTGCGCGCGGTCCTGGAGACCGGTCGCACGCATCCCGCGCACGCCACCGCCGCGGGCAAGGTGCTGCTCGCCCGGCTGACCACCGAACAGGTCCGCGCCCTCTACCCGCGGGAGGAGCTGCACGCCGTCACCGGCCGCACCCTGACCTCGCGCACCGCCCTGCTCGCCGAGCTGGCCGGGATCCGGGCGCTCGCCCGCGCCGACAGCGCGGGCGAGTCGGCCGAGGGGATGAACAGCGTGGCCGTGCCGCTGCCCGCCGGCAGCTGGCGCGACCGGCTCGCGCTCACGGCGTCGATGCCGGCCGGACGGGGCGGCGCGACCGAACTGGCCCGTCACGCGGACGCGTTGCGGGCCGCCGCGGCGCTGCTGCCCGCGTCCCCCTGAGCCGCGGACCTCGCACCGTCCGCCGGCAGAAACCTTCCGGTGCCGCCCGGCGCCGTACCGTGAGCCGGGGCCGAGGGCGTCGTCCGCCGGTGCGCGGACCCCGCCCGCCCCGCGCACGCCCCTGCACCGGCCGCGCCCCCTACGGGCCGGGCCACCCGGCGTTCCCCGGCCCCGGGCGCCCGGGCCCCGCACCGGTGACGGAGGATGGACCCCTGATCGTCCTCGCGGACCCTGACCTCTGGAGATACGTGTGACCGGCCGTGCCCCGTCCCCGCTCTTTCGTCGACGGCGGCCGGTCGCCGGCCCGGCCGCCGGCCTCGCCGCCCTCCTCGGGGCGGTCCTGCTCACCGGCTGCGCCGGCGACGGCGGGGAGCCCGGCGGCGACGAGCCCACGCGAGGGGCGAAGACCGCCGACGTGTCCCTGCCGACGGCCGGGATGCCGTTCGACTACCAGATCGGCGGCGGCTACCCACTGCCCGCCGGGGTGCGCGCGGTGTCCCGGGACCGCGAGGACGACCCGGTCCCCGACCGCTACAACGTCTGCTACGTCAATGCCTTCCAGACCCAGCCCGGCGCCCTGACGTGGTGGAAGGACACCCACCCGGACCTCCTGCTCCGGGACGGGGCCGGTGAGCTGGTCATCGACGAGGGCTGGGACGAGGTGCTGCTGGACACCTCCACGGCCGGCCGGCGCGCGCAGTTGCGGGAGATCGTCGGCACGTGGATCGACGGCTGCGCGGAGAGCGGCTTCCAGGCGGTGGAGCCGGACAACCTCGACTCCTTCGAACGGTCGAAGGGCGGGCTGACCCAGGACGACAACGCCGCCTTCGCCCACGACCTGGCCACACGGGCGCACGAGAGCGGGCTGGCCATCGGGCAGAAGAACACGACCGATCTGCTCGACCGGCACGAGGAGATCGGCTTCGACTTCGCGGTGGCCGAGGAGTGCGCCCAGTTCGACGAGTGCGACGCCTACGCCGACGCCTACGACGGCCGTGTCTTCGCCGTCGAGTACGAGGGGGAGGGCGAGGTGGGCTTCGAGGAGAGCTGCTCCCGCTGGGGCGACCGGATCTCCCTCGTCCTGAGGGACCTCGACGTGCTCCCCGCGGGCGAGAAGGGCCACGTCTTCCGGACCTGCTGAGTTTCCGCGGCCCGGCCCGGCCCGGCCCGGCCCCGGACACCGCGTCACGGGGACCGGCCGCGGGCACGGCGCGGCGGCACCGGGGAGCCGGCGGCCCGTCCCCCGGTCCGGCCGCCGTCCCCGCCCCGGCCGTACGGTTCCGCCCTGCACCGGCCGCCGGTGGCGGCCCCGTCCGGCCCGGAACCGGCCGCCGGTGGCGGTCCGGTCCCGCGGCCGGCCCGGCTCAGCCCCGGCCGTCCGTACGGTCCTGCCCCGCCGCCCGGCGCCAGGCCGATTCGCGCAGCAGCCGCAGCCCGTTGAGGCCCACGATGACCGTGGAGCCCTCGTGGCCGAGCACGCCGAGCGGGAGCGGCAGGTGGCCGACGAGGTCCCAGACGACGAGGACCGAGATGAACGCCCCGGCGACGACCAGGTTCTGCACGACCAGCCGGCGGGTCGCGCGGGACAGCGCCACCACCGTCGGCACGGCGGCCAGTTCGTCCCGGATGACGACCGCGTCCGCCGCCTCCAGGGCGAGGTCCGATCCGGCCCGGCCCATCGCGATCCCGACGTGCGCGGAGGCCAGTGCGGGCGCGTCGTTGACCCCGTCGCCCACGACGAGGACCCGGCGCCCGGCCCGTTCCAGCTCCTGGACGGCGGCGGCCTTGTCCTGGGGGAGCAGGCCAGCCCGGACGTCGGTGATGCCCGCCTCTGCGGCCAGCCGGTCGGCGGCGCGTGCGTTGTCGCCGGTCAGCAGCATCGGTGAGCCGTCCGTCAGACGGGACAGCGCGCTCACGGTCGCCGCGGCGTCGGGCCGGATGCGGTCGGCGATCCCGATGACGCCCACCGGTACGCCGTCGCGCAGGACGAGCACCGCCGTGTCCCCGGCCTCCTCCCGCGCGGCGGCGGACGCGGCGGCATGCGCCGCCGCGTCGGTGCCGCTCCGGTGCGGGAGGCGGCCGGGGGAGCCGACCGCGACCTCGTGGCCGTCGACGGTGGCGGTCACGCCGGTACCCGGCGCGGAGCCGAACCCGGAGGCCGGGGACAACCGCAGCCCGCGCTCCCGGGCGGCCCCGACGACCGCGCCCGCCAGGGGGTGTTCGCTGGGGTGCTCCGCCCTCGCGGCCAGGGCCAGCAGCGCGTCGTCGGTCAGTCCGCTGCCGGGCAGCGGGTGTACCCCGGTGACGCGCGGGGTGCCCTCGGTGAGGGTGCCGGTCTTGTCCAGCGCCACCGCGTCGGCCTGTCCCAGGCGCTCCATGACGACCGCGGACTTGACGAGGACACCGTGGCGGCCCGCGTTGGCCATGGCGGAGAGCAGCGGCGGCATGGTGGCCAGGACCACGGCGCAGGGCGAGGCCACGATCATGAACGTCATGGCGCGGAGCAGGCTGCCGGTCACGTCGTCGCCGAGGGACAGCGGGACCAGGAAGACCGCCAGCGTGGCGGCGACCATGCCGAGCGAGTAGCGCTGCTCGACCTTCTCGATGAACAGCTGGGTGGGGGCCTTGGTGCGGGAGGCCTCCTCGGTCATCGCCACGATCCGGGCGATGACCGTCTCCGAGGCGTCCCGTCCGACGACGACCTCCAGGGTGCCGGTGCCGTTCAGCGTCCCGGCGAACACCTCGTCCCCGGGCTCCTTCACGGCGGGCAGAGGTTCGCCGGTGATGGTGGCCTGGTCGACCTCGCTCGCACCGCCGACGACCCGCCCGTCCGCGCCGACCCGCTCACCCGGGCGGATCCGGATGCGGTCGCCGACCGCGAGTTCCGCGGTCGCCACGCTCTCCTCGCCGCCGTCCGCGGTGAGGCGGGAGGCGGTGGCCGGCGCCAGATCGAGCAGCCCGCGTACCGCGTCCCGGGTGCGCGCGGTGGCCAGTGCCTCCAGGGCCCCGGAGGTCGCGAAGATGACGATCAGCAGGGCCCCGTCCATGACCTGCCCGATCGAGGCCGCGCCGAGCGCCGCCACGATCATCAGCAGGTCCACGTCCAGGACCCTGTCCCGGAGCTCCCGCAGGCCCGACAGGGCGGGCTCCCAGCCCCCGGCGGCGTAGACGAGGGCGTACAGCGGTCCCCAGGTCCACGCCGGTGCACCGGAGAGGTCCAGGGGGAGCGCGAGGAGGAAGAGCGCCAGGGCGGCACCGGCCCACCGGGCCTCGGTGAGCGCGAGGACGCGGGTGCGGCGCCGCGCGGTCCCGCCGGGAGCGGCGGAGAGGGTGCGCGTGGGGGGTGGTACGACGGCAGCGGGCATGGGTGAACGACCCCTCACGGGCGGCGGGAACGACGACGCGCCCACCGTACATGAATATCTGAACAGGTATTCATGTGTCATCCGTAGAATGACGCCATGGGCCACGGACGCGACGAGCAGACCAGCGCAACCACCCGCGAACGCCTGGACGCGGTGGGGGCGGCGGACGTCGCGGCGACCCTCCAGGCGCTGGCCACCCCGTCCCGGCTGCGCATCCTGGCGCGCCTCCAGGAGGGGCCCTGCGCGGTCGGTGACCTCGCCGGGGCGGTGGAGATGGAGCCCTCCGCCTGTTCGCACCAGTTGCGTCTGCTCCGGAACCTCGGGCTGGTCTCCGGTGAACGCCGGGGGCGCTCCATCGTGTACGCCCTGTACGACCACCACGTCGCGGAACTCCTCGACCAGGCCCTCTACCACGTCGAGCACCTGCGGCTCGGGCTGCGGGACACCCCCGCCGAGACCGCGGCGGCGGCCCCGGGGCGCTGAACCCGCGACGGCGGGGGAATCCCGGCGGACCCACGGTGTTGCACCAGGTGTGAGTTCTTCCGTCGCAGCGACCCGCTTCTCCTTCCTCGACCGCTCCCGGACCCGCGAGGGCCACGACGGCCCTCAGGCGCTCCGGGACACCGTGGCACTGGCGGCCACGGCCGAGGCCCTCGGATACCACCGCTTCTGGGTGTCCGAGCACCACGGCGTCCCCGGGGTCGCGGGGTCGGCGCCGACGGTCCTGGCCGCCGCCGTCGCCGCGGCGACCTCCACCATCAGGGTCGGGACCGGCGGGGTGATGCTCCCGAACCATCAGCCCTTCGTGGTGGCCGAGCAGTTCGGGGTGCTCGCCTCGCTCTTCCCCGGCCGGATCGACATGGGGCTGGGGCGCTCGGCCGGCTTCACCGACGGCATCCGCAGGGCGCTCGGACGCGACAAGCAGGACGCGGGGGCGTTCGCCGGGCAGCTCGCCGAACTCCTCGGCTGGCTCGACGGCACCCAGCAGGCCCATCCCCAGGTCCACGCCCACCCCGCCGAGGGCCTGCTCGTCCCTCCCTACGTCCTGGCCACCGGCGAGGGCGCCGTCGTCGCCGCGGAAGCCGGCCTGCCGCTCGTGGTGGGCGATCTGCGGGGCCGCGACCGGCTGATGCGGGCGGTTGAGGAGTACCGCGGCCGGTTCCGCCCCTCCGCGTGGGGCCGCACCCCCTACGTGATGGTGGCCGGCACGGTCGCGGTCGCCGCCACCGAGGAGGAGGCGCGGCGTCTCCTGCTCCCCGAAGCGTGGTCCATGGCGTACGCGCGCACGCACGGGTCCTTCCCGCCGCTCGCGCCGGCCGAGCGGATCGAGGCGGCCGCCATGACGGAGAAGGAGCGCGGCCTCTTCGAGGACGGGCTGCGCGGACACCTCGCGGGCACCGAGGACACGGTGCGCGCCGGACTCGAAGAGATGATCGAGGAGACCGGCGCGGACGAGGTCGTGGTCACCACCAGCACCCACGACCGGGAGGCGCTGGTCGACTCGATGCGGAGACTCGCCCGGATCGCGTCCCTCGGCTGACCGCCGGGGCCGCGCCGCCGACTCGGCCCGCTCCTCACCGACCGGATGCGCGCCGAGCAGGGCCGACACCACACGGGACGCCCGCTCGGCCTCCCGTACCGACAAACAGCCGCCGTGTGCGCGGACGGCCTCAGGGAACGCTCTCGCAGGTACGCCACCGGGCCCCCTGCGCGGGGGCGGGCGGAGAGCGGGGCGGGGGAGGGGAAGCCCGTGCCCCGCCCTCCGCGTATCCACCGCATGCCGCCTCATGTCCCGGATCAGCACGGTGCGGCGGCAGGGGCAAACGGAGGGCTCGCCCGAACCCCCGGGAGTGGACCGCCTTCCCCGCCGCGCTATTCCAGGGGGTAGATGTCCCCGCTCGCCATGCCGCTGACCTGCGCGCTCCGTGACTCCAGCCGCTGCGCCTCGTCCCGCAACCGCCGGCGTTCCGCGGGATCGGAAGCCTGCGAGGCGGCCTTCTCCAGATCCTCGGCCCGGCCGCGCAGACGACGCAGACGGTCCCGTACGTCCTCCGGCTCGCTCATGATCACTCCTTGGCGACGGGCGGAGCGGACCCCTCCACCGAAGCAGCAACCCAGGGGTGCGCGCATCTCGGCGGAGAGGCCGGCAGCGCGGAGTGACCGGCCGGGTGACGCCTACTCGAAGCGGCTCGGGTCGCCCGCTCCCCGGCGTACGACCTCGGGTTCGGCGCCGGAGAAGTCGATCACCGTGGTCGGCTCGGTGCCGCAGTCGCCGGAGTCGAGCACGATGTCCACGACGTGGTCGAGGCGCTCCTTGATCTCCCAGCCCTGCGTCAGGGGCTCCTCCTCGTCCGGCAGGAGCAGCGTGCTGGAGAGCAGCGGCTCACCGAGCTCGGTCACCAGGGCCTGTGTGACGACGTGGTCCGGGATGCGCACGCCCACGGTCTTCTTCTTGGGGTGCATCAGCTGCCGCGGCACCTCCTTCGTGGCGGGCAGGATGAAGGTGTACTTCCCCGGGGTCGCCGCCTTGACGGCGCGGAAGACGTCGTTGTCGACCTGGACGAACTGGCCGAGCTGCGCGAAGTTCTGGCACACCAGCGTGAAGTGGTGGCGGTCGTCGAGGTTCCGGATCGACCGGATGCGGTCGATCCCGTCGCGGCTGCCCAGCTGGCATCCCAGCGCGTAACAGGAGTCGGTCGGATACGCGACGAGGCCGCCGGACCGGATGCTCTCTGCCACGTTGGTGATGGTGCGGCGCTGGGGGTTCTCGGGGTGCACATCGAAGTACTTGGCCATCCGCCGAGTCTACGGCCTCGGTCCCGCCGCACTCCGCTCACGGCGGGCGCGGCCCGAGGGGGCCGGGTGCGTCCGGAAGGCCTCGGGCCGCGGTCCTGCGCACCCACCCGCTGCTGATGGCCCGTCGGCGCCGGGGGCCGGGCGCCGGGTGACGGTGACGCCGCCCCGGCACGGCGGACCGCACCGGGCGCGCCGGACGTCCCGATCCGGACGGGCCGTCAGGGGCGGCGGTTCCGCCAGAGCCATGCCGAGGTGGCGATCAGCAGGGCCAGCATCCCCAGGTTCGCCAGCAGTGCCGGGGTGTCACCCGTCGGGCCCCCGTCGGACAGGTTCCAGCTGGCTATGACCACGGACGGCACGACGGCGGCCAGCAGGACGCCGGTCGTCTTCCGGACGGCGGTCCAGTGCACCGAGGTGCACAGGAGCACCACGCCGGCGATGCGGAACAGCAGGCCGAACTGCGGGCCGGGGGACTCGGAGAACACCATCACGAACGGCAGTGAGAGGGTGAGCATGAGCAGCGGCACCAAGGGGTGCACCTTGCCGCGCCGGGCCGGCTCACCGGTACCGCCCCCGGCCGGGGCCTCCTCCGGTCCGTTCCCCGCCTCGGCCAGCGCCGTCGCCGCGATGGTGCGGGGGTCCCCCAGCTCCGCCAGGATCTCGCCGAGCGTGATGCCGGGGCGTTCGGCGCGCGCCACCTCCACGTGTTCCGCGAGATCGGCGAGGAGCTCCTGGCGGCGGTCGGCCGGGAGCGCCGAGGCCTCGCGCTCGACGGCGGAGAGGTAATCGCGTACGGGATCGGCAGGGGTCTTCACAGGTGGTCTCCGGGGGAGGAGGGCGGGGTGGACAGGAAGGCGTCGACGGCGTCGCGGAAGCCGGGCCAGACCCGGGTGAACTCGTCGAGCGCGTCCCGGCCGCTGTCGGTGAGTGCGTAGTAGCGGCGGGGCGGCCCGGAGGCGGACTCCTGCCAGGTGGTGGTGACCAGATCGTCCCGCCGGAGCCGGGAGAGCAGCGGGTAGACCGTGCCCTGGCTGGTGGCCAGGGCGCCCGACTCCTCCAGGGCCTGGAGGAGCTCCACGCCGTAGCGCGGGCGGTCCCGCATCAGGGCGAGCACGCAGTACTCCAGGACCCCCTTGCGCAGCTGGGCGGCCGCCCGGGCCTGCTTGGTCGAATCACCAGGTTCCATGCGATGCAAGATACCTGGTCCGGCAAGAGGGTGTTTGCGAGGGGGTGGCCCCGGCACGCCCGCCGCTGCGGCCGTCCCACCGCCCGGTCGTCCGGCCGTCACCCCGCCCGCTACAGCCGCCAATTCGCCCGCTACAGCCGGTCGTCCGCCCGGCCGGGACGCTCGCCGGTCGGTCTCGTCCGGCCCGCTTCCTTCCCGAGGCGTCCGCTCCGCCCGGCCCCGCTCCGGTCGACCCCACCCGGCCCGCCCCCGCTCCGTGGGGGCGGCTCGGGCGCCGTGCACCGCCCCCCGGACAGCGGCGTGCCCCCGGAGCCCTCCGCCGAGGGGGCTCCGGGGGCACGTGTGGCCGTGGCCGTCAGGCTCCGGACGCGTCCAGCATGGCCTCGCGCTCGACCACCTTGACGCGCTCACGGCCCTGCTCGGCGCCGAGTGCCTGCTCGTGGGCGTCCAGGCGGTGCCAGCCCTCCTTGGTGGTGTACCGGACACCGCGCTGCTCCAGGAAGTCGACGACCGCGTCGGTCCCCGGCTCCGCCGGGGCGGGCAGCCGGCCGGCCGCGTGGTCCTCCAGCAGGCAGGCCACGGTCTCGTTGGCGTCGCCCTTGGTGTGCCCGATCAGGCCGATCGGACCGCGCTTGATCCAGCCGGTGACATAGACCGAGGCCATCGGCTCCCCGCCGGTCAGCACGCGTCCGGCCGCGTGCGGGACCGTCCCGGAGGCCACGTCGAAGGGCAGCTTCGGGAGCTCCTCGGAGTAGTAGCCGACCGCACGGTAGACGCTCTGCACGTCCCAGTCGGTGTGCCGGCCCGTGCCCCTGACGTTGCCCGTGCCGTCCAGCTCCGTGCGCTCGGTGCGCAGCGCGACGACGCGGCCGTCCTCGCCGACGACCTCCACCGGGGACTCGAAGAAGTGCAGGAAGAGCTTGTGCGGGCGCTCGCCGACATCGCGGATCGCCCAGTTCTCCAGCGTCGAGGCGACCATGTTGGCCTGCTTGTTCTCCCGCCGGGTGGCGATCGAGCCCTCGTCGTAGTCGATGTCCTCGGGGTTGACGATGACCTCGATGTTCGGCGAGTGGTCCAGCTCGCGCAGCTCCATCGGGCTGAACTTCGCCTGGGCCGGCCCGCGACGGCCGAAGACGTGCACCTCCAGCGCCTTGTTCGCCCGGAGACCGGCGTGGACGTTCGGCGGGATCTCCGTCGGGAGCAGCTCGTCCGCGGTCTTGGCCAGGATGCGCGCGACGTCCAGGGCCACGTTGCCGACGCCGAGCACGGCGACCTTCTCGGCCTCCAGCGGCCAGGTGCGCGGCACCTCGGGGTGTCCGTCGTACCAGGCGACGAAGTCGGCGGCGCCGTAGGAGCCGTCGAGCTCGATCCCCGGTATGTCGAGGGCACGGTCGGCGTCGGCGCCGGTGGAGAAGATCACCGCGTCGTAGAAGGACCGCAGGTCGTCCAGCCCGATGTCGTCGGGGTAGCTCACATTGCCGAACAGCCGCAGCTGGGGCTTGTCGAGGACCTGGTGCAGCGCCTTGACGATGCCCTTGATCCGCGGGTGGTCGGGAGCCACTCCGTAGCGGATCAGGCCGAAGGGGGCGGGCATACGCTCGAACAGGTCGATCGATACGCCCGGCTCCTGGGCGGCCTCGGACTTGAGAAGCGCGTCCGCTGCGTAGATTCCGGCGGGACCGGCTCCGACGATGGCGACGCGGACGGGGCGTGTCATGGAGTGTTGTTCCTTAGGGCGGACGAGCGCGGGCAGAGTGCGGCGGGGTAAGGCTTGGCTTACTCCGCTGCACCCACGGTACGGCCTGTGCACGGGAAGCCCGGGCGCGGGGCGAGGGGATATTTCGTACATACGGCTACGTACGGTGCGTAATTGCTCCGGATTCCGTCGAGGGACCGCCCTCCACCCGTCTCACGCCGGTCCGGAGAATGAGACACCACGGGGCGGGCAGGCTGTACGCCGGTGTCCCTGCGTGATCCCGGCCGGTGCCGGAGTCATGATGGGCACACGATCACGGCTTTCCGACGAGAGGAGCATGTGCCATGCCGATGGAAGGCGAGTACGAGCCGAGCCCGACGACGTGGGTCCGTGAGCAGGTCGAACTCATCGAGAGCTCCGGCGGGACCCAGGGCACCACCATGCGGGGCATGCCCGTCATCCTCCTGACGACGCGCGGCGCCAAGAGCGGCAAGCTGCGCAAGACCCCGCTGATGCGGGTCGAGCACGACGGGCAGTACGCCGCGGTGGCCTCGCTCGGCGGCGCTCCCCAGCACCCCGTCTGGTACCACAACGTGCTGGCCGATCCCCATGTGGAGCTGCGGGACGGGACCGTGCTCCAGGACATGACCGCCCGCGAGGTCACGGGCGAGGAGAAGGCCCTGTGGTGGAGCCGGGCGGTCGAGGCGTTCCCCGACTACGCCGACTACCAGAGCAAGACCGACCGGGAGATCCCCGTCTTCGTCCTCTCCGCGGCCGGGGCGAGCTGAGCCGGGGGCCGGGAGGCGGCCGCACGGTCCTCCTCCCGGCCCCCGGGCGTGTCGTTGCGACCGCACGGGGGTGCCCAGGATCGGCAGGGGCCGAGCCGCAGTTATCCATGGCCGCCGCACACTCACCCGAGCCCGGTGTCAGAGCCTCCCGGTAGCGTGCCGGCAACCAGATCTGACGACTCTTCGGGAGACCCGCCGTGGACATCCTGCTCATCGCCGGCCTGTGGCTCGACGGATCCGCCTGGGACGACGTCGTACCCGAACTCACCGCGCTCGGACACCGTCCGGTGCCGGTCACCCTCCCGGGCCAGGGCGACGGCACCGCATCCGCGACGCTCGACGACCAGCGGGAAGCGGTCCTCGCCGCGGTTGACGCGGCGCCCGGAAAGCTTCTGGTGGCAGGGCACTCGGCGGCAGCGACCCTGGCCTGGCTGGCCGCCGACGCGCGACCGGAGAAGGTGGCCAAGGTCGCCCTGATCGGCGGCTTCCCGGCCGCCGACGGCCGGGCCTACGCCGATTTCTTCCCGGTCGAGGACGGCGTCATGCCCTTCCCGGGCTGGGGCCCCTTCGAGGGCGCGGACGCCGCTGACCTGGACCAGCGGGCCCGGGACCGCTTCGCGTCCGCCGCCGTTCCCGTCCCCGAGGCGGTCGCCAGGGGAGTCGTGCGGCTGACCGACGAGCGCCGCTTCGGCGTCCCCGTCGTGGTCGTCTGCCCCGAGTTCGCCCCCGCCCAGGCCGAGGAGTGGATCGCCGCAGGTGAGAGCCCCGAGCTCGCCCGCGCCACTCACCTCGAGTACCTGGACCTCGACTCGGGTCACTGGCCGATGGTCACCCGTCCCCGCGCACTCGCCCGCGTCCTGGCGGAGGCCGCCGACTCCTGATGGCACCGGGTCGGGTGCTCGGACCGCGGCCGGTGGTGCTCCGCCGCCCCGGCGGAGGACCTTCTCGCCCCGGACGCGGACACGCTCCCCGCGTCCGGCGGCGGATGCCGGAGTCCTGCGGCGGACAGGTCGTCCGGCACCACGGGGACCGGGGCGCCGCCCCGGCGGACGGGGTCCGTCGCCGTCCTCACGCCTTGAGCGCCGCGGACCCGGCCGGGCTCTTCGGCGCCCAGCCGGGGGACCCGCCGTGCAGCGCGCCGTAGAAGGGGTCGCCGGGCCCGATCTCGCCCGCCCGGACGGTCGCCCCGGTGAAGGCCGCCTTGTAGAGCGCCGCGACCAGTTCGAGGCTCTTGCGGCCGTCCGCTCCGCTGCTCCGCGGTCTGCGCCCGGCCCTCAGATCCTCCAGGAGACCCCTGAGCTGGGCCTCGTGCGAGCTGGGCACGTCCGCTCCGAAGTTCCGCCAGGCGTCCAGCTCCTCGGAGGGGACCTCCGGGGACGGCGTGATGAACCAGTCCGCGTTGCGGTGCCCGTACAGATGGGTGAGCTCGACCGTGGCCCGCTCGCAGTCGATCCGGATCCGGCTGACCTCGTCCGGACTGAGCACGCTGTTGACCACGGTGGCCAGGGCGCCGTTCTCGAAGCGGACGAGGGCGGTGGAGACGTCCTCCGTCTCCACGTCGTGCACCAGCCGCCCCGCCATCGCCCGGATCTCCGTCCACGGGCCCAGCAGATCCAGCAGCAGATCCATCTGGTGGATGCCGTGCCCCATCGAGGGGCCGCCGCCCTCGCTGCTCCAACTGCCCCGCCACGGAACGGAGTAGTACGCGCGGTCCCGGTACCAGGTGGTCTGGCAGTGAGCCACCAGCGGTCTGCCCATGGCCTGCGCGTCGAGCAGTCCCCGGACGTGCCGCGCACCCGAACCGAAGCGGTGCTGGAACACGATCGCCGCGTACGGGCCGCCCGGCGAACCCTCCGCCGCCTCGATGGCGTCGAAGTCCTCCAGCGAGGGGCAGGGCGGCTTCTCGCACCACACCCACGCCCCGGCGCGCAGTGCGGCGACCGTCTGGTCGCGGTGGAACCGGGGCGGGGTGGCGAGGACGACCAGGTGCGGACGCCGCTCGGCGAGCATCCGGCCGAGGTCGGTGTACGCGTGCGCGATGCCGGCGTCCGAGCAGAACGCGTCGACCGCGGCCGCGTCCACGTCGACCGCGGCGACGATCTCCAACGGCTGCCCGGCGGCGAGCGAGGTCAGTGCGGGCAGATGGCTGCCCCGCGCGATGCCGCCCGTGCCCACGATCGCGACCCGCACCGGCTCCGGGCGGGAGGGATTGCTGGTCGTGACGAACACCCCTTCAGGCGCAGATGCGGGCGCCCGCCGGAGGGCAAGCGCTTTCGCCCCGGGAACCTAGGCTCCGCGCCCGAGTCCGGTCAAGGGGGCCTGGCCGAGGCGTCCGGACCGCAGTGCATATCAGGCCTTGAGCAGGCGGGGCAGCCGGGCGAGCTGAGCCGCCTGCTGGAACGTTCCGCCGCCCTCGTGGTCGTTGTACTCGTACACCTCGATCTCCTTGTCGGCGTGCGCGTAGGCGTTGTACGCGGCGAACACCGACGAGGGCGGGCAGGTCTGGTCCTCCAGGGCCACCGAGAACAGCGCCGGTGCGCCGCCCCGTGCCGCGAAGTGGACCCCGTCGAAGTAGGAGAGGGTCCTGAACGCCCGCTCCGCGCGGCCCCGGTGGGTCTTGAGGTAGTCGGCGATCTCGCGGTACGGCCTGCGGTCGGTCACCCGGGTCGCCCGGGGGAAGTCGCAGAGGAACGGGACGTCGGGGGCGAGAGCCGCCAGATCGGGGATCAGCCCTCCGGCCGCCAGGGCGAGCCCGCCGCCCTGGCTCACCCCGATCGCCGCGGTGCGGGACGCGTCGGCCAGCGGATGGGAGCGTGCCGCCTCCACCGCGCGCACCGCGTCCGTGATCACCCGGCGGTAGTAGTACCCGGCCGGGTCCTCTATGCCCCGGGTCATGAATCCGGCCAGGGAGGGGCCGGAGCCGACCGGGTCGGCGGTGTCGCCCGGGGCCCATCCGCTGCCCTGGCCCCGGGTGTCCATCACGAAGTGGGCCAGGCCGGCCGAGGCCCAGAGCAGGTGGGCGTGCGGCAGGCTGCGTCCCCCGCCGTACCCGATGAACTCCACGAGCACCGGGAGAGGTTCGGTCGTTCCCGCCGGTACGACGAACCAGCCTTTGACGGGATGGCCGCCGAAGCCGGCGAACGTCACGTCGTACACGTCGACGGTGGTGAGCCCCAGGTCCGCGCACAGTTCGAAGCGGGCGTCCAGATCATGGGTCCTCGCCTCGTCGAGGGTCGATGACCAGAACGCGTCGAAGTCCTCGGGCTCCACCGACCGGCTGCGGTACGTGCGGAGTTCATCGAGGGGAAGATCGAACAGAGCCACGGCGGACCGCCTCACTCAGCGAGGGTGAAGGAACGGTCACACCGTACGACGGCCGGTCCGGGCGTCACCATGGGCCCGCCCGGCGGGAGAACGCCCCGCCGGTGCGCCGTCCGGATCCCTGCGGCGGGGCCTCCGGGACCGGCGGACCGCACCGAGCGCGGGCGGACACCCCCGCGGCGCTCGTCCCGGAGGCCGCGGACCGGCGGGACCGGACGGGCGGACCGGGCGCTCCTCCCCGCGGTGGCGCCGGAACGGGTGTGCGCCGGGCCCTGACCGGACGGGGGCGGTGATGTGCTGAACTGTCCGGGAAGCACCGGATACAGGAGTCCCCTTGAACAGCTATCGCCAGCCCGGCCTCGTCCTCACCGACCGCCGGTTCACGGTTCCCCTCGACCACGACCGGCCCGACGGCGAGACGATCGAGCTCTTCGCCCGTGAGGTCGTGGCCGCCGGTCGGCCCACCGACGACCTGCCCTGGCTGGTCTATCTGGAGGGCGGCCCCGGCTTCGGCGCCCGTCGCTTCATCGGCGCGGAGGCCTGGCTCGGGCGCGCGGTGCGCGAATTCCGCGTGCTCCTCCTGGACCAGCGCGGCACCGGCCTGTCCGCACCGGCCAACCGGCAGACGCTGCCGACGCGCGGAGGCCCGCGCGAACAGGCCGATTACCTCGCCCACTTCCGCTCCGACAGCATCGTCCGCGACTGCGAGCTGATCCGCGGCCGGCTCACCGGCGGCGCCCCCTGGACCGTGCTCGGGCAGTCCTTCGGCGGCTTCTGCGCGGTCCACTACCTGTCGGCTGCCCCCGAGGGCCTCGCCGCCGTCCTCATCACCGGCGGTCTGCCCTCGCTCGACGCGCACGCCGACGAGGTCTACCGGGCCGCGTACCCGAGGATCGAGCGCAAGGTCGCCGCGCACTACGCCCGGTACCCGCAGGACGTCGAGCGGGCCCGCGCCATCGCCGGGTACCTCGCCGAGCATCGCCCCGACAGCGCCGGACACACCCTCACGCCGGAGGGCTTCCAGTCCCTCGGCATCATGCTGGGCGGGGGCGGCGGCAGCCACCAGCTGCACTACCTGCTCGAGAACGCCTTCGTCGAGGGCCCGCACGGCACCGAGCTGTCCGACGCCTTCCAGGAGGCCGTCCGCACCGCCACCTCGTTCGCCGGGCACCCGCTGTACGCCCTCCTGCACGAGGCGATCTACGGCCAGGGCGCGCGGCCCACCGACTGGTCCGCCGAACGCGTCCGAGCGGAGTTCCCGCAGTTCGACGCCGCCGCCGCACTCGCGGGCGACGGGCCCGTGCTCTTCACCGGGGAGAGCATCCACCCCTGGCACTTCACCGTGGACCCGGCGCTCCGCCCGCTGCGCGAGACGGCGGAGCTCCTCGCCGCCCGCACCGACTGGCCCGCCCTGTACGACGCCGAGCGGCTCGCGGCCAACGAGGTGCCGGTGGCCGCAGCCGTCTACCACGACGACATGTACGTGGACACCGGCCACGCCCTGCGCACCGCGTCCTCGATCCGCGGACTGCGCACCTGGGTCACCAGCGAGTACGAGCATGACGGTGTCCGCGCGGGCGGACCGCACGTACTGGACCGGCTGCTCGCCCTGGTGCGGGGCGAGGCCGACCGCTGACCGTCAGCCCCGCAGGGCGTCCAGCGTGGCGTCGAGACCGGCCGTCCCCTGCGGGGCGCGGTTGTGCGGGAGCCTGCCGAGGGCGGCCGCCATCCCGCAGCTGTCCGTGACGGCGGAGAACACGAGGCCGGCGCCGATGCCCGCCGACAGCCAGCGTGCCGCCGGGAGGCGCCGGCCCGCCAGCAGGCCGGCCACCACCAGCGAACCGGCGGCGAGGCGCACCTGGCGCTCCATCGGCCAGACGGCCCGGGCGCCCGCCGGCCGGTCCAACTCGTGCCCGGCGCCCTCCCAGGCGGAGGTGCCCCCGGTCAGGGCGGCGGCGTCGACGTCCGCCCCGGCGAGGATCTCGCAGGCCCGCGAGGACCTGACGCCGGAGGCGCACACCACCAGCAGCGAGCCGCGGGCCGCCGCGGACTTCAGGGCGGGGAGGGCCTCGGCGAGCCGGTCGAGCGGGATGTTCAGGGCGCCGGGCACGTGCCCGGACGCGTACTCGCCGGGGGCCCGCACGTCGATGACGGTGAACTCCTCCAGACGTGCGGCGGCCTCGGAGGGGGACAGGGCGGTGGTGCTGATCACGAGCGGGGGTCCTTTCGGTCGCCGGAACGGTGCGGTCCGGGGCGCCCGCTGCCGCGGGCCCCGGTCGGCCAACAATACCGGAGGGGGTATATCGGCCGTCGGTCCCGTCCGGTCCCGCGTCTCCCAGCCCCTGCCCCGAACCCCTTCCGCCATGCCTGCGCCCGGCCCCGCGCCTGCGGTGCGCGGCGCGGACCGGAACGCCGCCCTCCGTGCCGTGTGCACGTGAACGGCCCCGCCGTGCCGCCGGCTGCCGCAACCGTCGTCGCGCGTCCACCGGGGAGCGCGGGACAGCCCTTAGCCTGCTGCGCATGACACAGCAGTTGGAGCCCATGCCCACGGACTGGCGCCGCGCGCTCGCCGTGGTCGCGCACCCCGACGACCTGGAGTACGGCTGCGCCGCGGCCGTCGCCGGCTGGACCGACGAGGGCCGTGAGGTCGGCTACCTCCTCGTGACCCGCGGCGAGGCCGGTATCGACACGATCGCGCCCGCCGACTGCGCGCCGCTGCGGGAGCGGGAGCAGCGGGCGAGCGCCGCGGCCGTCGGCGTCACCTCGGTGGAGTTCCTCGACCACCGGGACGGTGTGATCGAGTACGGCACGGCCCTCCGCCGCGACATCGCCCGCGCCGTCCGCCGCCACCGGCCCGAGCTCATCATCACCCTCAACCACCGCGACACCTGGGGCGGGACGGCGTGGAACTCCCCGGACCACCGCGCGGTCGGCCGGGCCGCGCTCGACGCGGCGGGGGACGCGGGCAACCGCTGGATCTTCCCCGAGCCGGGGCTCGACCCGTGGGACGGGGTGCGCTGGGTCGCGGTGGCCGGCACGGACCGGCCCACGCACGCGGTCGACGCGGCGCCGGGGTTCGAGCGGTCGGTGCGGTCGCTGCTGGCCCACCGCAGCTACATCGAGGTGCTGACGGACGAGGAGCCGGAGGCGTACTGCCGCAGGTTCCTCACCGGCACCGCGTCCGCCGCCGCCGAGCGCTTCGGCGGGCGCCCGGCCGTCGCCTTCGAGCTCTTCGCGCGCTGAACCGAGCCGCACCGGCGCCGCCCCGTGTCCTGCGTGCCGACCTGGGGCCGCCCCCGGGTCGCCCCCGCGCCGGCCCGGCGCCGCCGGAGGGGCCGGGCCGGGGCCCCGGGACTCGCACCGATTGACAAACGGGATTGCTGATTCTGCAATGGGTGCCATGACCGAACAGAAGCAGGACGACCCTGAACTCGACGCCGTGCTCACCGGGGTCGGTCCGCGGCTGCGGCGGCTCCGCAAGGACCGGGGGGTGACCCTCGCGGCGCTCTCCGAGGTGACCGGGATCTCCGTCTCCACCCTGTCCCGGCTGGAGTCCGGCGGGCGCCGTCCCAGCCTGGAGCTGCTGCTGCCCATCGCCCGGGCCCACGAGGTGCCGCTCGACGACCTCGTCGGGGCGCCGCCGGTGAGTGACCCGCGGGTCAAGGCGAAGCCCATCGTGTACGGCTCGAAGACCTTCCTGCCGCTCACCTCCCGGCCCGGGGGTCTCCAGGCGTACAAGGTCGTCCAGGACGTGCCCTGCACCGAGAGCGCCGAGCAGCGCACCCACGAGGGGTACGAGTGGGTGTACGTGCTCAACGGGCGGCTGCGCCTCAAGCTCGCCGAGCACGATCTCGTCCTCGCCCCCGGCGAGGCCGCCGAGTTCGACACCAGGCTCCCGCACTGGTTCGGCCCCGCGGGCGACGAGCCGGTCGAGTTCCTGAGCCTCTTCGGACCGCAGGGTGAGCGCATGCACGTCAGGGCCCGGCCGAAGCGCTCGTGAACCGGGTCCGGCCGGTGGGTGCGGGGTGTTCCCAGAGGGGCAAGCGACCGCTTAGTATGCGCCGGAGCAGTGGTATTGCCGACAGTGTTGTGGAGGCCCCTCATGCAGGCATGGCGAGTGCACCGGAACGGCGAGCCGGGCGAGGTGATGGAGCTCGGGGAGACGGACCGGCCGGTCCCCGGGGACGGGCAGGCGCTGATCACGGTGCGCGCCGCGAACATCAACTTCCCCGACGCGCTGCTCTGCCGCGGCCAGTACCAGGTGAGGCCCCCGCTGCCCTTCACCCCCGGGGTGGAGGTCTGCGGCGAGACACAGGACGGACGCCGGGTGCTCGCCACCCCCGCCCTCCCGCACGGCGGCTTCGCCGAGTACGTCGTGGCGGACGAGGCGGCCCTGCTGCCGGCCCCCGACGCGCTGGACGACGCCGAGGCCGCCGCACTGCACATCGGCTACCAGACCGGCTGGTTCGGACTGCACCGGCGCGCCCGGCTGCAGGCGGGGGAGACGCTGCTGGTCCACGCGGCGGCGGGCGGCGTGGGCAGCGCCGCCGTCCAGCTCGGCAAGGCCGCGGGCGCCACGGTCATCGGAGTCGTCGGCGGGCCCGAGAAGGCCGCCGTCGCCCGCAGCCTCGGATGCGACCTGGTCGTCGACCGACGCAGCGAGGACATCGTCGCGGTGGTCAAGGAGGCCACCGCGGGACGGGGCGCGGACGTCGTCTACGACCCGGTCGGCGGCGACGCCTACGCCAAGTCCGTCAAGTGCATCGCCTTCGAGGGCCGTGTGGTCGTCGTCGGCTTCGCGAGCGGCGTCGTCCCCACCCCGGCGCTCAACCACGCGCTGGTCAAGAACTACTCGGTCGTCGGACTGCACTGGGGCCTCTACAACACCAAGGACCCCGCCGCCGTCCGCGCCTGCCACGACGAGCTCTCCGCACTCGCCGCGCAGGGCGTCGTCAAGCCGCTGATCAGCGAGCGCGTCCCGATGGCCGACGCGGCCCGGGCCGTCCAGCGGGTCGCCGACGGCACCAGCACCGGCCGTATCGTCGTCCTGCCGTCGGGAGGCGACCGATGAGCACCGCCCCCGACGCCTCGCAGATCCGCCGGCTGACCCGTGAGCTGCTGGCCGCCCACCCGCCGGCCACCACCGGCCGGACCGACTTCCTCAGGGCGCGCTTCGACGCGGGCCTGGCCTGGGTGCACTACCCCGTCGGGCTCGGCGGTCTCGACGCGCCGCGCTCCCTGCAACCGGTCGTCGACGACGCGCTCACCGCCGCCGGAGCCCCCGACAACGATCCTCGCCGCATCGGCATCGGCCTCGGCATGGCCGCCCCGACGATCCTCGGCTACGGCACCGAGGAGCAGAAGCAGCGCTTCCTGAGGCCGCTGTGGACCGGCGACGAGGTGTGGTGCCAGCTCTTCAGCGAGCCCGGCGCCGGGTCCGACCTCGCCGCGCTCGGCACCCGCGCGGTCAGGGACGGGGAGGACTGGGTGGTCGACGGCCAGAAGGTCTGGACGTCCAGCGCCCATCTGGCCCGCTGGGCGATCCTGATCGCCCGCACCGACCCGGACGTCCCCAAGCACCGCGGCATCAGCTACTTCGTCTGCGACATGACCGACCCCGGCGTGGAGGTGCGGCCGCTCCGGCAGATCACCGGCGAGGCCGAGTTCAACGAGGTCTTCCTCACCGGGGTGCGCATCCCGGACAGCAGGCGCCTCGGCCCGGTCGGTGACGGCTGGAAGGTCGCACAGACCACCCTCATGAACGAGCGCGTCTCGATCGGCGGAGCCCGCATCCCCCGCGAGGGCGGCATGATCGGCACCGTCGCGAAGACCTGGCGCGAACGGCCCGGCCTGCGCACCCACGACCTCCACCAGCGGCTGCTCACCCTGTGGGTCGAGGCCGAGGTCGCCCGCCTGACCGGCGAACGGCTGCGCCAGCAGCTCGTCGCGGGGCAGCCGGGCCCGGAGGGCTCGGGCATGAAGCTCGCGTTCGCCCGGCTCAACCAGGAGATCAGCGGGCTGGAGGTGGAGCTCCTCGGCGACGAGGGCCTGCTGTACGAGGACTGGACCATGCGCCGCCCGGAGCTCGTCGACTTCACCGGACGGGACGCCGGCTACCGCTACCTGCGGTCCAAGGGCAACTCCATCGAGGGCGGCACGAGCGAGGTCCTGCTGAACATCGTCGCCGAACGCGTCCTCGGCCTGCCCGCGGAACCCCGCAACGACAAGGACGTCGCCTGGAAGGACCTCGCCCGATGACCGAGCAGACCCGAGCCGACCGGACCCCCGACCTGCTCTACTCGGAAGCCGAGGACGACCTGCGGTCCGCGGTGCGTGCCCTGCTGGCCGACCGTGCCGCCGCACCGGACGTGATCGCCCGCACGGAGTCCGGCACGCCCTACGACCCGCGGCTGTGGGAGTCGCTGTCCGCCGGGATCGGCGCGGCGGGGCTGCTGGTCCCGGAGGAGCTGGGCGGCCAGGGCGCCACCCACCGCGAGGCGGCGGTGGTCCTGGAGGAACTCGGGCGCAGCGTCGCCCCGGCCCCGTACCTGACCAGCGCCGTGGTCGCCACCGAGATCCTGCTCGCGCTGGCGGCCGACGGAGGCCCGGCCGCCGTGCTCCTCGGGGAGCTCGCCTCGGGCGGCAGGGTCGCCGTCCTCGCCCTGCCGTTCACCACGCCGCCCGGTGACGCCGCGGCGATGACCGGCACCCTGGAGAGGACCGTGACCGGCGTCGCCGAGGCCGCCGCGGCCGATGTGCTGCTGGTGCCCACCGCCGACGGCCTGTACGCGGTGGAGACCGGCGGGGACGGCGTCGCCGTACAGCCGCTCGTCCCGCTGGACCTGACCCGCCCGGTGGCCACGGTCACCCTCACCGGCGCGGCCGGCACCCGCCTCGCGGATGCGGGTCCCGCGGCCGACGCGGTGGGCCGGGGGCTGCTGGCCGGCGCCGGACTGCTGGCCTCCGAGCAGCTCGGGCTGGCCGAGTGGTGCCTGACCGAGACCGTCCGGTACACCCGCGAACGCCACCAGTTCAACCGGCCGGTGGGCTCGTTCCAGGCGCTCAAGCACCGCATGGCCCAGCTCTGGCTGGAGCTCGTCTCGGCACGCGCCGCCGCCCGCAACGCCGCCGACGCCCTGGCGACCGGCAGCCCCGACGCCCCGCTCGCGGTCGCCGTGGCGCAGGCCTACTGCTCCGGGGCCGCCGTGCGCGCGGCCGAGGAGTGCGTCCAGCTGCACGGCGGGATCGGGATGACGTGGGAGCACCCCGCGCACCTGTATCTGAAGCGGGCCAAGGCGGACTCCCTCGCCTACGGCACCGCGGGACGCCACCGCGCTTCGGTGGCCGCGCTGGTGGAGCTCCCGGCCCCGTAGCGGGGACGCGGTGCGGGGCCGGGGCATCCGTCCGGGCCCCGCCCCGCGCCGTCCGGGAGGCGGACCGGGAGAACGGCGGGCGCAGCGCAGCCGACGCGCGGGCGACGGGATGCTCAACTCTTGGCAGGTACCTGCCTATAGAGGGCTTCCGCCGCCCATACTCAGGGCGTCCCCACGCCCGCTCTGCCCGCCCGAACGCCTCAGGGAGACCCCATGGCACACCTGACCCGTCGCAGAGTCGTCACCACCGCCCTCGCCACCGCGGCCGCGGGCGCCCTCGTCCCGGCACGGGCCGCCGCCGCGACGCCCGCCGCCCGTCCGCACGGTCCCCGTCCGCTGGCCCGCGCCCACGCGCACAACGACTACCTGCACCCGCGCCCCCTGCACGACGCGCTCGCCCACGGCTTCACCAGCGTCGAGGCGGACGTCTTCCTCGTCGACGGCGAACTCCTCGTCGCCCACGAGGCCGAGAGCCTCGACCCCGCGCGCACCCTGGTCTCGCTCTACCTCGACCCGCTGCTCGCCCGGATCCGCGCCCACCACGGCTCCGTGTACGCGGGGCACCCCGGCCCGCTGCACCTGCTGATCGACCTCAAGACCGACGGCGCCGCCGCCTACCTCGCGCTCGACCGTGTGCTCCGCCGCTACCGCTCCGTCCTCAGCCGGTCCGTCCACGGGAGGGTCCGCCCCGGCGCGGTCACCTGCGTCATCTCCGGAGACCGGGCCGCCCGCCTCCCGATGGAGGCGCAGACCACCCGGTACGCCTTCTACGACGGCCGGCCCGAGGACCTCGGAACCGGCGTGCCCGCCTCCTTCATGCCGCTCGTCAGCGGGAACTGGACCACGAGCTTCGGCTGGCAGGGGACCGGCCCGTTCCCCGCCGCCGAGCGGGACCGGCTGCGCACCTTCGTCTCGGCGGCCCACGCCCACGGGCAGCGGGTCCGCTTCTGGGCCACGCCGGACACCGCCGGCCCGGCCCGCGACGCGGTCTGGGCCGAGCTCGTCGCCGCGGACGTCGACCACCTCAACACCGACGATCTGGCCGGCCTCGAAGCCTTCCTCCGCCGACGCCCGGCCCTCGCCCGCGTCGGCGGCTGACCCGGAGCACCCCCGTCAGCGGTCACCGTGCGTGACCGCCCGTTCGGCGGACACGCCAGTGCGCCGAACGGCCTCCCCGCTGCGCCACACTGGCCGCCGAAGGCCGCCGATCCGGCGCGGCGGAGGAGGTTGGCGATGGCCGTTTCGATCTCAGTGGTGCTGCTCCTGCTGGTCCTCGCAGTGATCTTCCTGCGCAACGGCGGTCTCAAGCTCTCGCACGCGATCGTGTGCGGACTGCTGGGCTTCCTCCTCGCGGGCACCAGCATGGCGCCCACCATCCACGAGGGGATCACCGCCACCGCGGACGTCGTCAGCGGCCTCAGGCCCTGAGGGCGCGGGTGCCCACGGGACCGCGGAGAACCGGTCCGATCACGGCACCGCGGCCCGCGGCACCCCACCGGGGCGATACGGTCGACGGGGGCGCTCCGCGCGCTCCGTGTCGACAGGGCCCGGACCGCACCGGTCCGGGCCACGCACCTGGAGAACGCACGCATGTCCTTCCCTCACCCCGGGCGGCAGTCGGGCGCCGCGCACCACGAGTACTGCAACAACGCCCTGTGCTGCCGCTGCCAGCAGCGGCAGTGGACGACGAAGCTCGGCGACGAACGCCTGTGCGGCCCCTGCGCCGCCTGCTGCCGGGACTGCGGACGCGCACCCGCACCCCACCTGGACGGGCTCGACGACGGGCTCTGCGCGGAGTGCCGCGGCCGGTGCGGCCGGTGCCAGAGCGCGCTGCCCGCCGAGGGCCCCTGCCCCTGCCGCAGATGGCGCGAGCGCGCGGCGGGCGATCCGGTCGCCTACATCCTGCAGGCGCTTCCGCAACCGCTGGTCCAGGCACTCGCCCACCGCCACCCCCGCACGGTGCACGACCTGATCCACCAGGAACTCGCCCGGCGCACCCCCGACCAGCTCCTGGAACGGCTCGAACGCCGCTGGAACGTCCGCTGGTCCCACGCCCTCCACGAGAAGGACGAGGACGGCCGGCGCCGCTGGGCCCCCCAGGAGATCGCCGAGGCGCTCGTCAGCCCCGGCCACTGCGCGAACCCCCAGTGCGAGGACGGCTACCTGCTGACCACCGACACGCCCTGCGGCCAGTGCCTGCGCCCGACCCACCGCTTCGTCACCTCGGTGGCCGACCGCACGGCGACCTCGGACCACGCCCGTGCGACCGCCGCGCAGATCCGGCGCGCACTCGTCGAGGGCCGCTCCACCAAGCCGGGCGGCCGGCGGCCGGTGAACTGAGCGGCCGGGCCCGCAGCCACCGGCCCGGCGGTTCCCGCCGGTGCCGGAGGCGGCCGGCTGCCTCAGCCCTTGTCCAGCGCCTCCCGGACGAGGGCCGCCCCCACGACGGCCGGATCCCGGTCCTTCACCAGCCGGGCCAGCTCGGCCGACCCGGTGGGCAGCCCGAGTCGTCGCGCGCCGCTGAGCGCCTTCGCACCGAGGTAGGGCGTGGTCCCGGGCCACACCGTCTGCACCTCGCGCAGGAAGATGTCGGCGCCCGCCGGCCCGATCCCGGGAAAGCGGCGGAGCGCCGCCTCCAGGAGGCCGGGGTCACCGCCGGCCTCCCGGCGCAGCCGCCGCAGATCCCCGCCGTACACGTCGAGCAGGAGCAGCGCGCCGTCTCCCAGCTGCGTCGCCGTGCGCTCGTCGTACCGGCGGTAGCCGCCCTCCCCGAGCGCGTCGACGCGCTCCTGCCACGCCGCGTCAGCCATCCGGCGCGGGGTGCTCAGCCGGTGCGCGAACAGTGCCCGCGCGGCCGTCACCGCGATCCCCGCCCGGATCCGCGCGCTCAGCAGATGGCTCAGCACGAGCAGCTGGTACAAGGGCTGCGGAGTGTCCCGCAGCCGGATGCCCGCCTCGGCCGCGTACGTGGTGCCGTGCCGCTCCAGCAACGCGTCCAGGGTCCCGCGACCGCTCATGCGAAACCGAAGATCCGGGCGAGGAAGAAGCCCGCGACGACGACGGACCCGAGCAGCACCAGACCGGCCCAGAGGGCCGGGTGCTCCCAGATCCCGCCGTCGGGCCGCTCGACGTGCGCTTCGCTGATGCAGCCCTCCGCCGGAGGTGTCTCGCCGGGGGGTGTGCGTGAGATAGCCATGCATCCACCATCACTCCAGGCGCCCGGCACCGCGAGGCAGGCGCCGATGGCGGCACGCGTACGTCCGTACGGGCTCCGGCCGTGCGCCGAAGCGCTGCCGCGGCCCGGAACGGGGCACCGTCAAGGAATGCCCGCAGTCTCCGCGCCCGAGCCCGTCGTCAAACTCGTCCAGCGCACCACCGAGCCCGCAGCGGCCCAGACGCTCAGGTCGACGGCCGCGGCCGTCATCGCCTTCGCGGTGGCCCAGTCGGTCCTGCCCGCACCGCACCCCGCGCCCCTCACCGCACCGCTCACCGCCCTGCTCGTCGTCCAGGTCACCCTCTACGCCACGCTCACCACCGGGATCAGGCGGGTCAACGCCGTCGTCGTGGGAGTGCTGATCGCCAGCGGATTCAGCTCCCTCGTCGGGCTGAGCTGGTGGACCCTCGGGCTCACGATCTTCACCTCCCTGCTGATCGGACGGGTGGTGCGGGTCAACGAGTTCGTGCCCGAGGTGGCCATCAGCGCGATGCTCGTCCTCGGCGTCGCCCAGGTCGCCGACACGGCCTGGGAACGCGTCCTGGAGACGCTGATCGGGGCCGGGGTCGGCCTGCTCTTCAACCTCCTGCTGGCACCGCCCGTCTGGGTCGAGTCGGCGGGCGTGTCGATCGGCGGCCTGGGGGAGCGGATGGGCACCATGTTCCGCGCGCTGGGCGAGGAGATCGGCGGCAACCACCCGGTACGGGAGGCCGCCGCGCGTCTGCACGAGGCGCGCCGCCTGGACCACGACATCGTGGAGGTCGACGCCTCCCTGCGGCAGGCCGAGGAGAGCCTGATGCTCAACCCCCGGGTCAGGGAGGGACTGCTCCACCGGGTCGTCCTGCGGACCGGACTCGACACGCTGGAGATCTGCGCCGTGGTGCTGCGCGTCCTGACCCGGACCCTGACCGACCTCGCCAAGGCGCGGACGGAGGAGGCGCTCTTCCCCGAGGACGTGGCCACCGGTCTCCGGGAGCTCTTCGGCCACATGTCCGACGCGATCGAGGGCTTCGCGCTGATGATCACCACGCCCATGTCCCGGAGCGGGGAGGAGGCGGAGGACCGCCTGGCCGACGCGCTCGCCCGCAGCCGCAGGACGCGCGACCGGGTGGCGGACCTGCTGCTCGAGGACGTCCAGGAGCACACCCGGCAGTGGCAGTTGCACGGTGCGCTGCTGGCCGAGGTCGACCGGATCCTCGACGAACTCGACATCGACAAGCGGACCGAGCGCCTGGGCGAGGAGCTGGACCGCCGTTCCGCGGAGGCGCACGACCGCCACCCGAGGCTCCGGGCGCTGTCCCGCCGGCTGCGCGGGGCGACGTCGGCGCGGCTGCGGGCGGACGGCTGAGGACGTCAGTCCGCGGGGCGCCCGGTGTCCTCGCCGGGCGGTCGGCCGCGGCGGCGGTGGCTGGTGTCGCACCACGGGTACGCCCGGCTCCGCCGGCACAGGCACAGGGCCACCAGGAAGCGGTCGGACACCGCCACGGTGCCGTCCGCGCAGGTGACCTCGACGGGTCCCTCCACGAGCAGCGGCCCGTCGTCACCGAGGCTGATCCTGCGCGGGTGTTCAGAGCCGTTCGGCACGGATCACCACCAGTTCCTCCGCCGTGTCCGCCGCCCCCATCAGCCCGGCGTCCCGGAGCCAACGCAGCCTGGAGCGCAGCACGGGCCCGAGGGGCACGAGGGCGCGGTCACTGACCCGGGCGCGCAGCCCGGCGTCCGAGAGCCGCCGCACCGTGGCCTCGCCGTCGCAGAGGCCGGAGTGCACGAGGAGGAGCCGGCCTCCCGGGCGCAGCGCGGCCGGGGCCGCCTCGCAGACCCGGTCGAGGACCGCCCGGCCGTCGCGACCGGCGTCCCAGGCCCGGGCCGCCCCGTGCCCGGGCAGCCGGTCCAGGGGAGACGGCACGTAGGGCGGGTTGCAGACGACCAGGTCGTAGGACCGCTCGGGCACCGCCGACAGGAGATCGCCGCGCTGCACGGTGATGCGCCGCCGGTGCAGCAACGCGTTGAGCCGGGCGGTCGCCACCGCCCGCCGCGCGACGTCCACGGCCGTCACCCGCGCGCCCAGCAGCGCCGCGTGCAGGGCGAGGGCACCGCTCCCGGTGCCGACGTCCAGCACCTCGGTGCCGGAGCCGATGCCCTCCCGGTTCAGCGCGGCCATGAGCAGGCGGGTGTCGTGCTGGGGCGCGTACACGCCCGGCAGGGTCATCAGGGGGAGACCGGTGCGGCCGGTCCGGGCCGGATCTGCGGACATCTGCGACTCCGTTCGACGCTCCGACGGGGCGGTTCGCGGACGGGGCTGGGGTTCAGACGCCCCAGCCCGCCAGCAGGCGGTCCCCGAGCCTGTCCTCGACGAACGACGTGGCGGTGATGCCGAACGCGATGTCGTCCGCCAACGCGGGTTCGTCGTCGAGCAGACCGCCGACCACGTCGCGCCGCACGACCTGTTCGTGCACCGCGTCGGCCTCGACGTGCTCGGTGTAGAAGAACTCGGCCGCGGGCCCGGCACCGGTGCGCTTCATGGCGTGGGCCAGGCGCCGCGAGGCGGGGGAGGAGGTGATCTCCACGGCGGCGAAGTGGCCCACCAGCGCCCCGCGAAGCCGGCGGTGCAGCCCGAACAGCGACATGAGGTTCACCAGGGCCAGCATGGCGGCGCAGCCCTGGTCCAGGTAGCGGCCGTACGCGGAGTCCAGGCCCAGGTCCGCCATGAGGCCGGCGTACAGCCGGGCGTGGACACGCTCCGCCCGGCCGGCACCGAACTCGTCGTACTCGATCGCCGCCATGCCCGCCTTCGCCCGCCCGCCGAGCCGGGGCAGTACCCAGGCGTGCGGGTCGGCCTCCTTGAGGTGGTAGAGCGAACGCTGCACCGCGTAGTCCCGCAGGTGACGCAGCTCGCCGCGGTCCTGGAGGAACCAGGAGACGCCGGAGCCGCGGACCGGTTCGACCAGGAGACCGCCCAGGACGGCGTCCAGGTCGCCGGCCGCGGGGACGTCCTGCCGCAGGGCCGTCAGGAAGCGGTCCTCCAGCGCGCCCCGGACCGCCAGCAGCGGCGGGTCCCATTCGAGCTCGGGACGCACACCGGCGAAACCGCGGTAGTGCAGCTCGTAGCAGACGTACAGGGCGAGCTGCAGATCGTCGCCGTAGGGATCGGCGTCCCGGGCGGCGTCCGGGTCCGGCAGGGCTCCCTCGTCCCGCAGGCGGGCGATCACACCGGCGGACAGGACCCCGCGTGGGCGGGGGAGAGCGGGTGCTGCGCGGTGGGGTGACATGGTCCTCCCTCCGCCCCGGCGGGTCCCGGGGCCACCTGGGCAACCGTGATCGACTCTACGCCGGACCCCGGTGACCGGCCTGTCCTGGCCGGGCCGAGGCTCCGGCCTGCGCCGCGCCGGGCCCGCTGCCGGCGGGGCCCGGCCCGGTCACCCCCGCGTCCACTCCAGGAGCCGTTCCCGGGTCCACGAGGTGACGACACGGTCCACGGGGACGCCGCACTCCTCGGCCCGCGCGCAGCCGTAGAGCTGCCAGTCCAGCTGCCCCGGAGCGTGCGCGTCGGTGTCGATCGAGAGGAGGGCCCCCGATGCCACCGCCTTCCGGAGCAGCGCGCGCGGCGGATCGAGCCGTTCCGGACGGCAGTTGATCTCCACGGCCGTCCCCGCCTGGGCGCACGCCGCGAAGACCCGGTCGGCGTCGAACACGGACTGCGGCCGCTTCCGCCCGCCCACCAGCCTCCCCGTGCAGTGCCCCAGGATGTCCGCGTGCGGATCGCGGACGGCCGTCAGCATGCGCTCGGTCATCGCTGCGGCGTCCATGCGCAGCTTCGAGTGGACGGAGACGACCACCACGTCGAGCCGGTCCAGCACCTCGGGGTCCTGGTCCAGCGAGCCGTCGTCCAGGATGTCGCACTCGATCCCGGTGAGCAGCCGGAAGGGCGCCCACCGCTCGTTGAGTTCGGCCACCACGGCCAGTTGTTCGAGGAGACGCCGGGTCGACAGCCCGTTGGCGACGGTCAGCCGCGGGGAGTGGTCGGTGAGCACCGCCCACTCGTGCCCCAGCTCCTGTGCCGTCCGGCCCATCTCCGCGATCGGGCTGCCCCCGTCCGACCAGTCCGAGTGCAGGTGACAGTCCCCCCGCAGGGCGGCGCGCAGCGTCTCGCCTCCCGTGGCCAGTGGCGCCGTGGCCTCCTGCTCCAGCGCTTCGAGATAACCGGGCGTCGCGCCCTCCGCCGCCTCCCGGATCACCTTGGCCGTCTTCGGGCCGATGCCGCGCACCGCCTCCAGCGACCCGCGCCTCACCCGGTCGGCGACCTCCGCACCGTCCAGGGAACCGATGACGTCGGCGGCCGTACGGAACGCCTTCACCCGGTAGGTGGCGGCCTGTGAGCGCTCCAGGAGGAACGCGATCCGCCTCAGGGCGTCCACCGGGTCCATCGTCAGGGCCGAGCCGTGTGCTGCGGGTGCCCGTGCGTACGGCGGGCTTCCTTCATCTCGGCCTCGTAGAGGTGGCGCCGCCCGCCCACGAGTTCCTGCCGCACCCGCTTCTCGATCTCGGTGAACGGCCGGTAGTACGTGTCGTCGTACGCCTCGACGAGCTGGAAGGTCCAGCGGCCGGGGACCACGTTGCGGCCCAGGATCTCCCGCTCCACCAGATCGGCGTGCTCCGGGTGCCCACCCATCCGCAGCAGCTCCACCGCCCTGTCGAGCGTCAGGTCCGCGCCGCCCATGAGTTGGTGGAAACCGTAGAGCTGCCCCCGGGCACGCTCCACCTTCTCCAGGGCCTCCGTCAGCGCGCCGAGCGCCTCCACCGTCGTGTCACCGGTCCCCGGCGGCCGTACGTGCTCTTCACCGGGTCGCTCGCTCTCACTCATGCCTACGACTGTGCACGCGGCCCCCTTGCCGCACCGGACCGGAGCGCCGATGGAGTGAGAGCCCCACCTGCCCGGCCCTCTGCCGAGATGCGTCCCAACCGATCCTGTCCAGACTGGATTCCATGGCAGAGAACAGGCCCGCCCGGTCGGGACAGACGGCGAAAAGGGCAGTGAAGAAGTCAGCGAAGAAGGCGGCCCCCCGCCCCTCGGTCCGGCGCGGTCCCGAGCACGCCGCCCGTGCAGCCTGCGAGAGCCTGGAGAGGCTGATCTGCCACGCAGCGGAGGGGGTGTCCGCCGTGAGGCGGAAGGACGACGGATGGTGCGTCGTCGTCGACGTGCTCGAAGTCCCCCGCATCCCGGACACCACGAGCCTGCTCGCCTCCTACGAGGTGCGGATCGACGAGCGGGGCGAACTCACGGAGTACAGCAGGGTCCGCCGGTACCGGCGCGGCTCCGCGGACGAATGACGCGCTCACCCCCATCCGAAAGGACTTTCCATGACCACGACCATGTACGCCGACGAAGTCGTCCCGTGCCCGCCGAGGGCCGGCACGCTCTACGACGTCCTGGAACTCATCCTCGACCGCGGCATGGTCATCGACGTGTTCGTCCGGGTGTCGCTCGTCGGGATCGAGATCCTCAAGATCGACGCGCGCATCGTCGTCGCCAGCGTGGACACCTACCTGCGCTTCGCCGAGGCGTGCAATCGCCTCGACCTGGAACGGGACTCGGGCAGCACCACCGTGCCCGAACTGCTCGGCGGCGGTGTCGCCAAGTCGGTCGGCAAGCGCAAGGTCCGCCGAGCGGCGGAGTCCGTCGGCGACACCGTGCGCAAGGCGGTGGGAGGCGGCGACGACGACGAGGACGACGGCCGGGATGATCGGCCGAAGCGTCGACGGGCACCCGCACGCGACGGCGCGAGCCGACGCCGACGCGTGGATGCGTGAGCCGTGACCGGCAACGGCGTGTACGTCTACGCGATCGTTCCGACGGGTGGGGCGATCCCGGCCGGTACGGCGGGAGTGGGCAGCCCGCCCGCCGCGCTGAGGCTGGTGGTCGAGGGGCGGATCACCGCAGTGGTGAGTGAAGCGCCACCGCAACTGCGCGCCCGAAGACGAGATCTGATGGCCCACCAGGATGTCCTCCTGCGTCTCACGGACACCGGCCCCGTCCTGCCCATGCGCTTCGGAGCGGTCGCACCGGACGACGAGTCGGTACGCGCCCAGCTGGCGGGAGCGCAGGAGGAGCACCTCGCCACGCTGAGCCGTCTGGACGGCGCCGTCGAGTTCAACCTCAAGGCGCTCCCCGCCCAGGACGCGCTCGCTGCCCTCGTCGCCGAGGAGAAGAACGTGCGACGACTGCGCGAGGAGGTCCGCAGGCGCCCTGGATACGAGGCGAACGTCAGGCTCGGTGAGGCCGTGGCCGCCGCCCTGGCGCGCCGTGCGGCCGAGGCGGGGAAGAAGGTCCTCCACAAGCTCACGCCCCTGGCCCATGAGACGGCGACGGGTCCGGACGTCCAGGGATGCGCGCTCAACGTGTCGCTCCTCGTCGACCGGAGCCGGAGCGACGACTTCCGGGCCACCGTGCAGCGGTTCGCCGACACACACCGCGCCCATGTCGAACTCCGGGTGGCCGGGCCGCTGCCCTGCTACAGCTTCGTCTCCTCCCGACCCCTCCGGACACCCGTCGCGGGGGGCTGACATGGGACTGCTCTCCGGCTTGCTCCTGCTGCCCCTCGCACCGGTCCGCGGCGTCATCTGGGTCGCGGAGAAGGCGGAGGACATCGCCGACCGCGAACTCCACGATCCGAGCGTGATCCGGGCGCAGCTCATCGCGCTGAACCAGGAGTTCGAGGACGGCACCGTCGGCCTGGAGGAGTTCGAACGAGAAGAGGAGGAGCTGCTCGACCGGCTGCATGCCGGACGGGTCCGCTCCACGCCGAACCATCGGAGGTGACTCACTCATGGAAGATCAGACGAAGGTGACGCTCGCAGCAGCCGTGGTGGGCGGATACGTACTGGGACGCACGAAGAAGGGCCGTCTCGCGCTCTCCATCGCGACCTATCTGGCGGGCAGGCGCTTCGGCCTCGAACCGCGTCAGATCGCCGCCGAAGGCATGCGCCGACTGGGCGAGATGCCGCAGTTCGCCGAACTGCAGGACCAGTTGAAGGGCGAGGTCCTCGATTCCGGCAGGAAGGCGCTGACGGCCGCGGCGGACCGGGGCATGAACTCGCTGGCCGACGCGCTCAGTGACCGGACCTCCCGGCTCGGCGCGTCCGACGAGGAGTACGAGGAGGACGAGGACGAGGAGGACGAGGGCGAGTACGAGGAGGACGAGCCTGAGTACGAGGACGAGGAGGAACTCGAGGAACTGGACGAGGAGGAAGAGGAGCCGGAGGAAGAAGAGCCGGAGGAAGAAGAGCCGGAGGAAGAAGAGGAAGAGGAGCCTCGACCAGGCCCCCGACGGAGCAGGTCCTCCGGCGGAGAGGCCGGGCGCGGTGCCGGAAGGAGGGCGGCAGCCAAGCAGCCGTCCGCAACGAAGACCGCGGCCAGGAAAGCGCCTGCGAAGAGGGCCGCAGCCGAGAAGGCGGCGGTGAAGAAAGCCGCACCGGCGAAGAAGGCGGCAGCGAAGAAGACCGCACCGGCGAAAAAGGCGGCGGCGAAGAAATCCGCACCGGCGAAGAAGGCCGCGGCGAAGAAGACCGCACCGGCGAAAAAGGCGGCGGCGAAGAAGACCGCACCGGCGAAGAAGGCCGCGGCCAGGAAGGTGCCGGCGAGGAAGTCGCCTGCTCGGACCGCCGCTTCGGCCACGAAGGCGACGTCATCGAAGCGAACCGCGTCCACGCGCGGCGAACGGCGGAGGTAGGCAGCCATGGCCAGGACGGACAAGGGTGAGCCCGAGGCGGGGGAATCGGGTATCGACCGGCTCCGCGAGGAGTTCAGCAATTTTCTGGGGGCGCATACGGAAAAGATCACCCAGAAGGCCGGCGACAAACTGACCGGTCTCACGGGGCAGCTGACCGACATCGCGGAGAACGGCGGTTCACTGGCGTCGGTCGCGTCGCGCGTCATGCAGGGCGAATCCCCGGTGAAGGCCTTCGTCTCGGAGAAGGCCGGGGACGTCAAGGACAAAGTCGTGGACAAGGCGAAGGACGCGTTCGGCGGAGGCAAGGGAAAGAGCCAGTCCGGCGGCGGCAAGTCCATGAACATCATCGAGGTCCTCGACGTGGGGGTGCCCCTGCGCGATGCGTACGATCACTGGACGCGGTACGACAAGTTCGGCAGCTTCACCAAGGGCGTCCAGAGCGTCTCGATGGACGAGGAGATGTCGAGCGACTGGAAGGTCAAGATCGGACCGTCCTCGCGCGGCTTCAAGGCGACGGTCCAGGAGCAGGTGCCCGACGACCGCATCGTCTGGACCTCGGAAGGGGCCAAGGGCTCGACCCGTGGGTGCGTCAGCTTCCATGAACTGGCGCCGAGCCTGACCCGGATCGTTCTGGTGGTGGAGTACTACCCCTCCGGATTCTTCGAGAAGACGGGGAATCTGTGGCGTGTACAGGGCCGTCGTATGCGACTCGACTTCAAACTCTTCCAGCGTTTCGTGACACTCACCGATGAGGAGCCCGAGGGCTGGCGTGGTGAAATCCGCGACGGTGAGGTCGTGGTGACGCACGAAGAGGCCATGGAGAAGGAGGATGACGAGGGCGAGGAGCCCGACGACTCCGAGGACGAGGACGAGGAGAGGTACGAGGACGAGGACGACTCCGACGACGAGTACGACGACGAAGACGAAGCGGAGTCGGAGTACGACGACGAGGCGGAGTCCGACGAAGAGGACGAGGAGGAACCGGAAGAGGAAGAGGAGCCCGAGGAGGACGAAGAAGAGGAAGCCGCCCCCAGGAAGCGACGACGAAGGACGTCAAGGTGACCGATCTCGAATTCAGGCAGGAGGCCCAGCCCATTCCGGGGCCGCCGAACAGCAGCCTCGCCGACATCCTCGAACGCGTCCTCGACAAGGGAATCGTCATCGCCGGTGACATCAAGATCGACCTTCTCGATATCGAGTTGCTCACGATTCGCCTGCGTCTGTTCGTGGCGTCGGTCGACACCGCGAAGAAGGCCGGAATCGACTGGTGGGAGACGGATCCCGCACTGAGTTCGCGCGCCGCCCAGAACTCCCTCCGGGACGAGAACCGCGCACTGCGCGAGCGTCTGGACGCGCTGGAGGCCAGGACGGAAGAGACGTCGGACCACACATGAACAAGGAGGATCGAGCCACATGACGGACCGGGGACCCGAACAGGGCACGGCTGGAAGCGCCCTCTACGTATTCGCCGTGTGCAGGCAGCCCGATCCGTCGGCTCTCACGGGACTGCCGGGTGTCGCGACGGGCGAAGCGCTGCGCCGGCTGCGGTTCGGCGAGTTGACCGCGATCGTCCAGACCGTGCGGGCGGCCGACTTCACGGACGATGCGTGGCAAGCGCGTATGGCGGACCGCGGCGAGCTCGAACGGTACGCGCGCGCACACCACGACGTGGTTGCGGCGGTCGCCGCATCGTGTCCCACGGTGCCTCTCCCGATGGCCACGCTTTACCACGGCGAGGAGCGGGCCCGGCAGGCACTCCTCGACGAGACCGAGCGGTTCCGGACCGTTCTGCGGCGCATCACTGATCACTCCGAGTGGGGAGTGAAGGTCTACGCGGCCGAAGCCGCGGCTTCGGAACCGGCTCGGACCCGCCTCGGCACCCCGGCCCGAGACTCCCTCCCCACCCCGGGAGCGGGACTCGCCTACCTGGAACGAAAGCGGGGAGCACAGGTGCGGCGCGACCGGCGTCACGAGGACTCCCTCCGGCTCGCCGAGACGGTGGACGCCGCGTTCCGGGGCCTCGCCGTCGCGGGACGCAGACTGCGGCTCCACGCTCCTGAGCCGACCGGAACGAGCTGCATCCAGGTACTCAACGCGACCTACCTGGTGGCGGAAGGCCGAGCGGCTGAACTGGAGCCCCTCACCCGTGCGCTGAGGGAGTCGACCGGTGCCCGTGTCGACATCTCGGGCCCCTGGGCGCCGTACTCCTTCGTCGGTGGGGTGGAGTGATGGAACGCGAGGTGGTCCCCTGGGACAACCCCGAACCCCTGCGCGGCCCCATCGGGGTCCCTCTGGTCGACCTGCTGGACCGGGTCCTGGCGACGGGCGTGGTGATCAGCGGTGATCTGGTGATCGCGATCGCGGACGTCCCCCTCGTACGGCTGTCGCTCCACGCCCTGCTCTCCTCCGTGAACGAGCGGGTTCCGGCTCCCTGGGCGGACGGAGGGCCACTGTGAGCAGCTCACGGCTCGATGTCGAACCGGGCGAGCTGGGGCGTGACCTCGTGACCCTGGTGCTGACGGTGGTGGAACTGCTGCGGCAGCTCATGGAGCGGCAGGCGATCCGCCGTATCGACCAGGGGGACCTCACCGACCTCCAGGTGGAGGAGATCGGAACCACGCTCATGATGCTGGACCAGCGAATGGCGGAGCTCTGCGAGCAGCACGGAGTACGTCCCGAAGACCTCAACCTCGACCTCGGACCGCTCGGCTCGCTGCTGCCCCGCGAGTGACGTCCGCCGGCCGTGCGGGTGGACGCGGTCCGGGAATATGATCATATGTGCGAGCATTCTCCGTGCAGAATGCGGTGACTGGAGGCAGCCATGATCATCATCGGAGCCATCCTTCTGATTCTCGGCCTGGTGACAGGGCTCGGGATTCTGTGGACCATCGGGATCATCCTTCTGGTGATCGGGCTCGCTCTGTGGGTCCTGGGAGCGGTGGGGCACGCCGTCGGCGGCCGTCGCCACTACTGGTGAATCCCGCGTCGGGTCCGTACGAGGCGGGGGCGACCGGGTGCAGCCGCGGCTCATGGCGGCGTTCCCGCGCGGGACGGCCGGTCCCCGCACCTCCCCGATGAGGCGCCCGCGACGTGAGGCACGCCGCGGACGCCTCGTCCGGAACACCCGCGGTGGGCCACGGGCCCGGAGGCTGTGCGCCGGACCGGCGTCACGCGATCACGGTGGGCCCCAGGGCGCGGCGTGCGGTGCGGTGGGCGTCACCCATGGGCCGGACGCACGTCCTGGGCAGCGGCGTGACCTCCGCCTGCTCCTGTCGCCGGATCCATGCGGCCCGGCGGGCAAGCGCGTCAGGCGGGCATCAGGCGCGTCGGCAGACCGGCGTCCGCAGTCCGCCGGGTGATCGATTGGCGGTGCCGTCCGGGCCGTCCTAACGTCGACGAGTGACTGTTTTCGTCCACTTTCGTACTGCGTGGCATCGAGCACCATGACTGGATCCCGAGCGAAATCCGCGCCGACTGCCGATTCCCCGGAGCGGGGACACGGCAAGGGCATCGCGCTGCTCATCATCGCCTCGTGCCAGCTGATGGTGGTCCTCGACATCACCATCGTGAACATCGCCCTGCCGCACATCCAGTCCTCGCTCGGCTTTTCGACCGAGAGCCTGTCGTGGGTGATCAACGCCTACACCCTGACGTTCGGCGGCCTCCTCCTGCTGGGCGGACGGCTCGGCGACATCCTCGGGCGACGCAGGGTGTTCGTCTTCGGCGTGCTGCTCTTCGTGCTGGCCTCCCTGCTGGGCGGGCTCTCCCAGGAGTCGTGGCAACTGCTCGCGTCGCGTTCCCTCCAGGGCGTCGGGGGAGCGATCGCCTCGCCGACCGCGCTCTCCCTCATCACCACGACCTTCCGGGAGGGGCCCGAACGCAACCGCGCGTTCGGTGTGTTCGCCGCGGTCTCCGCGGGCGGCAGCGCGATCGGCCTGCTCGCCGGCGGTGTCCTGGTGGAGTGGCTCGACTGGCGCTGGGTGTTCTTCGTCAATGTGCCGATCGGCCTGCTGATCGCCTTCGCGACGCCCCGGTTCATCAGGGAGTCCGAGCGCCATCCCGGCCACTTCGACCTGCTGGGCGCGCTCACCTCCACCGTCGGCATGGTGCTGCTCGTCTACGGCTTCATCCGCGCCTCCGAGAAGGGGTGGACCAACGCCCTGACCCTGGGGGCCTTCGCGGGCGCCGTGGTGTTCATGGCCGTCTTCGTGACCGTCGAGCGCCGTTCGCGACAGCCCATCACACCGCTGCACATGTTCCGCGACCGCAACCGTGCCGGGAGCTACGGGATGATGCTGAGCCTGGCCGCGGCCATGTTCGGCATGTTCTTCTTCCTGACCCTCTTCGTGCAGGACGTCCTCGGCTTCAGCCCGCTGCGGGCCGGGCTCGCCTTCCTCCCGGTGAGCGCCATCATCGCGGTCAGCGCCGGGTTCGCCTCGCAGCTGCTGCCCCGGTGGGGCCCCAAACCCTTCATGGTGACGGGCGCGGTCCTGGCAGCCTGCGGTCTCGCCTGGCTCACGCGGACCGATGTCGACAGCACCTACCTCGGCAGCATCCTCGGGCCGCTCCTGGTCTTCGGCTCCGGCATGGGCATGCAGTTCGTGTCCCTCACCCTGATGGCCGTCTCCGGCGTCGAGCCGAGGGAGGCGGGAGCGGCGTCCGGCATCCTCAACGCGACCCAGCAGGTGGGCGGTTCCCTGGGGCTGTCCATCCTGGTCACGGTCTTCGGCACGGCCAGCCGCAACGAGGCGACGGACCAGATCCCGCGCTTCCTGGCGCAGGCCACCCCCGCCCAGCAGCAGCAGTTCCGCCGGACGGGGCAGCTCCCCGCGCCGTGGGGCGACCAGGTACTCGCCTCCGGGGTGTCCACCGCCTTCGTGGTCGCGGCGGCCATCTCCGTCGTCGCGGCACTGATCGCGTTGTTCGTCATCCAGGTCCGCGCCTCCGACCTGGAACGCCTGCGCGGCGGAGGCGCCCCGGTACCGGGCGGCGCCCCCGGCGGGGACTCGGCCGGCAGCGGATCCGAACAGGGCGGCCGGGACCCCGGAGGGCCGTCCGGGTAGAGGACCGTCCGCCCGGTGCCGGAGGAGAGAGTCGGCGCCGCACACCCGGGTACGGCGTCAGGCCAGGTTGACGAGCCGGATGTACCGCGCCCAGTCCCAGTGCTCACCGGGGTCCGTGTGGTCGCTGCCCGGCACCTCGTGGTGGCCGATGATGTGCGCACGGTCCCTGGCCAGTCCGTAGCGGTCGCAGAGATCCGCGGTGAGCCGCGCCGACCGCTCGTACATCGGGTCGGTGAAGTACTCGGGCCGGTCCACCCAGCCCTCGTGCTCGATGCCGATGCTCCGGGTGTTGTGGTCCCAGTCGCCCGCGTGCCAGGCGATGTCCCGCTCCCGCACGCACTGGGCGACGAGCCCGTCGCCCGAGCGCACCACGTAGTGGGCGGAGACCCGCTGGGCCGGGTTCCGGAAGATGCCGATCGTCTCGGTGAAGGTCTGCTGTGCCACATGGATGACGACGCGATCGACCCGGCGGGCCGATGTCCCGGCGGACACCGTGCAATTGGCGTGGTGTGCGGGCCGCCACCGCGCCGCCGGATGATCCGCCTCCTCCGTCGGGGCGGCCACGGCACGCACCGAGGAGGGCAGGAGCGCCCCGGCGGCCGTGACCGCGGCACCCCGGAGAATCCGTCTGCGTCGCATCAGCACTCCCGCGGGTGGGATGAGTTCCGGTCCACGGCTCAACACGCACCGCTGCGCCGTGCGGTTCCGCACGGCGCAGCGGTTACGTCACACAGCCCCCGGCCCTCACGAGCCGGACGGTATCCCCGCCAGCGCGACCGCCGGATCGTCCTCCGCCGGCCCGGCCGGCACCCAACGGCCGCGCTCCTTGGTGTACGGCCACCACCGGCCGTCCCGCCCGTACCGCAGCTGAGCGTGCGAACCGGCCACGGTCCAGCGGTTGCCGGCCGCCCGCAACCGTGGCGCCTCGCCGTCCTCCCACGCCGCCGCCAGCCGGGCCCGGGCCCTGGCGAGCTCGTCCGGGCCGGGCAACTCGTCCTCGTCGCCGACGGCCAGCGCGGCGGCCCCGCCGAACCGCCAGGCCCGCACCGCGACGTCGAGTCCGGCCGGGGTCCGGCCCGAAGCCGAGGCGAGGCGCGCCACGAGCCGGGCACCGGGACGACCGGCGGCGGTGAGCCGTACCGCGTCCTGCGCCGGCGTCGGCTCGGCCGCCGGCGACTGCCGCTCGTGGCCGGCGGCGAGGGCCTCCGCCAGCAGGGCGAACGCCCGTACGGCGCTGTCCGCCGCCAGGAACTCCAGCCCCGCGGGATCCGTGCCGGCGGACACCGGGGTCTCCACGTCCAGTGCGGGCGGCGGGCCCGGTTCCGCGGGCAGCGGCGGAGGAGGGGGCAACGGCGGCAGCGTCTCCCGCGCCGCGTACGCCTCGTCGGCGCGCACGCCCCGCGGCGCCGGGGCGCCGGCCGGGTCCCCCGCGGGCACCTCGGAGTCAGGTCCCCGGACCGCACGGGCCGCGCTGCGCACCTGCAGCTCGTCCAGCAGCCGCCGTTCGCCGCGCCCCCGCAGCAACAGCAGCACGAAGGGATCCTGGTCGAGCAGTCGCGCCACCTGGTAGCACAGGGCACCCGAGTGCGGGCAGTGGTCCCAGGTCCCGCAGCCGCACTCCGGCTCCAGATCACCGATCCCCGGCAGCAGGTCGAGCCCGGCCGCGGCGGCGTCCTCCACCAGGTCCGGTGGCATCTCACGGTCGAGCAGGGCGGCGATGTGCCCGGACCGCTCGGACGCCATCTCCAGGAAGCGGTCCCACTCCTCCCCGCTCAGCTCCTGGAGCAGCACGTCACTGCGGTGCGCCGTCGCGTCCCGGTCCTGCACGACCGCCGTGAGCCGGCCCGGCCGGACGGACACCGCGCCGACCCTGCCCTCGCGTGCCAGCCGCCGCCCCTCCGCGAGCTGTCCGCCGTCCAGCGCCGTGTCCTCCAGCGCCTTCAGCCAGGCCCGTCCCCACCACGACGTGGCGAAACCGCGTCCCCGGGCCGGCGGCAGCGCGGCGAACACGCGCTCCCGCTCGTGGTCCTCGTTCATCGTGCGCCCCCTCGCAGCTCGACCAGTTCGGCCAGTTCCGCGTCGCTCAGTTCGGTCAGTGCCGCCTCGCCGCCGCTCAGGACCGCGTCCGCGAGCCCCTGTTTCCGGGCCAGCATGGCGGCGATCCGGTCCTCCACGGTGCCCTCGGCGATCAGCCGGTGCACCTGCACCGGCCGGGTCTGGCCGATCCGGTGGGCGCGGTCGGTGGCCTGGGCCTCGACCGCCGGGTTCCACCAGCGGTCGAAGTGCACGACGTGCCCCGCCCGGGTCAGGTTGAGCCCGGTACCCGCCGCCTTGAGCGACAGCAGGAACACCGGGGCCTCACCGGCCTGGAAGCGGTTCACCATGGCCTCCCGTTCGGCGACCGGGGTACCGCCGTGCAGGCACTGGGTGACCGTCCCCCGCGCCGCCAGGTGCCGCTCCAGCAGCCGCGCCATCTGCACGTACTGGGTGAACACCAGCACGCTCGCGCCCTCGGCCAGGATCGTGTCGAGCAGTTCGTCCAGCAGCTCCACCTTCCCCGACCGGTCCGCGATCCGGGGATGCTCCTCCTTGAGGTACTGCGCCGGGTGGTTGCAGATCTGCTTGAGCGCCGTCAGCAGCTTCATGACCAGCCCGCGCCGCGCGAAACCGTCGGCGCCGGAGATCTCGTCGAGCGTCTCGCGCACCACCGCCTCGTAGAGACCGGCCTGCTCCGCCGTCAGTGTCACCGCGCGGTCGGTCTCCGTCTTCGGCGGGAGCTCCGGAGCGATGCCGGGGTCGGACTTCCGGCGCCGGAGGAGGAAGGGGCGCAGGAGCGAGGCGAGCCGCTCGGCCGCGGCGGGGTCCGCGCCGCCCTCCACCGCGTTCGCGTAGCGGGTACGGAAGGTGCCGAGCCGGCCCAGCAGTCCCGGGGTCGTCCAGTCCAGGATCGCCCACAGCTCGGAGAGGTTGTTCTCGACCGGGGTGCCGGTCAGGGCGACGCGCGCCTTCGCGCCCACGGTGCGCAGCTGCCGGGCGCTCGCCGAGTGCGGGTTCTTGACGTGCTGCGCCTCGTCGGCGACGACCAGGCCCCAGGACGTCCGGGCCAGCCGCGCCGCGTCGAGCCGCATCGTGCCGTAGGTGGTGAGGACGAACTCGCCGTCCGCCAGGCCCTCCAGGGAGCGCGAGCCGCCGTGGAAGCGGCGCACCGGGGTGCCCGGCGCGAAGCGTTCGATCTCCCGCTGCCAGTTGCCCATGAGGGAGGTGGGGCACACCACGAGCGTGGGGCCCGCAGCGGACGGGACGCCCTGCCGGTGCAGATGCAGCGCGATCAGTGTGATCGTCTTGCCGAGTCCCATGTCGTCGGCGAGGCAGCAGCCCAGGCCCAGTGAGGTCATGGTGTGCAGCCAGTTCAGGCCGCGCGTCTGGTAGTCGCGCAGGACGGCGTCGAGGGCGGCCGGCGGGCCGACCGGCCGACCGGCCCCCGACTCCGGATCGGCGATCCGCGCGCGCAGTTCCTCCAGCCAGCCCGTCGCGGAGACCTCCACCCGGCGGCCGTCGACCTCGGTGGACCCGGTCAGCACGGCCCCCAGGGCGTCGACGGGGGTGACCTTGCGGTCCAGGGACCGGCGGGCACGCCGGGCGTCCTCCGGATCGACGAGCACCCACTGGTCCCGCAGCCTGACCAGCGGTCTGCCCGCCTCGGCCAAACGGTCGAGCTCGGCCCGGCTCAGCTGCCGCCCGCCGAGCGCGAACCGCCAGTCGAACGCCAGCAGCGCGTCCGCCGACAGACGGACGGAATGCCGGACCCGGTCCGTGTGCCGTCCGCGGCACCGTCCTCCTGTGGACCGACGACCGCCCGTGCGGTGAGCTTCCGTGCGAGCTCCTTGGGCCAGTGCACCCGCATCCCGGTCGCCGCGAGTGCCCTGCCCGCCGCACCCAGCAGCTCGGCGATCTCCTCGTCCGCGGGCTCGACGGCGTCCGGGACGGGGGCCGACAGCAGGGGCGCCAGCGGCGGCCAGGCCCGGGCGGCGCGCCGCAGGGCGAGCAGGGCGTCCATCCGTGCGCGCGGGCCGAAGGCCGCCGGTGAACGGCCGGCCCACACGTCCGCCGCGTCGGCGACCAGCGCGGGGTCCTGGACGCTGTGGATCTGCAGGACCGCGCGGAAGGAGGGCGCGCCCTCCTCGGCGTCCCGGGCGTCGCCGAGCCCCGAGACCTCCACCCGCAGCGAGAGCCGCACCCCCGCGTCGTGGCCTGCGGCCACGTCGGCGGCCCACGGACGCAGATGCGGCAGATGCCGGGCGGCCCGTGCGGCGAACGCCGGTCCGCCCGTGACCGACCCGGCCGCCGGCGTGCGGGGCAGACCGTCCGTCACCGCGTCGAGGAACGACCGCAGCAGCGGTTCCGGCTCGGGCAGCAGCAGGGGCATGGCCGCCGCGTCGAGCGGCACCGCGTGGGCCTCCGGCGGCATGGACGCGGCCAGGGCCCGGATGCGTTCGAGGTCGTCCGGGGTCAGCGCGCCGGCACGCCAGGCATCGTGGTCCGCGGCGCTCAGGCCGGGCAGCAGCAGCCCGCGCGCGACGAGTTGGAGCGCGAGGACGCCTGCCGCACCCCAGAACGCCGTGGAGGGCGAGGCACGGCTGCCGGTCCTGGCCCGGGTCAGCACCGGGAGCGCGTCCCGTACGGGCATCAGCAACGCCGGGACCGTGTGCGGGCGGATGTCGCTGCCGACCACCGTCAGGTCCGCCCGGCTCGCCTCCGTGCCGTACTTCTCCGCCGCCCCGGCGGGGCTGCCCGCACCGCCGGGGGGAGTGCCGCCGTCCGGGTTCCAGAACGCGATCCGGCCGGTACGGGCCGGGTCCGCGGGGAGGAAGACCGCGGAGCAGCGGGACAGTTCGGAGATCTCGTCGGGCGTTGCCGCGGGGAGCCTGTGCACAGCGATGTCGGATTCCTCAAATTTGACTAGTGGGTCCGGGGCCGCCGAGGGTACCCCACCCGCGGCCCGTTCCGGGAGCACCGCCCAGCCTGCCCACCCGCCCTCCGCCCGATCCTGCCGCCGGGAACCGGCAGGGGACTTCAGAGCCGCCCGAGGGTCTTCGAGGTCCTCGGCGGCCAGGAGGTGCGGTCCGCACCACCATCCGGGACGGGGGATTCCCCCCCCCGCACGGCCGGGGTGTTGGCGCCATGGCCGCCACGGCCCCGCCCTTCGTACGTTTGTCGAGGTCAGCGCAGATGCCGAGACACCGGAGACCTCATGCCCCAGGCGGTAGCAGCCACCGCTGCGCAACACGCACGCGACGGATCGGAGAGCCCGGGGAGCCCGCAGGCCCCCGGCAGTGACTTCGCTCCGCTCCTCAGGGCCGTCAGGGAGCAGGGACTCCTGGAGCGGCGCACCGGCCGGTACGCCCTGGGGGCGGCCGCCGACCTGGCGGCCCTGGGAGCCGTCGTCACCGGCATGTTCGTCCTCGGCGACACCTGGTGGACCCTGCTCCTCGCCGTGCCGCTGGCCGTCCTGTGGGCCCGTACGGCGTTCTACGGACACGACGCCTGCCACGCGCAGATGTCCGCGGGTCGGCCGGATCCTCGGACTCGTCCACGCCGATCTGCTCCTCGGCATGAACGCGGCCTGGTGGAACGACAAGCACGTCCGCCACCACGCCAACCCGAACCACGTGGACAAGGACCCCGACGTCGGGGTCGGCGCGCTGGTGTGGACCCGGAAGCAGGCCGCCCGGCGCGAAGGACTCGCCCGCCTGCTCACCCGCAACCAGGCGCGCCTGTTCTTCCCGATGCTGCTCCTCGAAGGCATCGCCCTCAAGGTCCACGGCGTCCGCTTCCTCCGGAACCAGCCCGTCCGTGAGCGCGTCCTGTCCAGCCTCCTGCTGGCCGCTCATGCGGCCCTGTACGCGACGCTGCTCCTGACGGTCATGTCCCCGGGCAAGGCCCTGGCCTTCGCCCTCGTCCACCACGCGCTCTTCGGACTCCACCTGGGCATGGCGTTCGCCCCGAACCACAAGGGCATGGAGATGCCCGACCCCGACGGCGCCCCCTGGGGTCACCTGCAGCGGCAGGTCCTCACCTCGCGCAACGTGCGGGGAGGCGTGGTCACCGACTGGCTGCTGGGCGGGCTCAACTACCAGATCGAGCACCACCTCTTCCCCAGCATGCCCCGGCCCCACCTGCGGCTCGCCCAGCCGCTGGTGAAGGCGCACTGCGCGTCCCTCGGGATGCCCTACGCGGAGACGGGCCTCGTCGAGTCCTACCGGCAGGCGCTGCGGCACATGCACGAGGTCGGTGAACCCCTCCGGTGACCCCTGTGCCAGGCTGCCGGGCGTTCGTCCCGCGCGGCAGGAACCGACGGGGGCGCACAGGCGTTCTCCCCTCAGGAGCGGTTCCGGCCGCAGAGGAGGCACGGATCATGTCGAACGGTGCAAAGATCGCCATCGGAGGAGTCGTCGCGGCAGTCGTCCTGATTCCGTTCATCGGTTTCTGGTGGTCGCTGCTGGTGCTCGTCGGCGTACCCGTGATCGGGTACCTGATGCTCGACCCGTCACAGCGGCGCAGGCTCCGCAGGATCAGCCGTAAGGAGATAGGGCGCTGAACAGCACGGTCGTCGCGGTGAGCAGCAACGGTGTCCACTCCTTCACCAAACCGAACAAGGACAGTGTCACGCTCCTGGCCGGGCTGGGCGTGGAGGGCGACGTCCACGCGGGCGTCACGGTGAAGCACCGCTCGCGTGTCGCCCAGGACCCGACACAGCCCAACCTCCGCCAGGTCCACCTCATCGACCAGGAACTCCTCGGCGAGCTCGGGGACGCCGGGTTCGAGGTCGCCCCGGGGGAGCTCGGGGAGAACATCACGACCAGCGGGATCGATCTTCTCGGCCTCCCCGAGGGGGCGCTGCTCCGCCTCGGGGACGAGGCCGTGGTCGAGGTGACCGGCCTGCGGAATCCCTGTCTGCAGATCGACGCCTTCCAGGGCGGACTGCTGAAGCAGGTCGTCGGCCGGGCGGACGACGGCAGCATCGTCCGCAAGGCCGGGATCATGGGCATCGTCAGGTCCGGCGGGGTGGTGCGGCCCGGCGACGCCGTCGAGGCGGTGCTGCCCGCCGGGCCGCACCGCCGCCTGGAGCGGGTGTAGGAGCCACCGGCCGCACCGGCGCCGACCGCCCCGTCAGCGCACGCGCGGCGGAGCAGGCGGCGCAGCCGTCGGCCACCTCGACGCGATCCCTCGCTCCGCGCACCCGAGGCGTGGCTGTCCCGCACCAGGTCGTGCAGCCGGTGGCGCGCGTCCCGAGGACGCACGCGAGGCGGGGCCTGTGCGCGGACGGAGCCGGGAGAGCCGCACGCAGGCGCCCGCGCGGGGTGCGGGGCGCGGATGCTCCCCGCACCGGGCGGGTCCGCAGGCCCCGCCCGCGGGTGCCGTGCGGGGTCAGGAGGGCCGGACCGCCAGTGCGTCGAGTGAGTGCAGCAGCCCCGGCAGCTCGGGGCCGCGGTCGACCGGAATGACCTCTCCCGGCTCGTCGTCCAGCAACACGAACGCGATGTCGTCCGTCCTGGCCACCAGCGACCAGCCGGGCCCGTCCACCCGCAGGGTGCGCGCGCCGCCCGGGGCGAAGGCGGAGCGTATCCGGCCGGGCGGAGGCGGAGCGCCGAGGTAGGCGGCGGCCGCCTCGAGCGCCCTGCGCACACCGGGATGCCCGCCGGAGCCGGTGGGCCGGGCCGGGCCCGCGTCCCCGGTGACTCCGTCCGCGTCACCGGTGGCCCTGTCCGCCCGGTCCGCGTCGCCGGACGAGGGATCACCGGACGGGCCGGACGCGTCCTCGTCCTCCGTCCGCCTCCGCCAGGCCGCCCACTGCAAGGCGATCTCGTCGGCCCCGAGGCGCCGTTGCGGAGGCCCCCACACCTCGGTGTCCGGCGGCGTGAGCGGCGCCGGATCGTCTCCGCCGGGACCGGGCGGCGGGTCGTGGGGTGCAGGGACCCCGGGTGCGGCGACCGCCAGTGCCAGCGGCCACCCCGGAAGCGCGCAGACCACGGAGCGGTCGTCGGGGGAGAGGTCGTACTCCATCCCGCAGTCCCACGCGGCGATGGCGACCGCCACCAGGGAGACGTCCTCGACCACGACCGTCCAGCGGGCGCCGCCGCCGTCCTGGCCGAGCACGAGGCCGTACCCGTCGGCGTACGGTTCGAGGCCGAGCGCGGCGCACGCGGCCACGTAGTCGTCGCCCAGCACACTGGGGAACTGCGCGGGCGTCAGCAGCACCGCGGTCAGCACGAACAGCGCGTCGTCGTCGGCGGCCGTATCGTCCGTTCCCGCCACAGAGCCCACCCTCGTCCCTCGTTCGTTCCCGCTCGCTCGGTCCGTCGGCGCACCCTAACCACTCGGTAACCTCCCCGTCGAGGCCCTGACGAGCGAGGACCGCCGGGTGACCGGAGGGCCGGAGGGGTCGCCGGCGTGCCGGGGCGCCCCGCGTCCCGTGGTGCCGGAAGGCGCGCCGGCCATAGGGTTGTGGCTCCGTCCGACGAGGGGGCAGCATGAGCCAGCGGTACGAACGACTCGGGCAGATCCGGCGGCTGGACCCGGAGCGGGACTTCCTCGAGATCTACCGGCTCACCGTCACCTGCGAATTCCCCTGGGACATCACCCGCGCTCTGGAACTCGCCCTCTACCGCACCTACGCCGTCCCCCGCATCGGCCGACTGCTGGCCCGGACGGCCGAGCTGACGGAGCGTTCGCAGAAGAGGTACGACGACACCGCACTCCTTCTCGACGCCGTCGTGGAGCACGGCTTCGACAGCGAGACGGGCCGCACGGCCATCCGGCGGATCAACCGGATGCACCGCAGCTACGACATCAGCGACGACGACATGCGCTATGTGCTGTGCACGTTCGTCGTCACCCCCAAGCGGTGGCTCGACCTGTACGGCTGGCGCCGGCTGTCCGGCCACGAAGTCCGGGCCTTCGCCGCGTACTACCGCACCCTCGGCGCACACCTGGGGATCCCCGACGTCCCGCACACGTACGAGGACTTCGAGCACGTCCTGGACGCCTACGAGCGCGAGCACTTCGGGTGGGACCCGGGGGCGCGCGCGGTCTCCGACGCCACTCTGGAACTGATGGGGTCCTGGTATCCGCGCCCCCTCGCGCCCCTGGTGCGCAGGGCCGGCCTCGCGCTGCTCGACGACTCGCTGATCCGGGCCTTCCGCTACCCCCGGCCCGGACCCGTCGCCCGGGGACTGACCCGCGGCGCACTGCGGTTGAGGGCGCGTGCCGTGCGGCTCATGCCACCGCGTTCCACTCCGCATCACGCCCGGCAGAACCCCGAGATCAAGGGGTATCCGCACGGGTACGAGGTCGCCCGGCTCGGCACGTTCCCCGTGCCGGGCGTGCGCGGCTGCCCCGTGCCGCAGCCCGGTCGCGGCGAGCGCGCGCAGGGAGCTCCGGACACCCCGCCGGAGTGAGGCGCGGACGTTGCGCCTGAGCGATTCCGGGCACCGGTCGGAGTGCGGCATGGGCGTTCCGTCGGAGCGGGCCCCGGGCACCCGCCGGAGCGGGGCGTCCGCTCAGGCGGTCCGCACGGCGAGTGCCAGGAACCGGTCGTCCTCGTCGGTGTAGGTGTCCAGCCGCCAGCCCGTGTCCGCCAGCAGCGGCGTGAGGCGAGGCCGCGCCCGGAGGTCGTCGTCCGCCAGGCTGCGGCCGTGCCGAGCGGCCAGCGCGGCCCGCCCGACGGGATGGAAGAGGGCGAGCCGGCCGCCGGGGCGCACCACGCGTGCCAGCTCGGCCAGCCCCCGGGCGGGATCCGGGAGGTGCGAGACCAGCCCGGCGGCGAAGACCGCGTCGACGGCCCCCGAACGCAGCGGAATCCGGGCCGCGTCGGCCAGCAGGAGTGCGCCGCTCGCCTCCCGTCCCGCTCGCCGCGCCGCCTCCAGCATCTGCTGCGTCAGATCCGCCCCGGTCACCGTGCCTCCGGGGCCGACCGCCTCGCGCAGGGCAGGCAGGGCGCGCCCCGTCCCGCAGCCCGCGTCGAGCACCCTGTCGCCGGGGCGAAGGCGGAGCGCGCGGACGGCTGCGGTGTAGGCGGGGCCGTCGTCGGGGAAACGGCTGTCCCAGCCTGCTGCCCGTACGGCGAAGAAGTCCTGGACGTGCGTGCGGTCGTCGGCCATGAGGACATGATCACCCGGTCCTCGAACGAACGGAACGATGCGGAGCGGGGTACGTGTCCGCGCCCGGCCCGATCGTTCGGAAACATCTCCCTGTCATATGTCAGCACTTTCGAAACCCGGCCTGATTCCGGTCCACCGGTGGCCTAACGTCATTGACACAGGGGGGCACTTGCACCACGTCCCCTTCGGCCGGCCGACCCTCGTGCCGGCGTACGCGCCGGCGACCGGCTCCGTACCCGGAGTGCGCCGTGCGGCGCGCACCCCCGGTGCCGGCGGCGGTTCGTGTCGTCCCCGGCTGCCGACGGCTGCCTCGGCACCGGCATCCGAACGATGCGCGCGGTCGAGTGCGCCGGGCGGTCGCGCGCCGCCCGGCTCCTGGACTCCGTCGGCCGAGCGGCCGGACCGGAGCGAGTGAGGGTGCGTTGGCGCGAAGCAACGCCCCCGGGGTGGTGAGGCGCTTGCCCGCAGGGGAGCGGTGCGCGAGGCTTGCGCGGAAGGCGGGGGGAACTGATGAACGGGGAGGACGAGCACATGGCGCTGGACCGGGGACTTGACTGGCTCCTTGACGATCTGACCAGCCGGGTGGAACACATCCAGCACGCACTGGTGCTGTCGAACGACGGGCTGGTGACCGGGGCGGGCACGAGCCTGGCCCGCGAGGACGCGGAGCACCTGGCGGCGGTCTCGTCGGGGCTGCAGAGCCTGGCCCGCGGCTCCGGGCGCCACTTCGGGGCGGGGAAGGCGCGCCAGACCATGGTGGAGTTCGAGGAGGCCCTGCTCTTCGTGACGGCCGCGGGGGACGGCAGCTGCCTGTGCGTACTCACCGCCGCCGAGGCCGACGTCGGTCAGGTCGCCTACGAGATGACCCTCATGGTCAACCGGGTGGGCGAGCATCTCGGAGTGACGGCACGACAGGATCTGGACAGCGTCTGAGCAGGGCTTTTCGCGGCTTGCGAGGAGTTGTCCACAGGCTCACCGCGTCACCCCTCCCGGAGCTACCGTGGTCACACGGAGTGTTCGAGCTCACAGAGAGTTCGTTCCGGCGGGGGAGGAAGAGCATGACGGTCGCGGAAGACACCCGAGCGCGCGCCGCGGGGGCGCAGGCGCTCATGTCCGCAGGACGCGCTGCGGAGGAACTCGCTCTGCGAAGGAGCGAGTTCGAGTTGGCCGTCCACCTGGGGCTGATCGGCGCGGAGCCCGCGGTGGACGGACGGAGGACCCGTTTTCGGCGGGAGGAGATCGACCGGCTGCGCGCGCGGCCGTCCTTTCCGGCGACCCTGCGGGACCGGGTCCGCACAGCGGGCACGGCCGAGGGCGCGGCGCTCCTCGGGATCGGCGTCCCGCGCTTCACCGGCCTGGCGCGCGTCGGCTGCTTCACGCCGGTCGCGTTCTGTCTGAACCGCTGTCGTGCGGTGGTCTGGCTCTACCTGGTGGACGACCTCCTCGCGTTCGCCGCGCGAGAACCGCACCTCCTCGCGGGGAGAAGTCCGGTGGGGATGCGAGCCCTGCTGGAGGCCGGCACCGACCGGCGTGCGCGCAACTGGCGTGCACGCAGGGTCGACCGCTTACTGAACCGCACGGAGGACCCCTGGGTGCGGGCCGCCCTGCAGTCGTCCGCTCTGGGGCCGGTCCAGCTCGCCGAGGTGGTGGATGATCCCCACGAGCGGGCCCACCTCGTCCGGATGACGCCCTCCCACACCTTCGGGCATCCGGGTTCCGTGGCAGGCAGAGAGGCGATGGCCCGGCTGGTCCGGGCGGACGACCCGGACGAGATCCTCTGGCGCCGGATGAACCTGGAGCGGGAGCTGGGGCGGGCACGCGCGCTCCGGCCCGCTCCCCGGCCCTGGCCCGACCCCATGCGGCGGCCGCTCCGAGCCAGGTCCTCGCCGTCCCGGCCCCGGCCTTCTCCGTCCGCCCGGGCCGGATCCCTCACGCGCCCCGGCCCCTGCGGGCGGCCGGCGCGAGGGAAAGGGTAATGCCGGACTGCCCCGGGAGCGGGCCATGGGGGTGGACGTCGCCGGACCTGGGCCGGGCGCCGCTCCGGAGGCTCCGGGCCGGCACCGGTTCGGGACCCGGCCGGGACGGCCCGTCAGGAGAACGCGGTGCGGGCCCGGTCGGAGAGCCCGGAACCCGATTGCACGAGGCCGGCCGCCCCTGCCATCTTGGCGCCCATGCTGATCAGGGAAGCCACGGAGAAGGACTGGCCCGCCATCTGGCCGTTCTTCCATACCATCGTCGCAGCGGGGGAGACCTTCACCTATCCCACCGACCTCGGGCAGGACACGGCGCAGAGCTGGTGGCTCCTGGAGCCCCCGAGCCGCACGGTCGTGGCGGTCGACGAGACCGGGACCGTGCTGGGCACGGCCAAGATGAACAGGAACCACATGGGCAACGGCGCGCACATCGCCAGTGCGAGCTACATGGTCGCCCCGGAGTTCTCGGGCAGGGGCGTGGGTCGCGCCCTGTGCGCGTACACCCTCGACTGGGCGCGGAAGGCGGGATATCGCGCCATGCAGTTCAACGCCGTGGTGGAGACGAACGTGCACGCCGTACGGCTGTACCGATCCCTCGGCTTCGAGATGACCGGGACCCTGCCCGAGGGATTCAACCATCCCGAACACGGCTATGTAGGACTGCACATCATGCACAAGTCCCTCTGAAGCACCCCCACGTCCCGCACCGGTGCACGACAGGAACGACTGCTTCCGGCCATCCTCAAGTGTCCGTGATGTCACAAGTCGCGGCGATTGAGGCACTGTTGATGCATGTTTGAAACGTGGGGCGGGTGCGCCACGGGGGGCCGGGGGCAGTACTGTGCGCCACACCGCCATACAGCGGTGTACTCATATGGAGGAAGAATCCATGACCATACCCAGGAGATCGTGGCGTGGCGCGGGAGCATTCGCGGCCGCCGCGGTGGTCGGCCTGGCCGGTGGGGTCATCTCCGCCGGTCCGGCTGCAGCTCACACCCCCAACTGGGCCGTGACCTGCTCCGAAGTCACGCTCAACCTGAAGGCCTACTCGGACAAGGCCACCAACGAGGTGACCGTCTCCGTCGTCGGTGGCGAGGACATCCTGGCCAAGACCGAGTTCGGCCGTGAATACAGCACGAGCACCCCGCTCCAGCTCCCGAAGCACGACAAGGAGCTGCAGGTCCGCCTCGTCGTGAAGGCGGGAGACAGCGACCGGTACTCCTTCGAGGACACGAAGACCGCCCCGGTGTGCGAGGACGACGAGACCCCGTCGACTCCTCCGACCGAGGAAGCGCCTTCGGAGGCCCCGAGCACGGAGCCGCCCGCCTCCGAGACCCCCGAGCCGAGCGCCACGCCGAGCGAGACCGCCACGGAGGCGGCACCCGCCCCCGCGGAGTCCAGCAGCAGCGCGCCCGACCTGGCCGAGACCGGTTCGTCGTCCGCCACGCCCGTCATCGGCGGAGCCGCCCTCGCGGTTCTGCTCGCCGGCGGCGGCATCCTGTGGTCCGTCCGCAAGCGCCGCGGCGTGCAGCACTGACGCGTCCGAACCACTCCGGCACGACGGTGACACCACACCGGCGGCCGGACGGGGGCGCATCGCACCGGTTCCGGTGCGATGCGCCCCTTCGGCGTCCCACCGGTGGTCACCCGACCCACCGTGCCAAGCCTCCGCGCCGGGCCTCGGTGCCACAGCCGACCGCCTGCGCCACCCTCCGTGCCAAGCCTCCGTACTACCCGCCGTGCCATGTCTCCGCGCGGCCCGCCCGCGCTCCGTGTCCGTGCCACTCGCCCGCACCGAGCTTCCGCGCTACGCCCCGGCCTTCCGCCTGCGCCACTCGCTCGTGTCAAGCCTCCCCGCCACGCCCGTGCGGAACGTTCGCGTCACTCGCCCGCACCGAGCTTCCGCGCCATGCCCGTGCCTTCTGCCCGCGCCACCCGCCCGCGCTCCGTGTCCCCGCTGCTCGCCGGTGGGCAGCGCTGCGGACGGGCTCCGCCGGGACCGCTCGCTCGCCCGTGCCTCCTCGGCCCCGGACCGCACTGTGCCGATGTGGCCCGTGATCCCGTGAAGCGCGCGGACCCCGTGAAGCCCGCGGACCCCGTGGGTCCCGCACGACTCCGGCCTCAGCCGCACGGCCGGCGGCTCGGGCCGATCTCGCACCACACGGCCTTGCCCTCCCCGCGGGGTTCGATGCCCCAGCGCTCCGCCACCGCGTCGAGGAGAAGCAGGCCCCGCCCGGAGTTCGACGTCTCGCCCGGAGTGCGCCGCCGCGGCCAGACACTCGACCGGTCCTGGACCGACAGCCTGATGCGCCGTACGGGCTCCGGCAGCACCTCCAGCGTCAGCACCGCCCCGCCCTCCGTGTGCAGCAGCACGTTCACCAGCAGCTCACCGGCGACCAGTTCGGCGTCGTCGGCCAAGCCGGCCAGGTCCCAGTCGGTCAGCGCCTGACGCACGATCGACCGGGCCTCCGAGAGCCCCTGCGGATCCGCCTGGTGGACGTACTGATGCAGCCGGGGCGCCTGTGGTGACCCCAGATCAGGACTGCGCCGCAGGACCAGCAGCGCCACGTCGTCGCCCGAACCCCACCGCTCCCACAGCCGGTCCGAGAGGTGGTCGGCCAGGGCCTCGGCGCCGTCGGGCCCCTCGCCCACCTCGTGGATCAGCGCGGCGATCCCCGTGTCGACGTCCGCCCCCGGTTCCTCGACGAGCCCGTCGGTGTACAGCACGAGGGTCTCCCCGGGCACCAGGTCGAGACGGGTCTCCGGGTACTCCTCGTCACGGAAGTCGGACGAGATCCCCAGCGGCAGGCCGCCGCGCACCTGGGGCACGCCGACGCGGCCGTCGGTGTGCCGGACCAGCGGTCCGAAGTGTCCGGCGCGCGCCACCCGCACCGCACCCGTGGCCAGGTCCACCTGCGCGTACGTCGAGGTCGCGAACCGGTCGGTGTCCAGCTCCGCGAGGAAGCGGGACGCGCGCGCCAGGACCGTGGCCGGAGGGTGCCCCTCGGCGGCGTACGCGCGCAGGGCGATCCGCAGCTGGCCCATGATGGCCGCGGCGTGGGTGTCGTGTCCCTGCACGTCGCCCACCGCGACGCCGATGCGGCCCCGGGGCAGGGTGATCACGTCGTACCAGTCGCCGCCCACCTCGCGCCCGCTCCACGCGGCGTGGTACCGGACCGCGATCTCCCCGCCCTCGATCGCCTGGATCCGCCGCGGGAGCATGGCCGACTGGAGACCGGTGGCGAATTCGCGCTCCTCGTCGAAGAGGATCGCCCGCTGGAGCGACTGCGCCACGATCGCGGCCAGTCCCAGGCACAGGATCCGCTCGTCCGCGCTGAAGGCGGTGCGCTCGCGGTAGAACAGCGCGAGCCCGCCCAGCGAGCGGGCCTGGGCGACCAGCGGAAGGTACGCCACTGCGCGGAACCTCAGGTCCCCGATGTGTGGTTCGAGCACCGGATAGCGCCGCACGAGCGCCCCGAGCGAGGTGATGAACCGGGGCCGCCCGCTGAGCACCGTGTCCCCGAGGGGGAGCGTCGCGTCCAGCCGACCCGACCCCAGCCCCTCCAGGACCTCCACCGAGTCACCGCTCAGCGCGATGATCCTGAGCATGGAGTTCTCGACCAGGCCCAACGCGAGCCCGTCGGCCCCGATGCCGACCAGGCCGCCCGGACCCGTGAGGGCCGCCGTGACGTCGTCGACCGTGACCGCGCGTGACATCGCGGCGGTGGTTCGTTCGACGATGCTCGTCTGGCGCCTGCGCCGCTTTTCCAGGTCCAGGACGAAGGCCGAATGGGTGACCTCGGCGGTCGCGTCCCGCACCACCCCCACGACCCGGTGCGCCCGGCCGTCCTCCGAGCGCAGGATCTGCGCCTGGACGTGCGTCCACTGGCGGGCCCCGTCCTCCAGCGGCACCTGGAAGTGCACGCTGTAGGAGCTGCTCCCCCCGGAGACCGCCTCGTCGATGGTGGACTCCAGACGCGCGCGGTCCGTCGCGTCCAGGCGGTCGATCAGGGCCGTGGGCGAGTGCGCGAAGCGCGCCGGATCCAGGCCGAGGACCAGCAGACCGGCGTCGTCGATCTCCATGGTCCGGGCGTCCAGATCCCACTCGAAGCTGCCGGTCCTGTTCAGGGCGAAGCGCTCCGCGCTCCCGGCGGCGTCGGCGCGTCGCCGTTCGCGAGGGAGCCGCGACGTTCCGTCGCCGTCTGCGCGCCGTGAAGGCTCGGTCATGCGTGCTCCGGAGGTCGTCCGGCGGGGCGGCCGGGCCGTCGCGGTCCGTGGACCCCAATTGTCGAGCCCGCGCTCCGGGAGTGCCACAGCGGGAGACCCGCCGCCGGTGGCCCGTGACACCCGTCGCAGAATGGGCCCGAGAGACCGTCCACGGCTGACCGGAGCGCACACATGAACGATGACGAGCCCGTCCTGCTGCACACCGAGGGACACCTCCTGCACATCACCCTCAACCGGCCGAGGGCCCTGAACGCCCTCACCCACACCATGGTGCGCGGCATCGACGAGGCCCTGGCCCGGGCCGCCGCCGACGACGCGGTCACGGCCGTGGTCGTCGCGGGAGCCGGCGACCGGGGTCTCTGCGCGGGGGGCGACATCCGCTCGATCTACGAGAACGCCCGGGCGGGCCGCAGCGCCTCGGTGGACTTCTGGCGCGACGAGTACCGGCTCAACGCCCGGATCGCTGGGTTCCCCAAGCCGTACGTGGCGCTCATGGACGGCCTCGTGATGGGCGGCGGCGTGGGCGTGTCCGCGCACGGCGGCGTACGTGTCGTCACCGAGCGTTCACGCGTCGCGATGCCCGAGACCGGGATCGGCTTCGTCCCCGACGTGGGAGGCACCTACCTGCTGGCCGCGGCGCCCGGTCTGCTCGGTACCCACCTGGCGCTCACCGGCCGCGCGGTCGGGGCCGCCGACGCCCTCCTCTGCGGGCTGGCCGACCACTTCGTGCCCTCGCAGCACCTCGCCGACCTCACCGCCGAGCTGGCCCGCAGTTCCACCCCGGCCGAGGTGGAGGCGACCGTGCGGCGGTACGCGTCCACCCCTCCCGAAGGGGAACTGGCCGCTCAGCGCCCGTGGATCGACGAGTGCTACGCCGCCGAGTCCGCCGAGGAGATCGTCGACCGGCTGTCGGACAGCGGTCTGACGGCGGCGAAGGAGACGGCCGCCGAACTCCTCGCCGTGTCACCCACCGCGCTCAAGGTCACGCTGGCCGCCGTGCGCCGCGCCGGCCGGCTCGGCAGTCTGGAAGCCGCTCTCGACCAGGAGTTCCGCGTCTCCTGCCGGGCCTTCACCGGACATGACCTGACGGAGGGCGTACGCGCCCGGATCATCGACAAGGACCGCACCCCGCGATGGAGCCCGGCCGCGCTCGGTGAGGTGACCGCTGCCGAGGTCGCCCGCCATTTCGAGCCGCTCGGGGACCGGGAACTGGGCCTGTCCACGAGCTGATCCCCGCCCCCCTGGATGTCCTGCCACCGGTCCCGGAATACCCGGGTGCAGGGCGGCCGGGGGCCGGGGGCCGCCGGACTCCGACGGCCGGGCGCCCGCCCCGGGGAGCCGGAGCGGCCTGCTATCCGCGTGCCGGCAGCCGGGCCGCCGCCCGGTCCCAGGCCGCCGGATCCCCCTGCGGGGTGTAGTGCCGCAGTTCCTGGGTGCGGGCGACCAGGGCGCGCATCTCCGCCGGCCCGCCCACCAGCCCGTGGGCCCGTGCCTGGAGCAGCACGTTCCCGAGCGCGGTGGCCTCGGCGGGCCCCGCGGTGACCGGCAGGCCCGTCGCGTCGGCGGTCCACTGGCACAGCAGCTCGTTGCGGGAGCCGCCGCCGACCAGGTGGATCCGCGTCAGCTCACGCCCCGCCAGCCCGGCGGCCCGGCGCAGTGTCCTGCGGTGCGCCAGCGCCAGGCTCTCCAGCACGCACCGCACATAGCCGCCGGGCCCGTCCGGGGTCGGCTGCCCGGTCCGTACGAGGGCGGCGTCGATCCGGGACGGCATGTCGCCCGGCGCGAGGAACTCCGGATCGTCCGGGTCGATCACGGAGGCGAACGGCCGCACCCGCGCCGCGTCGGCGAGAAGAGTCTCCAGCGCGACCGGTGTGCCGTCGCGTTCCCAGGTACGACGGCACTCCTCCAGCAGCCACATCCCCATGATGTTGCGGAGATAGCGCACCGTGCCGTCCACCCCGCGCTCGTTGGTGAAGTTCGCGGCCCTCGACTCCTCCGTCAGCACCGGTGCGTCCAGTTCGAGACCGGCCAGCGACCAGGTCCCGCAGGACACGTACGCGAATCCGGGTTCGGCCGCCGGGACCGCGGCCACGGCCGAAGCGGTGTCGTGCGAGGCGACCGTCGTCACCGGGGTGTCCGCCGCGAGGCCGGTGTACGCGGCGACGTGCGGCAGCAGGGTGCCCGCTCGCGCGCCCGGTTCGCGCAGGGCGGGGAACAGCGAACGCTCCAGCCCCAGCCGCGCCATGAGCGCCTCGGACCAGTCGCCGGTCCGCGCGTCGAGCAGCCCCGTTGTCGAGGCGTTGGTGACCTCCGCCCCCACCGACCCCGTCAGCCAGTACACCAGCAGATCGGGCATCAGCAGCAGCGTCCGGGCCGCCGGCCACTGCGCGGTGGCACGGTGGGCCTCGATCTGGAAGACCGTGTTGAACGGCAGGTGCTGCAAACCGCCGACGGCGTACAGCTCCCGGGCGCCGCACCGGCTCAGGACCCGTTCGGCCGCTGCGGCGTTCCGCTCGTCGCGGTAGTGGAACGGAAGCCCCAGGAGCGACCCGTCGGCGTCCAGCAGCCCGTGGTCCACGGCCCAGGTGTCGATGCCCACCGAGGCCACGGGCCCGCCCCGCGAGGCCGCGCGCAGCCCCTCCAGCATCCCCTGATACAGGGCGAGCACGTCCCAGCGGAGCCCGTCGGGCAGCCGGACCGGCGTGTTGGCGAAGCGGTGCACCTCGGTCAGCACCAGCTGGTCGGGGCCGACCCGGCCGGTGATCACCCGTCCGCTGGTGGCGCCCAGGTCCACCGCGGCGAACACCGCGTCGTGTCGTGAAGTCGCAGGCATGGACCCTCTCATCCCATCCGGGCGAACCCGCGCCCCGGCCGTCCGTGGAACGGCGTCCGGGGCGCGGCGGGGCGGCACTCGGTCAGCGCAGGAACGCCGCCGCCACACCGGCGTCGACGGGGATGTGCAGACCGGTGGTGTGCGTGAGGTCCCCGCCCGTCAGGGCGAAGACCGCGTTGGCCACGTGCTCCGGCAGCACCTCGCGCTTGAGTATCGTGCGCTGCGCGTAGAACTCGCCGAGCTTCTCCTCCTCGATGCCGTAGGTCGCCGCACGCTGGGCGCCCCAGCCCGCGGCGAAGATGCCGGAACCGCGCACCACCCCGTCCGGATTGACCCCGTTGACCCGGATCCCGTGCTCGCCCAGCTCGGCCGCCAGCAGGCGCACCTGATGCGCCTGGTCGGCCTTGGTCGCCGAGTAGGCGATGTTGTTCGGACCCGCGAACACGGAGTTCTTGGAGGCGATGTAGACGATGTCGCCGCCGAGGCCCTGCGCGCGCATCGTCCGGGCCGCCTCGCGCGAGACCAGGAACGACCCGCGCGCCATGATGTCGTGCTGGAGGTCCCAGTCCCGGGCCGAAGTCTCCAGCAGCGGCTTGGAGATGGAGATCCCGGCGTTGTTCACGACCAGGTCCACGCCACCGAAGGCGAGCGCCGCGGCCTTGAACGCCTCCACGATCTGCTCCTCGGAGGTGACGTCGACCGTCACCGCGACGGCCCGGTCCGGACCCCCGAGCTCCTCCGCGACCGCGGCCGCGTTCTCGGCGTTCAGGTCCGCGACGACCACACACGCGCCTTCCGCGACGAGGCGGTGCGCGATGGCCTTCCCGATGCCCGACCCGGCGCCGGTGACGAACGCGACCCGTGTGGCCAGCGCCTTCGGCCGCGGCATCCGCCGCAGCTTGGCCTCCTCCAGCTCCCAGTACTCGATGCGGAACTTCTCGGACTCCTCGATCGGCGCGTAGGCGGACACGGCCTCGGCCCCGCGCATCACGTTGATCGCGTTGAGGTAGAACTCCCCGGCGACGCGCGCGGTCTGCTTGTCCTTGCCGAACGAGAACATGCCGACGCCGGGCACCAGCACGATCGCCGGATCCGCCCCGCGCATCGCGGGCGAGTCCGGCACGGCGTGACGCCGGTAGTACGAGCGGTACGCCTCCCGGTACTCCTCGTGCAGCGCCCCGAGCCGGGCCACCGCCTCGTCCAGTGGTGCGTCCGCCGGCAGGTCGAGGACCAGGGGGCTGACCTTCGTCCGGAGGAAGTGGTCGGGACAGGACGTCCCGAGCGCCGCGAGACGGGGGTGCTCGGCGCGCGAGAGGAAGTCCAGCACGGGCGCCGCGTCGGTGAAGTGCCCCACCTGGGGGCGGTCCGTGGACGCCAGCCCGCGGATGACCGGAGCCAGCGCGGCGGCCCGCTCCCGGCGCGCCTCCGCGTCCAGCGCCTCCCGGCCCGGCAGGACGGCGCCGAAGGGCTCGGCCCTGCCGTGCTCGCGCAGGAACGTCTCCGCGGTACGGATCATCCAGAGCGCGTTGCGCTCGCACTCCTCGGACGTGTCGCCCCAGGCGGTGATGCCGTGGCCGCCCAGAACCACCCCGACCGCCTGCGGACGGGCCTCCTTGACGGCCGCGATGTCGAGTCCCAGCTGGAATCCGGGCCGGCGCCAGCCGACCCAGGCGACCCTGTCGCCGAAACAGTCGGCGGTCAGCTTCTCGCCGTCCGCCGCACATGCCAGCGCGATTCCCGAGTCCGGGTGCAGATGGTCGACGTGCGCGGCCTCGACCAGGGCGTGCATCGCGGTGTCGATCGAGGGCGCGGCGCCCCCCTTGCCGTGCAGGCAGTAGTCGAACGCGGAGACCATCTCGTCCTCGCGCTCCACCCCCGGATAGACGTCCTTGAGCGCCCTCACCCGTTCCAGCCTGAGCACGGCGAGACCGGCCTCCGTCAAGGTGCCGAGATCGCCGCCCGATCCCTTGACCCAGAGGAGTTCGGCCTCTCCGCCGGTGACCGGGTCGGCCTCGGTGGCCTTGGCCGAGGCGTTGCCGCCGGCGTAGTTCGTGTTGCGCGGGTCGGAGCCGATCCGACGGGCGCGCTCCAGGAGCGCGGCCACTTCCGGGTGCGTCGCGGACGTCATGAGGGTTTCCTTCGCGGGGAGGGGCGGGTGCGGGGCCGGGCCGGGCGGGGAGAGGCGGGGGAGCGGCGCTCAGGCCCCCCAGCCCGCCTGCTCCCCGCCGACGCGGTCGGCGGCGATGCGCTCCTGGTTGCCGGAGGCGAGATAGGCGGCGAACGGATCGCGGGCCAGGCCCAGTTCCTCCCGGACCTCGGCCAGCAGCGGCCGTACGTCCGTGTTGAACGCGTCCATCAGCACCCCGTTGGAGGCGAGGACGTCACCGGAGCGCTGCGCCTCGGCCAGTGCCTCGGCGTCGATCAGCAGCGCCTTCGCGGTCGCCTCCTGCACGTTGGTGACCGAGCGGATCACCGCCGGGATCTTGGCCTCGATGTTGTGGCACTGGTCGAGCATGAAGTTGACGTCGGTCTCGGGCCTCAGGCCGCCGTTCTTCACCACCTCGTGCATGATCCGGAACAGCTGGAAGGGGTCGGCCGCTCCTGCCATCAGATCGTCGTCCGCGTAGAAACGGGAGTTGAAGTCGAACGCGCCGAGCTTCCCCTCGCGCAGGAGGAAGGCGACGATGAACTCGATGTTGGTGCCCGGCGCGTGGTGGCCGGTGTCGACGACGACCTGGGCCCTGGGCCCCAGCTTCAGGCAGTGGGCGTACGAGGTGCCCCAGTCCGGGACGTCGGTGGTGTAGAAGGCCGGCTCGAAGAGCTTGTACTCGAGCAGCATGCGCTGGTCGTCCCCGAGCCGCTCGTAGACCTCGGCCAGGGCCTCCGCGAGCCGGTCCTGACGGCCCGTGATGTCGTCCTGCCCCGGGTAGTTGGTGCCGTCCGAGAACCACAGCTTGAGATCGGGGGACCCGGTGGAGTCCATGATGTCGACGCACTCCAGCAGATGATCCGTCGCCTTGCGGCGGACCTTCGGATCCGGGTGGGTGACCGAGCCCAGCTTGAAGTCGTCGTCCTGGAAGACGTTGGAGTTGATCGCGCCGATCCGCAGCCCGAGCTCCTCGGCGTGCCGGGTCAGCGCCGCGTAGTCCGCCACCCTGTCCCACGGGATGTGCAGGGAGACCTTGGGAGCGACCCCGGTGTACGCGTGCACCTGCGCCGCGTCCGCCAGCTTCTCGAACGGGTCCCGCGGGACACCGGACTGGGCGAAGACCTTGAAACGGGTCCCCGAGTTGCCGTAGCCCCAGGAGGGCGTCTCGATGACCTGAGACTTCAGAGCTGCCTTGACGGCCGACACATCAGACATGAACACCTCGTAAGCAGAGTCATCCGGCGACCGCTCGGGATCGGGATGTGAATCGTTTCATCCGGAACGTACGCTAGATTTCGGCACTGCTGCTCGTCAAGGAGCTGGTCCGGTTTCTTCGGGGTTTGAATCAATTCACCGACCGGTCCCGCCATCCGCCGGTGTCCGCGTCGCAGGGTGACGACGGGCCGTGTGCTCCGGATCGGCCGACGCGGTCCTCCAGGCCCCCGCAGCCCCGCCCCGATCCTCCCGACGCGGTGCGGTCCGCTCGACGTGCTGTCCCTCGACGGCGGGCGGACACTGGGGGCGCCGGAGTCCCCGGCTCGCGACAGCGCGCGCTTGGCGGTCACCCGGCGGCCCGGTCCGCCGGAGGCGGCACGGCCGGACGCACCGCGGAGGCGGGGGAGGGCGGGGCTCCACGCCCTGCACCGGTGTCGAACGGCTCTCGTCGGTGACTGGCGGGTGGACGGTGCACGAGCCCCGGGCCGCCGGGCCCGGCGACCTCAGGACCCGACCGGAGGACCCCATGGAGAAGGTTTTCGAGATCTACGTCCGCACCACTCCCGAGCGCCTCTGGGAGGCGATCACCGATCCGGAGATCAGGAGCACGTACAACTTCGGCGCCCGCGTCCTCTCGGACTGGACCCCCGGCTCAGGCTTCGAGATGTCCGCCCCCGGTGCCCCGGGCCCGCTGGGAGAGGGGCAGAACCTGGAGGTCGATCCGCCCCGCAGGCTCGTGCAGAGCATGGTGGCGCTCTGGAGCGACGAAGTCAGGGACGAAGGACCGACCCGCATCACCTGGGAGATCGAGCCCGTCCGGGACTCCTGCCGGCTGACCGTCACCCACGGCGAACTCCGCGACGGCGCCGACCCCGAGCTGTACGGCGGATGGCCGATGATCCTCTCCGGCCTCAAGACCTGGCTGGAGACCGGGGAGCTCCTCACCACCCCGGGCTCGCTGCTCCACGGCGGCGGGTGACCGGCGGACGGCCGCGGCGGGCGCGCCACGAGGACGTCCGCCGCGTCCTTGCCCTGCCCGCCCCCGACGCCGAGTGCCTCCGGCGGGCGCCGGCCGGGCAGCGGTCCGCGACCGGGGACCGCGTGCCCGGGACGGCCGGTGTGGAGGCGCGTCAGCGATCAGAACCGGACAGACTCGGCCGGAGCTCCCGCACGAGACGGAAGAGCCGTGCCTCGTTGCCCGCGAGGCCGGCACCCCGCAGGGCGTCGTCCGCCTCCTCCATCGGCGAGGTGAGCAGCGGCATGTGGTGCGGGGGATCGGCCGGGTCGGCGAGCGCGGCGCGAGCGGCCGCCAGCAAACGGACGTACGCCTGAGCCGCGGCGATTTCGGCTTGGTGCATCTCAGCATCTCCCGGTCAGAGGTGTCGGACCGTCAAGCATCCCCCACGGCACCGACAACGCCGCCGGGTCCGTCACGGAGAGCGCCTCAGGGGCGGACCCCGGGCGGCGCCTCGACCTCCAGGAAGCGCCGCCGGCGCGGTCCCCGGTACGACAGTGCCGTCCAGCCCAGCCGCCGCAGCACGGTGAGGCAGCGGGCCAGCGCCTCCTCCTCGTCGTGAGCGGCTCCGCTGCCCCGCGGTCCCGCCCACTCGACGCGCACGGAGCCCGGCGTTTCGCCGTCGCACACGCGGTATCCCGAGGCGCTGCGCTCCCCGGACGCCCCGACCGCCGAAGCGGGTATCCCCGCCGCCTCCAGCGCCAGGGCCACCGCCCGGAGCGGCCGGTTCAGCTCCCACGCGGCCGGGACCGCCTCGGGGTCCACCCGGTCCCCGCCGGTCAGCCGCCTGATCTGAAGCATCCCCTCGAAGGCGGTCCGCACCTCCGCGGCACGCACCTCGGCGCGCTCCGGGACGGCGGGGCCGTCCCCGGTCGCGGGCTCGAATCCGCTCTCCTGCGACGCGCTCACGTCCTGCCCCCTTCACCGGTGCCGCGCTCCGCGGTCAAGTGTGCGCCCGCCCACCGACACACGCCGCCGCGCGGGGTGCCTCCGCACCCATAAGCTGTCCCGACACCGCACATCGGAGGACCGGACACGTGCCCGACCAGGACCGACCGCCGCCGGGCGCGCCGCACTGCGTGCCGACTGCGCGAACTGCTTCGGTCTCTGCTGCGTCGCACTGACCCTGACGGCTTCTTCGGACTTCGCGATCGACAAGGACGCGGGCACCCCCTGCCCCCACCTCGCCGACGACTTCCGCTGCGGCATCCACGCCCGGCTGCGTCCCGAGGGATTCTCCGGCTGCACCGTGTACGACTGCTTCGGGGCGGGCCAGAAGGTCTCCCAGGAGACCTACGGCGGCCGGGACTGGCGGTCCGCCCGGGACACCGCCGGGCAGATGTTCCAGGTCTTCCCCGTGATGCGTCAGCTGCACGAACTCCTTTGGTACCTGACCGAAGCGCTCACCCTGCCGGCCGCCGAGCCCCTGTACGCCGAACTCCGTGAGGCCCTCGCCGTCACCGAACACCTCACGGCTCTGCCCGCCGGCGACCTCGCGGATCTGGACGTGTCCGCACACCGGGACGAGGTCGCCGCGCTGCTGCTGCGTGCCGGTGCGCGCGAACGCGCCGCGATCCCCCGGCGCGACAGGCGCAGCCGACGGGGAGCCGACCTCATCGGGGCCCGGCTCAGGGGAGCCGATCTGCGCGGGGCCGAACTCCGGGGGGCGTACCTCATCGCCGCCGATCTGCGCGGGGCCGATCTGCGCCGGGCGGAACTCATAGGCGCGGACTTCCGCGACGCCGACCTGTCCGACGCCGATCTCACCGGCGCGCTCTTCCTCACCCAGGCCCAACTGAACGCGGCCAGGGGCAACGCCGCCACCAGGCTGCCGGACTTCCTGACCCGGCCGCCGCACTGGGAGCCGAGCCGGTCCGGCTCCGGGTGAAGCCGCCCCCGGCCGATCCGCCGCCCGGGCCCGTGTGGCGGTGCCGGTCCTCCGGCCGCATCCACCATCGAGCCCAACGTCCTTTCTTTCAGGCGTCTTTCGGCGTCCAGTGCGTTGACATGAGCGCGATTATCGGGTCGCCTGAGATCTGCGGTTCCGTCCGCGACGCGGACCGGTGCCGAAGGGTCCCCCACACCTTCGAGGAGAAACCCATGACGGTGTCCCGAAGAGGCTGGGCAGCACTCGCGCTGTCACTCCTTCCCACCCTGATCCTCCCCTCCTCACCCGCGTCGGCCGCCCCGGCCGGAACGGCCGCGACGATCTGCAACCGGCAGTGCGACGCCCGTGATCCGTCCACCGCCACCTCTGAACGCGTCCCCGTCACCGCCGGCGTCCACGGACGCACCATCCGGCTCCATCTCTCCGACAACGATGTCATGGGCTGGGCCTCCGTCGACGCCGGCGACCCCGGCGACGAGGTCTGGCTGGACCGGAGCTTCGACGGCGGACGGACGTGGGCGTCCGGCAGCAGGCTCGGAGCGACGAAGACCCCTGCGGGCTCGCGCGGTTGGCGGACCCAGATGTACAACGTCGACGACTGGAACACCGCCGGAGTCGGTGCGCTCCGCGCCTGTGGCAAGGCCGGCGACCGCCCGGAGATCAGTTGCACCGGCTGGGCCCGCACCGACTGGAACGCCTGGAGCCGGAGCACCGCCGCCGCGACCGCCCTGATGATGTCGTACGACCGGAACACCGGCCTCTTCGGCGGCAACGGCTGGTGGACGGGGGCGAACGCGCTGACGGCCGTGCTGGACAACGCGCGTCTCAGCGGGATGCCGAGCTACCGGTACGCGATCGCCTCGACCTACGACAAGAACATCGGAGCCCAGGGCGGCGACTTCACCAACGACTACCTGGACGACACCGGCTGGTGGGGGCTGGCCTGGATCGCCGCCTACGACGCGACGGGCGACAAGCGCTATCTGGACACCGCGCGCGTCGACGCGGACCACATGAACGACCACTGGACCGGCACCTGCGGCGGCGGTGTGCTGTGGAACGAGACGAAGACCTACAAGAACGCGATCACCAACGAGCTCTTCCTCCAGCTCAACGCGGCACTCCACAACCGGATCCCCGGTGACAGCGTCTATCTGGAACGGGCCAGGAAGGAGTGGACCTGGTTCCGGCAGAGCGGCATGATCAACGGTGACCACATGATCAACGACGGTCTGACCGACGCGTGCGCCAACAACGGCCAGACGACGTGGACGTACAACCAGGGCGTGGTGCTCGGCGGGCTCGAGGAGTTGTACCGGGCCACGGGCGACGAGAGTCTGCTGACCACGGCCCGTCAGCTCGCCGATGCCTCCACCACCCGGCTCCAGACGGACGGCGTACTGCGCGAACCGGGGGAGTCCGACAGCTGCACGGGTGACGGCCCGTCCTTCAAGGGTGCGTACGTCCGCGGTCTCGGCAAGCTCGACGCCCGCCTGGCGGACCACCCCTACGCCGCCACGCTGGACCGGTGGGCCGACGCCGCTCACGCCAGGAACCGCAACTCCCTCGACCAGTACGGTCCGCACTGGAACGGCGGCAACGGCGTGAGCGACTACGGCTGCCAGCAGAGTGTGCTCGACCTGTTCAACGCGGCAGGCCAGTAGGGGAACCCCGTGGGCGGCTCCCCGACCGGTACGCCCACGGTCGCGGAGCCGCCCCGCCCGGCGCCCCGGAGGCCGGCCGCGGACGCGCCGGTTCCGTTGCCCCGCTGTTCCGGAGGCCGGGCATCCTCCGCACGCCCCCCCGCGGGAGGCACCGGCCCCGGCCCCCGTGGCCGGCGGCCGTCCCGGACCGGCATGCTCCCGGACCGGCATGCTCCCGGGCCGCCACGCCGGGGCGGTGGCGGTGCCCCTCCGAGCGGGCGGTACCGCGTGCCGCGCGACGACGGCCCGGCCCCACCGGCGTACCCACGGTGAGGCTGCGCCGCACACCTCACCCGAGGGGCGGCCCGTCCTGCACCCCGCCGTCCTTCTCCGGGTCCTCCCGCTCCAACGCCGCTTTGAGCCGCTCCAGCGTCGTCCGGATGTTCCCGCGCTGGAACTCGGCGAAGGTGTGCCCCCGTGTCGCGACCCGGTCGAAGGCGTTGGCCAGGAAGTCGGGCCACGACCGCCGGTTGTCCGTCCAGGTCTCCGTGACCCGCGTGGAGCCGTCGACGTCCTCGAACCGGTACTCCCAGAGTGCGATCGCCCCGGGCAGGAACGGGCGCCTCGCCCCTATCGCGTGCACGCGGAAGGCGAACCGCTCACCCGGATCGGCGGCCGTCACCGTGCACTTCGTCGTCCACCGGAAGGAGCCGCGTTCGTTCCGCCCCTCGAAGACCATGCCGACATGGGCGCCCCGCTGTTCCCCGAGCACGTTCGCGCCCTTGTTCTCCGGACTCCAGCGGCCCATGGCGGTGGGATCGCTCAGTTCCGCGTACACGGCCCTCGGGGCCGCGCGGATGAGGATGCTGTCCGATACGGACATCGTGCGAGGCATCAGAAGTCTCCTTGCCTCCGGCCGGCCGGGCATCTGCCACGAGCCGGGCGGATCATCTGCGGACGGTCCGGCGGTACTGGTTCGTCGGACAGTGTGTCGTACACGCAGCAACCACCCGGACACCGGACCCGGGCGGTCCGCACCGGTGGGCCCGGCCGGACCGCATCACCGCCCCCGCCCGAGCGGACGCATTTCCTCTGCGATGAATCGGTTCTTCACCGAGGGGACGGATGGGCAGGGGCCGACGGGGCAGATTGGGGAGCGGTAACAGAACCGCAAGGCCCCCGTGGAGGTGGTGCCCGTGCTGCAGGGCGTCGACGTCAGTGCCTATCAGACGGATTTCGGCACGGAAGGCCTGGACTTCGTCTTCGTCAAGGCGACCGAGGGCCGCTCCTACGTCAATCCACGGCTGGAGAACCAGGCGAAGCAGGTCAGGGACGCCGAGTGCGTCCTCGGCTTCTACCACTTCCTCTGGCCCGGAGATCCGAAGGACCAGGCGAAGTACTTCCTGGAGAAGACTCCGGAGCGTGAGGGCGACCTCCTCGCCGTCGACTGGGAGCAGACGGGCGAGGGCACCCGCGCGAGCAACGCGGACAAGGACCGATTCATCCGGGAGGTGAAGAGGCTGCGGCCGCACCACCGGGTCCTGCTCTACTGCAACCGCACCTTCTGGATCAACCACGACACGACTTCCTACGCCGGTGACGGGCTCTGGATCGCCGATTACGGCAAGCCGGCCGCGCCCCGGATCGAGGCATCCTGGCGCATTCACCAGTACACGGACCAGCCCCTCGACAGGAACGTCGCCGACTTCTCCTCGCGGAAGGAGATGCGGGCCTGGGCCACGGTCTGACCCGGCGGCCGGGGGCCCGGGAACACGCTGCGCGCGTCAACGCGGGCACCGGGCCCTTCGGCCAGTGGAGTGTCCTTTGCCAGCCACCCGTGCAGTGCGCACGGAGATGACCTGCCGTGGTCACCGCGGGAGTCCATCCTGGTCGCCGAGTCCGCAGTCGGCCGTCGACCGAAGGAGTGCCGCAGTGACGACGAGGGGTCCCTCACTATCGGCGGAGGCCGATGACGCCTACCAGGACGAACTGCCCGTCCGTCGCAGGCGGCCGGGGAACGTGGTCATCAGATGGCTGACCACCACCGACCACAAGACCATCGGCACGATGTACCTCTCCACCTCGTTCGCCTTCTTCCTCGTCGGCGGCGTCCTGGCCCTCGTCATGCGTGCCGAGCTGGCCCGCCCGGGCACCCAGATCATGTCGAACGAGCAGTACAACCAGGCGTTCACGATGCACGGCACGATCATGCTGCTGATGTTCGCGACGCCGCTGTTCGCCGGGTTCGCGAACTGGATCATGCCGCTCCAGATCGGCGCGCCCGACGTGGCGTTCCCGCGGCTGAACATGTTCGCGTACTGGCTGTACCTCTTCGGCTCGCTGATCGCCGTCGCGGGCTTCCTGACCCCGCAGGGTGCGGCCGACTTCGGCTGGTTCGCCTACTCCCCGCTCACCGACGCGGTCCGCTCGCCGGGCGTCGGCGCCGACCTGTGGATCATGGGTCTGGCGTTCTCCGGCTTCGGCACGATCCTCGGCTCGGTCAACTTCATCACCACGATCATCTGCATGCGCGCCCCCGGCATGACGATGTTCCGCATGCCGATCTTCACCTGGAACGTCCTGCTGACCGGTGTCCTGGTCCTGCTGGCCTTCCCGGTCCTCGCCGCCGCGCTCTTCGCGCTGGAGGTCGACCGTAAATTCGGCGCACTCGTGTTCGATCCGGCCAATGGCGGTGCGCTCCTCTGGCAGCACCTGTTCTGGTTCTTCGGCCATCCCGAGGTGTACATCATCGCGTTGCCGTTCTTCGGCATCGTTTCCGAGATCATCCCGGTGTTCAGCCGCAAGCCGATCTTCGGTTACATCGGTCTGATCAGTGCGACGATCGCCATCGCCGGCCTCTCGGTGACGGTGTGGGCGCACCACATGTACGTCACCGGCGGGGTGCTGCTGCCGTTCTTCTCCTTCATGACGTTCCTCATCGCGGTGCCCACCGGGGTGAAGTTCTTCAACTGGATCGGCACGATGTGGAAGGGCTCCTTGTCCTTCGAGACACCGATGCTCTGGTCGGTCGGCTTCCTGGTCACCTTTCTCTTCGGTGGTCTGACCGGCGTCATCCTGGCCTCGCCGCCGCTGGACTTCCACGTCTCGGACTCGTACTTCGTCGTGGCGCACTTCCACTACGTCGTCTTCGGCACCGTGGTCTTCGCGATGTTCGCCGGATTCCACTTCTGGTGGCCGAAGTTCACCGGCAAGATGCTGGACGAGCGGCTCGGCAAGATGACCTTCTGGACGCTCTTCTTCGGTTTCCACGGCACGTTCCTGGTGCAGCACTGGCTGGGCGCCGAGGGCATGCCGCGGCGGTACGCGGACTACCTCGCCGCCGACGGCTTCACCGCCCTGAACACGGTCTCGACCGTCGCCTCGTTCCTCCTGGGGCTGTCGATGCTGCCGTTCGTGTACAACGTCTGGAAGACCGCCAAGTACGGCAAGAAGATCGAGGTCGACGACCCGTGGGGCTACGGCCGTTCGCTGGAGTGGGCGACGTCCTGCCCGCCGCCGCGGCACAACTTCCTGACGCTTCCCCGGATCCGTTCCGAATCGCCCGCGTTCGATCTGCACTATCCCTCGATCCGCGCCCTGGAGGACGCGACCAACCGGCCCCATGAATCCGTCACGGTGGCTCCCGGGGACAAGCAGGAATAGGGCCCGGTGGCACGGTTCGAGGAGAGGAGGGCCGCATGGAGCAGGAGAAGGAGAGCGCACGGGGCCTGGCCCAGATGGAGGGCTATCTGCTCTGGAACGCCGAGATCGAGGAGGCCCGCCGGCAGGCCCGCAGGTTCACGGACTCCCTGCCCTGGCTGACCACCGCCCAGCGGGACGACGTCGAGCGGATCTACGTGGCCGACCGGGTGGAGGTCTGCCGGCAGACGCTCACCAGGATCGCCGGCCGCGCCGTGGAGCTCCGGGGCGAGTACACCGCACGCTACGACCGGCTCAGGGCCCGCTGTGTCGCGCTGTCGGTCCTGACCGTCGGCGCGGCTGCCGGTACCTGCGCCGCCTTCGCCCTGATCGGCCGCTGACCCCTGCCCCGGGCACCCGGACCGCCGTCCGGGTGCCCGGGGCGAGCCGTGTCACGGCCGGGACGGGCGCCGCCCCGCCGCGCCCCCGGTCACGCCCGGACGGGCGGTCGCGCACCGCCCCGGGGGACGTTCAGCCCGCGGGAACCGCCCGGGCCCGGTCGAGCTCGGAGAGCTGCGCGGCGAGCAGTTCGGCGTGCGCCGGGGGCAGTTCGGCCGTCGGACGGTCCAGGTGCACCGCACACGCCGTCGTGGTGTCGATGAGCCGCTCCAACGCGCCCGCCACCCCCTCCGACCCGGCGGAGTGCCGTGCCACCGGCGGGAGTTCGGCTGCCGAGAGTTCGATGGCCGAGCGCGCCTTCGCCAGTGACCGGTAGGCGTCTCGGCGGAGCGCCCCTCTGCGTGCCCGGTCCTCCGGCGCGTCCAGGACGTGCCCCAGGTAGCGGTGCGCCGCCCCCACCGCCGTGTCCAGTGCCGCCCGGACACCGTGGCCCCGCCGGCCCGGCAGCGGCAGGTGCCCGACCAGCAGCACCGTCCCGCACGCGAGGAGGGACTCCACGATCCGGCCCCACGACGCGGCCGGCTCGCCGCCCAGCAGGACGAGGGACAGCACGAGCACCGTGACCACCGCCGTCTGCACCGCGAAGTGACGGGTCGCGACCGGAAGCAGCGCTCCGCACAGGGCCACCGTCGCGACGGCGGGCAGCGGACCGGACATCAGCACGGCCAGGGCCCCGAAGACCGCGGCGCCCGCCACCGTGCCCACCGCCCGGCACAGCACCCGCGAGGCCAGCGGTCCCAGATCGGGCTTCACCAGGAAGACGGTGGTGGCGGGCAGCCAGTACCAGTGCTCGTGGTGCAGCCACTGCGCCAGGACCGTGCTCGTCGCGCAGCACACCGCGACCCTGAGCCCGTACTCCAGCCCGGCCGGACTCCACGCCCGGCTCAGGACCGACGCGTCCGTCTCCCGCGGGCGGCTGCCCGGCACCGTCCCGGTGGGACGGTCGAACACCGCGGCGGCCCGCAGCAGGGCGTCGTCCAGGGCCCTCAGCCCGGCGTCCGTGCGGGCCGGCGCCGAGAGGGCTCCGCAGGCCGCACCGTCCCGGACGGCGGCGGCCAGCCTGCGGGGTCCCTCCGCGACTCTCTCCGGCACCGGGACACCGGCCCAGGCCAGCGCGGTCGCGGCCTCGGCGAGCGGGAACGCCGCCGCGTACCGCGCGTGCAGCCGGCGTTCGGCGGCAGAGCTCGCGCGCCGCCGCAGACGTGGGCCCGCCAGCGCGTCCTGGGCCAGGTCGAGCGCGGCACTCAGCGCGGCCCGCGCCGCCCGGGCCCCGGGCCCGCCCGCGGCCACCAGGAGCCCCGCCACCGCGTCGTAGACCGCGGCCACCGCCTCGCGCTCGCCGTCGAGTCCGTACGGTCCGCTCCCGCGACCGCCCGGCGAGGGCAGCACCAGCCGGAGCAGCAGCAGCCAACCGGCACCGGCCAGGAACATCAGCGCGCGCAGGGGGCCGGGCTCCGGCAACGGCATGCCCGCCCCGATCACGACCGCGACCAGCACCTGGGTGCCGCACGCGGACGCGACCGGGCCCGTCGAGCTGATCGCCCCGGCCGCCAGCCCCAGCAGTCCGACCACGAGCGGCAGGACGACGAGCGAGCGAGCGGCGCCCACGGTCTCCGCGGCCACCGAGCCGAGCAGCAGACCGGCCGAGCCCGCGAGCGCGGGGAGGCCGAGCCGGGTGACCGAGGTCCGGCGGCTGCCGGGCCGGTCGTTGATGCCGGCCAGCATCGCGCCGAGGGCGGCGGGGACGCCGAGGGCCGGCCGCCCGGCGGCCACGGCCACGAGCAGCGGCAGCGCGGCCAGCGCCCCGCGCAGCACCGCGTTCCACGGGACGGGCCCGCGCTGGGTCCGCAGTACGTGGGCGAGCCACGGGGGAAGCCGATCGGAGGACGGAAGACCAGGAAGGGGCACAGAAACCGGGCTCCTGTCCGCGGGGGAGGGAGGACTGTCGCCTGCGGACGCCGTCGGCCTGGGCTCCTGTCCAGCGTAGAGCCCTTACATGGAGGAGGGGCTACCCGCTCGTTTCCGGGCCGTGACGGTTCCCCGGATCGCGGGTGTCACAGGGCGGTGCCGAAGTTCTGGGTCCACACCGGCCCTCCGGACGAGTCCACCCTGCCGACGCCGATCTCCTTGAAGGCGCAGTTGAGGATGTTCGCCCGGTGCCCCTCGCTGTTCATCCACGCGTCCATGACCGACGCGGGGGTCTGCTGGCCCTTCGCGATGTTCTCCCCGTACGTGCTCCAGCGGTATCCGGCGGCGGTGATGCGCGCACCCGGGTCCGTGCCGTCCGGCGAGGTGTGGGAGAAGTAGTCCCGCGCCACCATGTCCGCGGAGTGGTCCGACGCGGCCTTCGCCAGCAGGCCGTTCCCGCTGACCGCTCCGCATCCGGCCTTCGCGCGTTCGGTGTTGACCAGCGCGATGACCTCGTCGGCCGCCGACGGGGCGGAGGAGGGCTCCGGCGCGGCGGCCGGCTTCGACGACGGGGGACGCGGCTTCGGAGTCTTCACCGGGGTGGTGCCGGCGGGTTTCGGCTCGGGGGCCGACGGGGACGGCGTGGCGGACGGCGACGGCGAGGCGGACGAGGGGGACGGGGAGGGCGAGGAGGGGGAGGCCGAGGGGGAGGGCGGAGCGCTCACCGGCGCCGAGGGGCCGGTGAGCGGTGCTATCGCCGTGGCCGGGTCCTCGTCCGCGTCGTCCGTGTAGAGATGGACCGCGGCCCCGCCGCCGCCCAGGACGGCCACCGCGGCGAGCCCCGCGACGACCGTGGTGCGGCGGCGGCGCCGTGCGCCGTCCCGCCGTCGTGCGGCCCGTCCGGGCCCCGCGAGGGCCGGGGCCGAGGAGAGGAAGGCCGCCGGCAGGAGTTCCGTCGACGGCCCGGCGGCGGCCGCGGCCACCGGAACCAGCGCGATTCCCACCAGCAGGGCGTCCGCCGGGACCAGCCCCGACCGGTGCCCCGCACACACGGTGCACTCGCGGGCGTGGCGCGCCAGCCGCTTGCGCCACAGTGCGGACGGCACACCGTCCCACCGGACCGTCAGGTCCTCCAGCAGCACACAGCGCGGGTCCGCCGACAGAGCGCGCACCACCACCCGGGCGGCCTCCAGGCGCTCCTTCATCCGCTGGACGCGCACCGCGGTGTGCTGGGGGGACAGGTCGAGAGCGTTCGCGACCTCGGCCCGGGACAGTTCCCCCGCGGTCTCCAGCCACCACAGCGACACCAGCGCACGGTCGTCCTCGTCCAGCCAGCGGGTGGCTTCGGCGGCCTCCCGGCGCTGGCCGGTCAGACCGAGCCGGACGATCGTCAGCTCGACGAAGTCCGCCCCGGGGTCGACGACGTCGTACGCGTCCTCCATCCGGTCCGCGGATCTCTCCCCGGTGCTCCGCTCGCGCCAGTGGTCGCGGATCTCGTTCATGGTGATGGCCACCAGCCAGGACCGGAAGCTCTTCGGGGAACGCAGCGAGGGGAGCCCGCGGACCATCCGCAGCACACTGTCCTGGACGACGTCGTCCACATCGGCGTGGCCGTTCAGCGCCCGGCCGACGATGTTGTAGACCAGCGGCAGGTAGGACGCCACGAGCCGGTCCTGCGCCTCGGCGTCGCCCTTCTGCGCCGCCTTGATCAACGCCGTCTCGCGTGCCTCGCCCATGCTGTGCCCACTCTTCCGGGGTCCTGTTCCGTCATTTCCCACACCTGGGAGACGCCGTGCGGCGGGGACGATAACAGGAATCCGGTCACGTGCTCGATATTCGCTCCCGGATCCGGACGCGCCCGGTGCCGGAACCGGCGACGGCACGAGCCGCCACCGGTTCCGGCACCGCTGCGAAGGGCAGGCGACGCCCGGCGCCGCCGCGAGGATCAGGAGTGGGACGGGTTCTCCGGGTCGCGGTCCGCGCCGAGCTGCTGCTTCAGCTTGTCCTGGCCGGTGTCGACGTGCTTGCTGTACTTGCCCTGCGTCCGGTCGTCGATCATGTCGCCGGCCTTGTCGACGCCCTTCCCGGCCTGGTCCTCGTGTCCCTTGAGCATGTTCTTGATCTTGTCCAGCGCGGACATGGCGGATCCTCCTCGCGTCGGTGTCCCCCCGCTCGTCCAGGGTCACCGCACATCGCCCGGTCCGCATCCCCGGGCGCCGCGGGGCGGCCCGACGGGCCCCCGACGTGTGAAGGGCGGCTGGATGGGCAGATACCGGGTTACCAGGAGGAGGTGGTGGCCGTGGGCCGCATCCAGATCGTCCGCCGACCCCAGCCCCCGGCGGGGCCGCCCCCGCTCGATCTGCGCACACCGTCCGGACGGCCCCTACCGTACTGAGCGCCCCGCACGGGCGTGCTCCGCTCCCGTCCTGACGTGGTGTGCGAGCCCGGGCGTAAGCTCCGAAGCATGATCGATCACTCGGAGCACGCCCCCTCCGCGCGCCGGACGAACTGGGCCGGCAACATCACCTTCGGCGCGGAGCGGCTGCACGTCCCGGCCTCGATCGCCGAGCTCCAGGACCTCGTCGCCGCCGGGACGGCCGTCAGGGCGCTGGGGACCGGGCACTCCTTCAACACCGTCGCCGACACCGACGGCTCGCTCATATCCGTCGCCGGCCTGCCCCGTCGCATCGAGGTCGACCGCGACGCGCGCACCGCGACGGTGAGCGCCGGGCTGCGCTTCGGGGAGCTGACCGGCGAGCTCCACCGCAACGGGCTCGCGCTGCACAACCTCGGCTCACTGCCCCACATTTCCGTGGCCGGCGCGTGCGCGACGGGCACCCACGGGTCCGGTGTGCGGAACCGGGCCCTGGCCGCAGCCGTCAGCGCGCTGGAACTCGTCACCGCGGACGGCGGCATCAGGACCGTCGAGCGGGGTGACGCCGACTTCCCCGGCGCCGTGGTCGCGCTGGGCGCGCTCGGAGTGATGACCCGGCTGACCCTGGACCTCGTTCCCGCGTTCGAGATCCAGCAGTGGGTGTACGAAGGGCTTCCGCAGGAACAGCTGCTCGGCCGGTTCGACGAGGTGCTGTCCGCGGCCTACAGCGTGAGCGTCTTCACCGGCTGGCACGGCGGCCCGATCGACCAGGTCTGGCTCAAGCGCCGCGTCGAGGGAGGCACCCCCGGCACCGTCCCGCACCGCTGGCACGGCGCGACCCTCGCCCCGGGCCCACGGCACCCGGTCCCCGGTGTGGCGGCCGAGCACTGCACACCGCAGCAGGGCGCCCCCGGCCCCTGGCACGCCAGGCTGCCCCACTTCCGCCTGGAGTTCACCCCGAGCAACGGCGAGGAGCTGCAGTCGGAGTACTTCGTCGACCGCCGTGACGCCGTCGCGGCCTACGAGGCCCTGGACCGGGTCCGGCAGCACTTCGCACCGCTGCTCCAGATCGGGGAAATCCGGACGGTGGCCGCCGACGACCTGTGGCTGAGTCCTGCGTGGGGGAGGGACTCCGTGGCGTTCCACTTCACCTGGGTCCCCGACACGGCGGCGGTCCTCCCGGCCCTCCGGGCCGTCGAGGAGGCCCTCGCGCCCTTCGCGGCCCGGCCGCACTGGGGCAAGGTCTTCACCACGCCGCCCGAGGTGCTCCGGGAGCTCTACGGCCACTACACCGACTTCGAGCGGCTGACCGAACGGTTCGACCCGGACGGCAGGTTCCGCAACGACTTCCTGGCACGGCACTTCCCGCGCACCGGCCGCTAGCGTCTCGTCGCGGGGTCCCGGGGGTCCGGCGGCCTTCGACGACACCGCTGCCCCGGCGACGGAGGCCACCGGCCGCACGGTCGAGCGCCTCACGCCCGGTCACCCGGCGCGGCCCGTCCGTCCGTCATCCCGCGGACGGTGGGCGCGGTGCCAGCTCCTCCACGAGCGCCGCCAGCTCCTCGCAGGCCAGCTCCGTCTCGCGACGGATGTTGTGGTGCTCGGTCACGACGGCCGCGAGCAGGAGTGCGGTCAGTGCCACGGAGCCGTTGAAGATGCACAGGTTCAGCATGACCTCCAGCACCGAACGGCCGGCGAACGGTCCGACGGCGTCCGTCCCGGCGACGATCGCCAGCACCGACATCAGCAGGGCGCAGGGGGCGCTCCCGGCCAGTTGGAAGCGGAGCGCGGCCCAGATCAGCACCGGGAATACCAGATAGATCAGGGACAGCGGACTCCGGGTCGCGACCACCGTCACCACGACCGCGACGACCGCGAGCGCCAGAGCCTCGGCCCAGCGGTCGTCCCTCCGCGGCGGGCGTGCCTTCCGCAGGACGAGCAGCAGCGGCGTGACCATGAGCACGCCCATGGCGTCGCCCGCCCACCAGGCGGACCAGACGGGCCAGAAGTGGGACGGGGACAGGCCGCCGCTCAGCATCTGGACGCCCGCACCCGCGGTGGCGCTGATCACCATGCCGCCGAGGGCCCCCAGGAAGACCAGGGCGACCCCGTCGCGCAGCCGGTCCAGCTCCTTGCGGAATCCCACGGCGCGCAGTCCGAGGAAGGAGCACACCGGAGCCAGTGTGCTCCCCGCCGCGACGGCGACGCCCCAGAGGCTGAGCCCGTCGCTCATCGCGGCGACCGTGAACAGGGAACCGACCGCGATCGCGGGCCAGACGCGCAGTCCCAGGTACAGCAGAGCGGCCAGTGCGATGCCCGAGGGCGGCCACAGGGGGGTGACGACCGAGCTCTGCACCTCGACCTGCCGGAGGAGACCGAGCCGGCCCGACACGTAGGAGACGACGACGATGCCGAGCATCTGCAGGACGAGCACGGCCCGGCCTCTGGTCTTCTCGCTGCGGATCACGCATCTCATGAGACACCGCCCGTCACGGCGGGCGGTCGTGACACGCGGCGGCGGTTCCCCGCGCTCAGCCCGGTCGCGCGGCGGCGCCGTGCCGGAGCACGAGGACGGCGGCGTCGTCCTCGTGTCCCGTGCGCACGGCGGCCCCCAGCACCTGGTCCGCCAGTTCCTCGGCCCCGGCGAGCGCGCGGGTGCTCACCAGCCGCCTGACCCGCTCCAGGCCGTCGTCGATCGTCAGCGAGGGGCCTTCGACGACCCCGTCGGTGAGCAGGACGAACGCGCCCGCCGCGGCCAGGTCGCGCCGGGTGACGGGATAGTGCTCGTGCGGCTCGACGCCGAGCGGCAGACCGCCCGCGTCGTCCGTGATCCCCGAGCGGCCGTCGGCCGTCGCCCACACCGCGGCGACATGGCCCGCCCGGGCGCTCCGCAGCTCCCGGCTCACCGGATCGAGCCGGAGGAAGGAGCACGTGGCGAAGAGGGGGGACCTCATCGACATGATGAGGTCGTTGGTGCGGCCCATCACCTCACCGGGGTCGGACGTGGAACCCGCTATGGCGCGCATGGCGATCCGGATCTGCCCCATGAAGGCGGCGGCCTCGACGTCGTGCCCCTGCACGTCGCCGATGGCCAGCCCGAGCGCACCGTCCGGCAGCAGGAACCCGTCGTACCAGTCGCCCCCGATGTCCAGGCCGTCGCGTGCGGGGGCGTACCGGGCGGCGGTCCGCAGCCCGGGGAAGGCCGGCAGGGCCGCGGGCAGCATGTCGCGCTGCAGAGCCTGGGCCAGCTCGACCCGGGCCTGGTGCAGCTCCACCCCCTGCCGGGCACGGGCGGTCAGGTGCTGCAGGGTGCTGAGCAGGTCCTCGGCGCTCGCCGACCGGGGAGTTCGACGCCGGTTCATGGGCCGCTCCGCGGTGCGATGGTCCCTGCATGGTATTCCGGCGCAGGAGCCCCGGCGAGCGCTGTGCGGGCGGTACGGGCCGAGGCGGCCGCCGGGGTCAGCCCGCCTCGGCGAGGGAGGCCGTGAGCCGCCTGAGGGTCTCCTGGAGGGTCAGGATCTCCTCGACCGACAGGCCCGTGGCCCGGAGGATCGACCGGGGGACGGGCAGCGCCCGGTCGTGCAGCTCCGACCCGGCCGCGGTGAGGTGGACCAGGACCGACCTCTCGTCCTCCGGGCTGCGCTCACGCCTGACGAGACCGGCCGATTCCAGCCTCTTCAGCAGCGGTGACAGGGTCCCCGAATCCAGGTGCAGGCGTTCGCCGATCGTCTTCACCGGCAGCGGTCCGTGCTCCCAGAGCACCATCATCGCCAGGTACTGGGGGTAGGTCAGGCCCAGGTCCCGCAGGGCCTCCCGGTAGACGCCCCCGAACGCCCGGGAGGCCGCCTGCAGCGAGAAGCAGACCTGGTGGTCCAGCTTGAGCAGCTCCGTGTCCGCCAGGGCGGTCGGGCCGGGAGCGGTGGGCGGTGTCTGCGTCATGGCTCCAGGATAGCCCGTCGCGCGTCATTGGGTTGTGCACAATTCAATTGTGTGCAACTCTTTGGGGGTGATCGGTCCGCGGTCACCGTCGTACGAGAGAAGGCCTTCCATGGACGCGCTGTACACCGCCGCCGCCACCGCGAACGGACGTGAGGGACGGGCCGTGAGCTCGGACGGGCAGCTGGACCTCGCCCTCGCCATGCCGCCGGCCCTCGGGGGCGACGGCAAGGGCACCAACCCGGAGCAGCTCTTCGCCGCCGGGTACGCCGCGTGCTTCGCCAGCGCGATGGGCTCGGTCGCCCGTGAGATGAAGGTCGACACCAAGGACGTCTCGGTGACCGCCGAGGTGTCCATCGGCAAGGACGACTCGGGATTCGGCCTGGCGGTCGTCATGCGCGTCGAACTGCCCGAGACGCTGGAGGGGGAGACGGGGCGCCGCCTGGTCGAGGCGACGCACGCCTACTGCCCCTACTCCAAGGCCACGCGGGGGAACATCGAGGTCGAGCTCGTCATCGAGTAGTGGAGCCGCTCCCCGCCCGGCTGCGGGCGGGGAGCCGGTCCCGCAGGGGAGGCAGGAGCCGAACCTCCGGCATCCGGGTCCGGAGGCCGGCGCACCGGCCTCTGTGCCCCACCTCCCGGGTGTGATCGGCCTCGCAGGCGCCCGGCCTGCGGCAACAGGTTGTGCCGGGCGTGGGCGCTTCCGGGGGACCGGCCCCCGGCCGCCGGAGCGCAGCGCGTACACTCGGCTCCCGTTTCCGCTGATTGGCGGGCATAACCTATCGATAGGCTGTTTCACGTGAGTTCCGTAGAGGTATCCGACGCACCGATCTACGCCGGTCTGGTGGAAGAACAGGGCGATGTGCCGGCCGAGGTGCGGCGGGTGGCCGAGGAGACGCTGCAGGAGGTCGAGAGCGCGCTGGACTTCGGTCCGGCCCGCTGACCCCCGACCGCATCCGGGCGAGTGTCTCCGAGGGTGCGGCCCCGATCATCGGGCGCCTTTGCGGGCAGGATCACCGCATCCCCCGGTCCCTCACCGTTCGGAGTACCGCGTGACCGTCAGCCTGCACCACTCGGCCACCGTCCTCTTCCAGGGCGACAGCATCACCGACGTGGGCCGGCTGGCGGAACCGGACGCCCCCCTGGGCAACGGCTACGTCCGGATGGCCGCCGAGGCCGTGCGGGCCGCCCGGCCCGACAGCGGCATCACCTTCCTCAACCGGGGTGTCGCCGGAGACGGCATCGCCGATCTGCGCGCCCGGTGGCGCGAGGACGCCCTGGACCTCGAACCGGACGTCGTGTCCGTCCTGATCGGCGTGAACGACACCTGGCGTCGCTACGACTCCGGCACCGTCACGCCGGTGCGCGCGTACGAGGACGACTACCGCGCCCTCCTCACCCAGGTCCGTGACAGGACGGGCGCCCAGCTCATCCTCGTCGAACCCTTCCTCGTGCCGGTGCGGGACGAGCAGTGGGCCTGGCGCGAGGACCTCGACCCCCGGATTCAGGCGGTCCGCCGGCTCGCCGAGGAGTTCGATGCCGCACTGCTGGCGGCGGACGGGCTGCTCAACCAGGCGGCGCGTACGGCCGGGGGCCCGGAAGCCGTCGCGGGCGACGGGGTCCACCCGACCCCTCTCGGGCACCGGCTGCTGGCATCGGCGTGGACGGCGCTCGTGGGCCTCTGATCCTCCGGCGCCGGGGGGACCGCGATCCGCGCCCAGACCGTCTTGCCCGTAGCCGTGGGCCGGGACCAGCCCCATGAACTGCTCAGGGCGTCGATGATGCGCAGACCCCTGCCACGCTCGACGCACTCCTCGGCCCGGCGCAGCACGGGCACCTCGGGGCTGGGATCGGTGACCGCGCAGACCAGACTGCCCTCCTGACGGGCCAGTCCGAGCCGGGCCGCCGCGGGGGCGGGCTGCTCCTCCTCGGGGCGGATCCCGTGGCACACCGCGTTGCTCATCAACTCGCCCGCCACGAGGGCCACGTCGTCCGCACAGGTGCGCAGGCCCCAGTGGTCGAGCGCGTCGCGCACGAACTCCCGCGCCTGCCGCAGGCTCTCCGGATCCGCGGCCAGACGGCGCGTGGTGAATCCCGGGGCCCCGATCCCCAGGTCCCGCGCCAGTTCCTCGTGCGGATCCCCACCGGTGAGAGTCGGACAGGAGGTGAGGGCCGCCGTCCGGTGCAGTGACGTGTTCTCCGCGTCCATGAGCGCTCACCCTCTGCCGAAGTCCGGAACGTGGTGTCGTGAGGTCCGGATGACCACTAGTATCCTCGCCGTCCGCGCACGCAGTGCAATTGCATCCGGAATTGCACCCGGAGGTGTGAGCAACGGACAACTGTTCACCGGCATCCGCCCTGGTGACGCACCAGGTCGTGCCCGCGCTACGAGAAGGAATGGACCGCATGCAGCACATCGACAACGGCGTACCCGCCAACTCCCTGTCCGGCGTGGAGTGGAGGAAGAGCCACCACAGCAATCCCAGCGGGAACTGCGTGGAGATGGCCCTGCTCCCCGGCGGTGACGTGGCCGTCCGCAACTCCCGGTTCCCCGAGGGCCCGGCGCTCGTCTACACCAGCGCCGAGGTGCGCGCGTTCCTCGCAGGTGTGAGGGACGGCGACTTCGACACCATGGCGGGCTGAACTCACCGCGCCCCAGGCCGAAAAGGAACGGAACTCTCGCAACGGCCGGGCCTTTCCGGGGCTCCTGATGGCACACTGGCGTCACGACGTCCGTCCTCAGGAGTCCGCATGCCCGGCATCGAACCGCTTCAGCCCGCACGGAGGCCGACACTCGCCTCGGCCACGGGTGCGAGCCCCACGGCGCTGCGCCTCGTGCTGGGCGCGCAACTGCGGCGGATGCGCGGTGAGGCGGCCATCACACCGGATGTCGCCGCCGACCGGATCCGCTGCTCGACGGCGAAGATCAGCCGAATGGAGACCGGTCACTCGCCCTGCAAGGAGCGCGACGCCGCCGATCTCCTCGAGCTCTACGGTGTGCGGGACCCCGCCAGGACCGCCGAGTTCATCGAGCTGGTGCGCAGGGCCGGGCAGCGCGGATGGTGGCGCAACTACGCCGACGTGCTCCCGGACTGGTTCGAACCCCTGGTCGGCCTGGAGGAGGCCGCGGCCTCGATCCGTACGTACGAGGGGCACTACATCCCCGGCCTGCTGCAGACGGCCGACTACGCCCACGCGGTGGTGCGGTCCGGACATGCCCTCGAGTCCGAGGAGGTCACCCGGCGCCGCGTGGAACTCAGGCTCCGGCGGCAGCGGTTGCTGCAACGCCCCGACGCGCCGAAGCTCTGGGTGCTGCTGGACGAGGCCGTGCTGATGCGTCCCACGGGCGGTGCCCGGGTGATGCGCGACCAGCTGAACCATCTGCTGGAGATGACCCGGCTGCCCCATGTGATCGTGCAGGTGGCGCCCTTCGAGGTGACCGCCCACACCTCACCCGGCAACGGCATCACCTATCTGCGGTTCGCGATGGAGGGGCTTCCCGACGTCGCCTACATCGAGCACCTGACCAACGCCACGTCGGTCAACAAGCCGGAGAGCACCGACGAGTACCGGTGGATCCTCGACTCGCTCAGCGCCCAGTCACCGAGCCCGGTGGCGAGCAGGGAGCTCCTGACGCAGGCGCTCCGCCGCTACAGCTGAGCCCCTGCCCCTCGCCACCGGGCGGCCGGCACCGGTCGAAGGCCTCACCACTTGCGGGCGACGCCGCCGAACTCGATCCATTCCTGGGTCTCCTGCTTCGGCGCCAGATCCGTGTCCGGACGCCAGGTCGACACTTCCACCAGGCCCGGATCCAGCACGTCCAGATCCTTCAGGAAGCCGTGCACGTCGGCCTCTTGGCGCACCCGCCCCCACTGGTTGCCGGTGCTCTTCGCCATGTAGTCGGTGACGAAGTCGCGGGTGGCGGCGTCCTCGCTCACCAGCTGGCACACCACGAGGAAGCTGCCGGGGGCCAGCCGTTCCGCCACCCGGCGGACCAGCCCCGCGGGATCGTCCTCGTCGGGGATGCAGTGCAGCACCGACACGAAGAGGGCGGCGACCGGCTCGTCGAAGTCTATGAGCCGGGCGACCTCCGGGTGGCCGAAGATCCCGTCGGTGTCCCGCATGTCGGCCTGGATGACCGCGGTCCGGTCGTTCTCCTCGAGTATGGCCTTGCCGTGCGCGAGGACGATGGGGTCGTTGTCGACGTAGACGACCCGGGAACCGGGGTCCACCAGCTGGGCGACCTGGTGGACGTTGTCCTGCGTCGGCAGGCCGGACCCGTGGTCGATGAACTGGCGTATGCCGTATTCGGAGGCCATGTGGTGCACCACGCGGCGCAGGAATCTCCGGTTGTTCACCGCCAGCACCTTGGTGCTCGGAACACGCTCCAGCAGGTGTTCGCACGCGACCCGGTCGGCGGGGTAGTTGTCCTTGCCACCCAGGTAGTAGTCGTACATCCGCGCGACGCTCGGCACGTTCACGTCGATGTTCTTCGGAATGGAGGTGTCCCCGTTGCTCATCCAGCCCCTCGCGGTTCAAAAGAGAGTGAAGTCGATAGGACGCTCATGCTAGGGATCTAGCCGGGCGGCAGACAGCCCTCGGGGGAGTGAGGCAAGGGCACAGGGGGGTGAATCAGCCACCCCGTGGCCGGGGTGACACGGTCGTTCCGGACGATCAGATGGTCCAAGAGTGATCACTTTGTGCTGACGAAACGTCAACTTGCGCTGCTCGAAGCGCTCATGCCGTCGGAAACCCGTCATCGGGGACACGGCTGCGGACAGGCCGGGAGGGGCGTTCCAACGCGGCCGGAAATCGGTGGCGTTCCCGGCCCGGGAACCCGGTGGTGACGGTCCGAATGTGACCCCCCTGCCGGGTCGCACGACCACGGCTCGAACCCGGCGGTCTATCGTGGACGGCATGTCCGCCCCTGAACTGATCCGTATCGTCTCCCGTGACTCCCCCATGGCCCTGGCCCAGGTCGAGCGCGTCAGGGCCGGTCTCTCGGCCCTCCACCCCGGCACGGTCACCGAGGTCGTCCCCGTCCGCACCACGGGAGACACGTGGATGGGCGATCTCTCGAAGGTCGAAGGGAAGGGCGCCTTCACCAAGGAGGTCGACGCCGCCCTGCTCGCCGGCGAGGCGGACCTGGCCGTCCACTGCGTCAAGGACATCCCCGCCGACCGCCCGCTGCCCGCCGGCACGACGTTCGCCGCGTTCCTGGAGCGGGACGACATCCGCGACGCCCTCGTCCACCCGGGCGGGCTCACGCTCGACCGGCTTCCCGACGGCACGCGTATCGGCACGTCGTCCGTCCGCAGGACGGCGCAACTCGCCTCGTCGCACCCGCACCTGGAGTGCGTCCCGTTCCGCGGCAACGCCAACCGGCGCCTGGAGAAGCTCGCCGCGGGCGAGGCCGACGCGCTGCTCCTGGCCGTCGCGGGTCTCCACCGCATCGGCCGGCCCGACGTGATCAGCGAGGTCCTCGCCCCGGAGGCGATGTGTCCTCCCATCGGTGCCGGCGTCCTCGCGCTGCAGTGCCGTGAGGACGACGCCGAGACCATCGCGGCCGTCGGCGGACTCAACCACCCGGAGACCTACCGGGAGGTCACGGCGGAGCGCATGCTGCTCCACGTCCTGCAGGGACACTGCAACTCCCCGATCGCGGGATACGCCACCGCCCACCGCAACGGCGACCTCTCGCTGCGCGCCTGCGTGTTCACCCCCGACGGCAAGACGGTCCTGAACGCGCACGAGTGGGCGGGCCCGCTCGACCCCGCCACCCTCGGGACCTCCGTGGCCGTGTCCCTGCTGCGGCAGGGCGCGCGTGAGCTGATCGACTCCATCGCACACTGAATCCGGACCCCGCACCCCGGACCTCCGTACGGTGCGGCCCTCCCCGCCGGGTACCGCGGGCGGCGACGACCGCGCACGTCCGTCATCCTCCCCGCCGGTCCGGGAGGCGACCCCGGACGCCCCGCCCGGCCGGAGGCCGCCCGACGCCCCGCCCTGCGCCGTCCTGGCGGACCGGTCTCCCGACCGGCTGACTTCCCGAGCGGCTCTCCGGCGGCGGGTCTCCCCGGGGCCCGGGCGGCGGATCAGGGGTGCGCTGGAGGTCTCCGGACGGCGGGGCCCGCCGAGCGCGGGCGGATGCGGTGTTCAGCCCCTAGGGTCGGGGTCATGGTGCACGTACTGAGCAGCAGGGTTCTGCTGAGGCCCGGGGATCCGGAGGCCTCCCGTGACTTCTACGGCCGGATCCTCGGACTGTCCGTCTACCGGGAGTTCGGCACCGGCCCCGAACGCGGAACGGTCTACTTCCTCGGTGGGGGATTCCTCGAACTGTCGGGGCGCTCCGATGTCCCGCCGACCGACACGCTGAGGCTCTGGATGCAGGTCGACGACTGCGCTGCGGCGCACGAGGAGGTGGCTGCCCGCGGGGCACGCATCCTCCGGCCGCCGCTCCAGGAACCCTGGGGTCTGATCGAGATGTGGATCGCCGACCCCGACGGCCATCACATCGTGGTGACCGAGGTCCCCGCGGACCACCCGCTGCGCTTCCGTCCCTGAGTGCCGTCCCGTCATCCCCGGAGGCGCACGACGACGGCCGCGGCACCGCGTCGCTTCGTCGCGCCCCGCTTCGTCGCGCCCCCACGTCGTCGGGACGCCCGGACATCGGAGCGCACGCATCAGGTCCGTCCGGTCCTCGGGGTCCAGGGGAACCGGCCGGACACGACCTGAACGGCCGACGCGGAGCCGCTCAGGCGAAGGCCGCGAGGGCGACCCGCGCCGCCCGGGCGATGAGCGCGTCCTGCGGTTCCGCTTCCCGGGAGGAACGGCGGGACAGTACGGCGATCGTGATCGGCGCCGAGTCCGGCGGCCAGACGACCGCGATGTCATTGCGGGTGCCGTAGCCGCCCGTGCCCGTCTTGTCGCCCACCTGCCAGCCGTCGGGAGCGCCCGCCCGGATGAGCGCGTCTCCGGTGGTGTTGCGCCTGAGCCAGTCGACCAGCACGGCCCGCTTCTCCGCACCGAGCACGTCACCGAGCGCGTACGCGCGCAGATCGGCGGCCAGGGCGCGAGGCGTACTGGTGTCGCGGGTGTCTCCCGGCGCCGCCTCGCTGAGCTCGGTCTCGTAGCGGTCGCACCGTGTGGTGCGGTCACCCAGGCCGACGAGTGCGTCCTGAAGGCCACGGGGGCCTCCGAGCTCGGCGAACAGGAGGTTGGCCGCGGTGTTGTCGCTGTGGCGGACAGCGGCGTCGCAGAGGTCCCGCAGGGTCATGCCCGAGGTCACGTGCTGCTCGGTGACCGGGGAATTGGTGAGGAGGGCGTCCCGTCCGTACTGCACCCGTCGTTCGAGCTGCTCCAGCGTGTACCGGTCCAGCAGCGCCCCGGCCAGCAGCGCCTTGCAGGTCGAGGCGTAGGCGAATCGCTCGTCGGGGCGGTGGGTGACGGTCAGCCCGCTGCCCGTGTCGACGGCGTGGACACCCAGCCGTGCCCCGAACGTCCGCTCCAGCTCCTGGAACGCGCGCTTCGTCCGCTGCTCGGTGCCTCCGGACGCTGAGGGCGACGGTTCTGCGGTGGCCGGCGATTCGGCCGCCTGCGTGACGGTCCCGCACGCGGCGAGCGGGAGGACTGCGAGGCCGGCGAGGGAGTGGAGCGCGGCGCGGCGGGAGAGAGACGTGGACACGAGGGCAGCGGCTTCCTGGGTCTGTGGGCGATGCACGGCCGGCCCCCGGCCCGCCCCGCAGACTGAGGAGAACGGGGCGTGGCCTGGCACCGACGGCGTTCGGGCCCCCAGCGTAGAACGGGACCTTTCGCACTCGGCGGACATAGGGGTGCAAGGCCGTGTCGCGGAGCGAGAGGGGCACGCTGCCTCGGTGCGGTGCGGTGCGGTGCGGTGCGGTGCGGTGCGGTGCGGTGCGGTGCGGTGCGGTGCGGTGCGGTGCGGTGCGCACCGTGCCTGCCTCCGCCCGCGCCTGACGCGCCACCCGCCTCGCCCCGTCCTGTGCGAGTGCGACGGTGCGGCCCCGCTCGGTCGTCCGATGCCTCGGGTGCTCGCCGGTCTCACCGCCCCTCGCCGGCGGCACTCGCCGAGCGTGCGCACCCCTGAGGCAGGATGAGCCCATGCGAACACGACCTGTGCTGATCTACGACGGAGACTGTGCCTTCTGCACCACCTGTGTGCGGTTCGCCGAACGGCACCTCCGGCCGCACTGCGAGGTCACCCCCTGGCAGTTCGCGGACCTGGCCTCCCTGGGTGTCGTCCAGGAGCGGGCGGAGTACGAGCTCCTGTGGGTCACGCCGACCGGGGCGGTCCACGGAGGTGTCCAGGCCGTTGCCAGGCTGCTCCTGCACACCGGGCGAGGCTGGTCCGTCCCCGGGGCGGTGCTCACCCTCCCGCCTTTCCGCTGGATCGCACACGGGGTCTACCGGATCATCGCGAACAACCGTGAGCGGATGCCCGGAGGGACGCCGGCCTGCGCGCTTCCCGCGGACCGTCGGCCGCAGACCGGGGCGTCCTCGGGTCCTCCCGGACGATGAGCCCGGCCCGCCGGACGTCGGCCGAGGACGGGGAGGCGCGTGGAGCCCTCCGCCGGTCCGCCGGTGCGGAGTCCGGACTCTTGCCCCACCCCGAGCCTCTGGCCAAGCCAGGGCGCTGCCCACTCTGAGCCTGTGTCCGGCCCGGGGCCTTCACGCACCCCGGTCTCCCTGAGCCTCTGCCCGCCCCGGCCCCTCCCTCACCCCGAACGCACGCCCGGCCGCCGGCCTGCCCCTCACGTCCCCTCTCGCCGGCGGCCCCGCGCGCCGCTGAGGGCCGAGCGAGGGCCGTCGGCGAGGCCGTTCGCGCGGTCGTGCGCAGCGAGCGTCCGGGTGTGGCGGGCACCGGTCCTCGGCCCCGGCTCACCGCTTCGTCACGGGCGCCCGCCGTGCGCCCGGATCACAGCTGGAACTCGGCGGGGGAGAGGCCCAGGGCCGTGCAGGCCTCCCGCAGGACCATGTGTTCGGCGTGGGAGAAGCTGCCGTCGGCCCCGGCGATCACGATGCCCGTCTGGAGCACGGCCCGCGCCTCGGTGGGTTTCTTGGCGGTCTTGGCGATCTCCTGCATCGCATCGGCCTTGCCCTGCTGGAAGTTGAGGGACAGCTGGTCCACATGCTTGTTGAAGCGCTGACGCAACTGCTCCGGCGGGAAGTTCTGCAGGACGTCGTTGCCGAGGATCATGGACTCCACGTGCTGTCGCTCGGCGGGATCCACCTGTCCGTCGGCGGCTGCCACGAGCGCGCACATCGCCATGCTGGCGTCACGGTACCCGCCGCTCTTGAGCTCCGTCTTGAGCGAGGCGAGCTGCGACTTGAGCGTGCTGACCAACTGGGCGCGCGAACCGCCACCGGAGCTCTGCCCGGAGCCCTGTCCGGGGCTTCGCCCTGCCCCCGGCCCGCGCCCGCCCTGGCCCTGCTGCAGAGTCCTCGCCTGATCCTTGAGCCGGTCCCACACTGCCATCGAGGTCACCTCGGTCTTCGTCTGAGTGGTCGGTCGTGCGCTCGTGCGCTCCCCCGGTCAACGGCCCGCCAAAGGTAAAGGTTCCGCAAAGTGCGGACTGGTGGATCCCTGCCGCCGAGGGGGGCGCGCTCCGGGGGAGTCCGGCGTGATGCCGGGGCTGATGCCCGGAATTCCCGACCGTGCGGCGGGTGTTCGGCTCGCCGGTATCCGGTGGCTGCGCGGCCCCTGCGGTGATCGTCCGGAGTCTCGCCGTCGGTGCGGTGCAACCATCCGCGTCGATGGACGGTCATATCAAGTGGGAGTAAACCACTCCTCGATACACAAGGGGGAAATATGCGAACTGCACGTAATGTCGCGGCTGTCGGGGCGGCCACCGCACTGCTCGTGGGCGGCACGGCCGCCTTCGGTGCGACGGCCTCCGCCGCGCCGAACGTCACACCGCAGGGTGTCTGCGGCAAGGCCTACAAGACCGTGAACTCGGCCCCCGTCGGCTCGCTGGGCACCGTCTACCTGACGTACAACTCCGCCAACGGCAAGAACTGCGTCGCCACCATCAGGACCAACCCGGGTGCGGCCAAGTCGATGTCCGCGTACATCTACATCCCCGCCACCGACGAGTGGGCCGGGGACGACGGCAGCTACACCTCGTACGCCGGACCGGGCTACGTCTACGGCAAGGGGTACTGCGTGAGCTGGGGCGGCAGCATCGGCAACGTCTACGTGTCGGTGGAGAACTCCAACTGCGCCGCCCTCAAGGAGCAGCGGACCACCGAGATCCGCTGACCCGTGGCCCTCGTCCACCGCGAGGGCATGAGCACGGACACGGTACCGGGGCTTCCTCCCTCGCTCGGCCGGACATGACTCCCGGCCCGGTGAGGCGGCGGGCCGGGCAGCACGTCTGCCCGGCCCGTCCGCATGCGTGGCGTCTCTGTCGCCGGGCCCGCTCGCGGACCGCCCGGTCCCTGCCCGCCCTGCACCCCGGCCCGGATCATCGGCGTACCGATCGCCGGCAGCCGATCACCGCAGACCCGGGCCGTGTCCGCTCGATCCGGAGCGGTCACGGGGGAGAGGTACCAGGGAGCACGGAGGTGACCGCGAGGGCGGCCGGCCGGAGCGGCCGACCGTGTCAGTGCTCCGGACCGTCGCCGTGAGCCAGGGCCCAGGACTCGATGTCGCGGTAGTGGATCGGTCCGGGGCCGCGCACGGCGTTGCTGCCGACCAGGTGCAGGCGCTCCGCGTTCCACCGGCCGCCGGTGAACCCGGCGATCCCCTCGGCGAGTTCCGCCATGGAGGCCCGGTCTCCCCGCCGGGCGCGCGCCAGGGTCAGATGCGGGCGCAGCGGCCGTTCCTCGAAGGCGATCCCGCAGTCGCGCACCGCGGTGCGCACATCGGTGGCGAGCCGGTGCAACTGGTCGAGGTCCCCGTCGATCCCGGTCCACAGGACCCGGTCGTCGAAGGTGCCACCGCCCCGCAGTGCGAGACGGGGCGGCCGGTGCTCCGAGGCGATACGGGCGAGCGGGGCACGCAGCAGCTGAACGGAGTCGACCGGCAGCTCGCCGAGGAACGCCAGCGTGATGTGCCAGTCCTCGATCCGGTTCCACCGGACGTGCGGGTGCGTGTCGTAGGCGGGGCGCAGTTCCCTGGCCAGCTCGTCCTTCGCCCGGTCGGGCGGGGCGAGGGCGATGAACACGCGAACGGTCGCGGGCCGAGTCTCTTCGTTCACACCGACTTCGTACCGCATGCCGGTGCCGGGCTGCGGACCGGGTACGGCCCGTAGCCCGGCACGGTCCTCCGGGTCCGGCGGGCCGTACCCGGTCCACCGGACCCGCGCCCCGCCCGCCGGACCCGGAGGACCGGTGTCCGGCCCCGCCGCTCCGGCTCACGCCCCGGCACCGACCCGCCCGGCCGTGCGGGTCGTGCTACCCGCAGCTGATCTCCGGCTGGGTCCTGGACCGGACGTCCTCGACGGAGACGTCCGGGGCCAGCTCGACCAGGCGCAGACCCCCGGCGGTGACGTCCAGCACGCACAGGTCGGTGATGATCCGCTGGACGACCCGCTTCCCGGTGAGGGGCAGGGAGCACTCCTCGACTATCTTGAAGCTCCCGTCCCGGGCCACGTGCTCCATCAGGACGACGACCCGCCTGGCACCGTGCACCAGGTCCATCGCCCCGCCCATCCCCTTGACCATCTTTCCGGGGATCATCCAGTTCGCGATGTCCCCCGTCGCCGACACCTGCATGGCTCCCAGGACCGCGGCGTCGATCTTGCCGCCCCGGATCATGCCGAAGCTGGTCGCGGAGTCGAAGAACGAGGCACCGTCGCGGACGGTGACGGTCTCCTTGCCCGCGTTGATCAGGTCGGGATCGACCGCGTCGCCGGAAGGGTAAGGACCGGTGCCGAGGATGCCGTTCTCGGACTGGAGCACCACGTCCACACCCGCCGGGATGTGGTTGGGCACCAGCGTCGGCAGGCCGATGCCGAGATTGACGTAGTCCCCGTCGGACAGCTCCGCCGCCGCACGGGCTGCCATCTGGTCGCGGGTCCAGCTCATCGCACCGTCCTCTTCTCGATCCGCTTGTCGGCGGCCTGTTCGGGCGACAGCGCGACGACACGGTGTACGTAGACGCCGGGCAGGTGCACCTGGTCGGGGTCGATCTCGCCGGGTTCGACCAGTTCCTCCACCTCCGCGACGCAGATCCGGCCCGCCATGGCGGCCAGGGGATTGAAGTTGCGGGCGGCCTTGTCGAAGACCAGGTTGCCGTGCCGGTCCCCACGGGCGGCCCGCACCAGAGCGGCGTCCGCCACGATGGCGTGCTCCAGCACGTAGGTACGGCCGTCGAACTCCTGGGTCTGCTTGGCCGGTGAGGCGATCTCGACGCCGCCCGAGCCGTCGTACTTCCAGGGCAGGCCGCCCTCGGCCACCTGCGTGCCGACACCGGTGGCGGTGAAGAACGCGGGAATGCCGGAGCCGCCGGCCCGCAGCCGTTCGGCCAGCGTCCCCTGCGGAGTGAGCTCGACCTCCAGTTCACCGGCGAGGTACTGCCGGGCGAACTCCTTGTTCTCCCCCACGTAGGAGGCGACGATACGGCGGATGCGGCCCGTGGAGAGCAGGAGACCGAGTCCCCAGTCGTCGACACCGGCGTTGTTGGAGACGACCTGCAGCCGGTCGGCACCCGCGCGGAGCACCGCGTCGATCAGCGCGGTGGGAATACCGCACAGGCCGAAGCCGCCCACCGCCAGCGTCGCTCCCGAACCGATGTCCTCGACCGCCTCGGCAGCGGAGGGAACCACCTTGTCCATCAGACCCCCCGGCCGTGTCGCGCGGCGACGACGCGTCCGCGCGCCTCACCGAAGCCGATGCGGGTGCCGCCCGGTCCGGGGGCGGTGGCGCGCAGCACCACCTCGTCACCGTCCTCCAGGAACGTCCGCTGCTGCCCGGCGACCGTCACCGGCTCCGCCCCGCCCCAGGTCAGCTCGATGAAGGCGCCGCGCTGCTCCTTGGCCGGCCCCGAGACGGTGCCCGAGGCGAACAGGTCGCCGGTGCGGGTGGGCGCTCCGTTGACCGTGAGGTGGGCCAGCATCTGCGCGGGCGACCAGTACATCGCGGAGTACGGCGGCCGGGAGACCACCTGGCCGTTCCACTCCACCTCCAGGCCGATGTCCAGGCCCCAGGGCTCGTCCAGCGCCAGGTAGGGGAGGACCTCCGGTTCCTGGACCGGGGTGCGCACCCTGGCTTCCGTCAGGGCCAGCAGCGGTACCACCCAGGGGGAGACGGTCGAGGCGAACGACTTGCCCAGGTTGGGTCCGAGCGGCACGTACTCCCACGCCTGGATGTCCCGGGCGGACCAGTCGTTGAAGAGGACGACACCGAAGAGGTGGTGCTCCGCCCGGTCCGCCGCGACGGGCTCACCGAGGGCGCTGCCGGTGCCCACCACGAAGCCGAGCTCGGCCTCGATGTCGAGACGCACCGACGGTCCGAAGACCGGCGCCGGGTCGTTCGGCCCCTTGCGCTGTCCGGCGGGCCGGACGATGTCGGTGCCGGAGACGACGACGGAGGCGGCCCGGCCGTGGTAACCCACCGGGAGGTGCTTCCAGTTCGGCATGAGCGGCTCGGGGTTGTCCGGGCGGAACAGCCGTCCGAGGTTGGCGGCGTGGTGCTCCGACGCGTAGAAGTCGACGTAGTCGGCCACCTCGAACGGCAGATGGAGGGTCACGTCGGCGGCGGAGTGCACCGCTTCCCGGGGCACGTCGCCGCTCAGCGCGGCGACGATGTCGGACCGCACCCGGACCCAGCGGTCGTGGCCCTGCGCCATGAACGGATTGAGCGACGGGCCCGCGAACACGTCGTCGCCCAGGAGCGTCGCCAGGTCGACGACGTGCTCGCCGTAGCGGGTGCCGACCCGGGGGGCGCGGCCGGGCAGCGAGTACACGCCGTAGGGCACGTTGTGGAGGCCGAACAGGTCGTCATGGGGCACGTCCAGGCGGACGGTGGTGGAAGCGGTCACAGGAGGTCCTTGGTCAGGTCCGGGCCGAGCAGGCCGAGAGCCGCGAGCTCACCGACCGGCTCGGCGAGGGAACAGGTGCCGAACGAGCGGAAGGTCTTCCGGACGTCCGGGGACAGGGCGCGGACGAGCGCGGCGACCGCGGCGGGGTCGCGCTCGGCCAGCACCGCGGCGATGTCCCCTTCCTCGGCTCCGTCGAGCGCGGCGCCGGTGGCCGCGAGCAGGTTGAGGTGACCCTGCTGCTCGAAGAGGGTCCGCGGGTCGGTGTTGCGCACCGCGTGATGCAGTCCCGCCGTCGCCTTGAACGGCAGCCCGGCGCGCACCGCGAGGTGCACGGCGCCCGCGAGTTCCGTCTCGTCGGGATGGAGTGCGGCGCGCACCCCGCCGGTACGGAACTTCGCCAGGTACGGGGAGTCCGCCAGCGAGGCGATCAGCCCGGCCCGGCGTCCGTCGCGCGGCACCTCCACGAAGACGGTCACCCCCGTGTGGTCGTCCGTGTGCGGCACGGCGGTGGACAGCCGGGGCACGATCTCCGCGGCGGGCACCCCGTCGGGAACGGCGACCTCCAGGAAGCGCAGCCGGACCGCCCGCAGCGCGCCGGCCGAGGCCAGCGCCTTCGCCGCCTCCTCGGGGGAGGGGACCGTGACCGCGAGCTCCACGGAACCCGGTGCGTGGCCGGCCGTCAGCTGCGCCAGCTCGGCCAGCCGTGCCTGCGGGACCACGAGGGGGCCCACGAGCGGCGCGTGGGCGGCGGTGACGTGCCGGAGGTGCGCGGGCACCGCCTCGGCCAGCGGCATCTCACCGGGCGGGAACACCGAGGCGTCGTCGCAGAACGCGGCGAACAGCTCCGGCGGGACCGCCCCGGCGCCGGGGGCGGTCCCCGTCACTTCCCGGCCTCCTTGCCGCCCGCGGCCCAGGAGTAGGCGTAGACGCCGTCGTCGCAGGCGCGTGCCGCCTCGCCGAGCTCCAGCGGCCGGAAGGTGTCCACCATGACCGCCAGCTCGTCGAAGGACTCCGCTCCGATGGCGCGTTCGTAGGCTCCGGGCTGCGGACCGTGCGGGTGGCCGCCCGGGTGCAGACTGATCGAGCCCTGCCCGATCCCGGAGCCCTTGCGGGCCTCGTAGTCACCCCCGCAGTAGAACATCACCTCGTCCGAGTCCACGTTCGAGTGGTAGTACGGCACCGGGATGGCGAGGGGGTGGTAATCGACCTTGCGCGGCACGAAGTTGCAGATGACGAAGTTGTGGCCCTCGAATACCTGGTGGACCGGCGGCGGCTGGTGGACCCGGCCCGTGAGGGGTTCAAAGTCACGGATGTCGAAGACGTACGGGTAGAGGCAGCCGTCCCAGCCGACGACGTCGAAGGGGTGGTGCGGCAGCGTGTGCACCGTGCCCGCGATTCCCCCCGGGCCGTTGCCGCGGTGCTTGATGTACACCTCGACGTCCTGCTCCGCCACGACCCTGAGGTTCTCGGGGCCGCGGAGGTCCCTCTCGCAGAAGGGGGAGTGCTCCAGGAACTGCCCGTAGCGCGACAGATAGCGCTTGGCGGGGCTGATGTGGGAGTTGGCCTCGACGGCGTACAGCCGGACCGGTCCGTCCGGGACGATCCGGTACGTCGTCGCGCGGGGGATGACCACGTAGTGGCCCTCGCTCACCGGCAGATCCCCGAAGACGGTCTCGACGCGGGCCGCTCCGGCCTCGACGTAGAGGCACTCGTCGCCTATGGCGTTGCGGTAGTACGGGCTGGTCGTGTCGGCGACGACGTAGGAGAGCCGGACGTCCGCGTTGCCCAGCAGCACCCTCCGGCCGGTCACCGCGTCGACCCCCGCAGCGCCCTCGCCGAACAGCCGGTGCGTGGCGAGGTGGCGTGGCGTCAGCGGGTGGTTGGGCACGAGCGACTGGTCCGGCAGCTCCCAGCTCCGGTACGCCGTGATCGCGGACGGGACGTTCACGTGGTAGAGCAGCGAGGAGTCGGAGGAGAAGCCCTCCTCGCCCATCAGCTCCTCGAAGTACAGCGAACCGTCGGGCGCGCGGTGCTGGGTGTGGCGCTTGGGCGGGATGCTCCCCGCCGTGCGGTAGTACGGCATACCTGTCCCTCTTCTGTCGGCGGTTCGCCCTGCGGCGGTGGACACCCGGAGCGGCAGGGGCTGCCGGGGCGGGTGTCTGCCCGGGGAAGTGGCTGCGAGCTGCGCCGGACGGTGCGCGCAGGCGGTGCGGCCCGAGGTCACGCCCGGCGGCGTCCTTCCCGGAGGTGCCGCCGTCGCTTCGACCGAATGTGCGCCTGGCGCACAAAGTTGTGCGTTGTCCGCAACCTGGATGCAACATAGTTCGCGTCCCGGGCGCGGTCAAGGGCTGCTCCGTCGCCGATCGGCCGAGGTGGGAGCGGTGGGCGCGCGGCCGCGGCGCAGGTGAACGCGGGGAGCCGTCGGCAGGCCGGGAGGCGGGGGTGACTAACCTTCGAGAGGCCGCACTCCCCGCTCGGAGCCGCGGTGCGTCACGACCCTCGGAGCGAACACAGGAGGAAGCCCACGTGGCCACCTTGCAGAGTCTGGACCGTGGCCTGCGTGCCCTCAGCCTCGTCTCCCTCGCCCCCGAGGGGCTCACGGTCGCCGAGATCGCGACACAGCTCGGCACCGACCGGGCCACCGCCTACCGCATCGTCGACACGCTGGAAGAGCACGAGCTGGTGACCCGGGGGGTGGGAAAGAGGATCCGGCTCGGGGCCGGCGCCGTCGTCTTCGCGAACCGCTTCCAGCCCCAGCTGATCCGCGCGGCCGGACCGGTTCTCCAGGAGCTCGCCGACGCCGCCGGGGTGGCCGCGTTCCTCTCGCTGGCCCAGGGCGACGACGCGTGTGTCCCGGTGCTCTCCGCGGAACCGGCCCGGCAGACGATCTTCCAGGTCAGCTACCGCATCGGGGCGGGTCATCCGCTGGACAAGGGGGCCAACGGCATCGCCATCCTGGCGCTCCAGCCGGAGGCGGAGGGCGACCCCGAGGCCGTCAGGCAGGCACGGGCCGCCGGATACGGCGTGACCGCGGGGGAGCTCCAGCACGGAGCCGTCGGGGTGGCCGCGGGCTTCGAGGTTCCGCACCTGCTCGGCGCGTCCGTCGGCACGGTCGCCATGGGGGAGGTCGACGTCGATCGGCTCGGCGCGCTGGTGAAGGACGCGGCCGCCCGGCTCGCCGTGCTCAGCCGCGCCTGAGGCCCGTCCGCCTCCCGCGGCCCGGCCGGGCCGCGGACGCCGCGCCCCGGCCCGCGCCGCGGTCGCCGTGCGCCGGCTCGGCGTCCCGCGGCCGGACCCTCACGGGCGCCGGGCGGACGGCGCCCGCCGGCCAGTCCGCGCTCCGGCCGCCGTCAGTGGAGCAGCTCGCCCAGGCTCCGCGCGGCGCGGGAGACCAGGGCGCCGAGCTGGTCGAGGTCGGCGTACTCGAAGACCGAGACCCCGATGCTGGCCGCCGCCCTCCCGTTGCGTGACGGGACCGCGGCGGAGACGCCGGTCACGGCCGGGATGACCTCGCCCGTGGTGACCGCGTACCCCCGGGCGCGGGCCTCGGTGACCTCGGCGCGCTCACCCTCCCGGTACGGGCCGTGGGCGAGCACGGCGACACCGCCGGAACCCTGCTCGATGGAATGGGTCTGACCGGGCCGGAAGGACACGTGGACCAGGGCGCCGAGCGGTTCCACCACCATGAGCGCGCGCATCTGGGAGTCGCCCTCCCGGACCAGCAGGTGTCCGGTGGCCCGGGTGCTGGCGGCCAGCTCGTCCAGGACCGGGCGGGCCAGCGTGCGCAGATCCTGCTGCACCGGTTCGGCCAGTGACACCAGACCCGTGCCCGGGACGACCCGGCGCTGGTGGTCGCGGCGGCACAGCTGGTGTGCCTCCAGGGTCCGGACCAGGCGGTGTGCGACCGTGCGGTGCACCGAGATGGCGTCCGCCAGCTCGCTGACGGTCAGGCCCTGCGGGTGCTCCGAGACGACTCTGAGCAGCAGCAGTCCGTGGTGGAGCGTCTTGGACATGCCCGCATCGAGTTCGGGGGCCGACCTGGTCGGCGGAGGTGTGGTCACGAATTCATCCCTTGACGGGTTTCAGCCAGCTACCTATGCTCCCATTAATCGCACAGGTGGTGCGAATATCGCACACAATCTCGGTGTGTCGCAAGCTCTCCTCTCCAGCGGCTGGGACGGTTGCCGGAGCAGGACACGAGCCGAACGGATCTCCGTATGAACCCCATTGCGCCCGCGCCCGCCGGCAGTGTCCGGCTGGCCGAAATCCACCAGCTGTACCACCTCCAGAGCCACCTCATCGACGGTGGACGCGCGGCGGAGTGGGCAGATACCTTCACCGAGGACGGCAGCTTCACCTCACCCACCTATCCCGCCCCGGTGACCGGCACCGCCGCGCTGACCGCGTTCGCGGAACGGTTCGCCGCCGGCTGCGCCGCCGACGGAGCCGTACGCCGGCACGTGGTCAGCAATGTGGCCCTGACCGGCGACGACGGAGCCGGAACCCTGCAGGTGGAGGCGTATCTGCAGATCATCGCGACGATCGGCGGCGCTGCACCGCACACCGAGCGGTTCACCACCCTCACCGACCGGGTCGTCCACGACGGCAGCGGCTGGCGGATCGCCGCCCGCGTCGTACGCCGCGACGGCGCCCCCGCCGACCCCCTGGCCTGACAGCCGGGCGGGGACCCGCACAGCTCACGACGCCTCCACGGCGACGCCCGGCCGGAAAGCCACCCTCCGGCCCGACGGCCCGGAGCGTCGGTGAGGGCGCGGGCGACGAGCCCCGGCACCACCTCCGGCCGGGGTCCGCGGTACCCGTCCCGGCCCCGCACTGCCTGAGACATGTGACAGCGACCGCGCTCCGCCCGTCGCCCGTGACCTTCAGTGCCCCACCCACACGCTTCCGCACGTTCTAAGGACCGATCCATGGCACACCTGGCAGCCGGACCGACGCCACCGCACCCGGGGGAGGCGCCGTCCAAGGTCGGCGAGAGCCCCGCCGCGACGCTGCAAGTCATCCGGGCGGCGATCCTCGGGACCGTCGTCGAGTACTACGACTTCGGCATCTACGGCTACATGGCCACCCTTCTCGCGGCGCACTTCTTCGTCGAGAGCGACCCGAACTCGGCCCTGCTCTCCACCTTCGCCGCGTTCGCCGTCGCCTTCTTCCTCCGGGCTCCCGGCGGCATCCTCTTCGGCCACATGGGCGACAAGTACGGCCGCAAGAAGGCGCTCACCTGGACCATCCTGCTGATGGCCGTCGCGACCACCGGCATCGGGCTGATCCCCTCGTACGCCACGCTCGGCATCTGGGCGACCTGCCTCCTGGTGCTGTGCCGCTGCCTCCAGGGCTTCGCGGCCGGCGGCGAACTCGGCGGCGCGAACGCCTTCGTCTCCGAGCACGCCCCCGCCCACCGGCGCGCCTTCCACACCTCGTTCGTCAACACCGGCACCTACCTCGGCTCGCTGGCCGCCTCGCTGGTTGCCCTGCTGCTCACCTCGGCGGTCAGCGCCGAGACCCTGCACGACTGGGCCTGGCGCATCCCCTTCCTCCTCAGTGCGGTGATCGGCCTGATCGGCCTCTACATCCGCCGCCAGCTGCCTGAGACCGAGCAGTTCGAGGCCGTCCGGGAGAGCGACTCGGTCGAGGTGGCGAAGTACCCCATCGCCGACGTGTTCGCCCACGCCTGGCGCCAGATCGTGCTGGTCATCTTCCTCGGGGCGCTGATCGTCGGCGGCTACTACGTGGCCGGCGTGTACGCCGCCAGCTACCTCCAGACGGAAGGGGGACGCTCGGCCGACTTCGCGTTCACCTCCACCTGCATCGCCATGGTCGCCGCGGTGATCAGCCTGCCCATCGCCGGACACATCGGCGACCGCATCGGCCGCCGGCCCGTGTTCTTCTTCGGGAGCGGCATCACCGCCCTCATCTCCCTCCCGGCCTTCATGGTGATGCGCGACGGCAGCCCGGTGGCCGCCGTCCTCGCCCAGTGCTCGCTGACCTTCTTCATCGGCCTGGTCAACGGAGTCTCCTTCGCCGCCTACGCCGAGATCTTCCGGGCGCGCTACCGCTACAGCGGCATCGCGATGAGCAACAACGTCACCAACATGGCGCTGGGCGGCACCGCGCCCTTCATCGCCACGCTCCTGATCAACACCACCGACAACAACCTGGCGCCGGCGGGCTACCTCATCGCCACCGCGCTCATGACCTTCATCGCCACCTTCTTCCTCAAGGAGACCCGCGGAACGGAGCTGAAGCTGTGACCCGCGCACAGACCGGCCGACGCAGGTTCGAAGGCCGTGCGGTCCTGGTCACCGGCGCCGCCGGCGGCCTGGGCCGGGCCGACTGCCTGGCCCTGGCCGCCGAGGGGGCGCACGTCTGGGCCGCCGACATCGACACGGCCGCCGCCGAGGCGCTCGTCACCGAGCTCACGGCGTCCGGCGGGTCCGGCCGGGCCGTCCACCTGGACGTCGCCGACGCCGGCTCCTGGAGCGCGCTGGCCGGCGAGGTGGAGGCCGCCGGGCCGCTGCACGGCCTGGTCAACAACGCGGGCGTCAGCCTGCGCGCGGGCATCGCCGACACCACCGTCGAACAGTGGCGGCGGGTCATGGACATAAACCTCTCCAGCGTCTTCTACGGCCTCAAGACGCTCACCCCCGCACTCACCCGGGGGGCCGAGGACGGCGGCGCCGCGGTCGTGAACGTCTCCTCCATCGCCGGGATGGTCGGCTACTTCTCCGCCACCTACGGCACCAGCAAATGGGGCGTCCGCGGACTGTCGAAAGTCGGCGCGCTCGAACTCGCCGCGCACGGCGTCCGCGTGAACTCGCTGCATCCGGGCCTCACCTCCACCCCCCTGCTCCACCAGGCAGCCGACACCTCCTTCGTGGACGAGAGCGTGCGGTCGGTCCCGGCCGGACGGCTCGCCACCCCCGAGGAGATCGCGGGCGTGGTCGCGTTCCTGCTGTCCGACGACGCCGCCTACATCACGGGCGAGGAGGTCGTCGTCGACGGCGGACTGACCTCCGGCGGGCTCTACCACCGCATCCTCGCGGGACTGGCCGAGAAGCCCTGAACCGCCCCACCCGGCCCGGCCCGAGGCCCGCGCTGACGTCCGACGCGCCGCGGCGCCGTTCCGCAACCCACCCCACACCACTCGTTAAGGATCTCCCATGACCACCACCCAGGCACCCGACGACAACCCCGGCCGCGTCAACCACGACGACCTCCCCGCGATCAACCCCGAACTCGTCGGCCGCACCGTCGTCGTGACCGGCGCGGGCCGGGGCATGGGCGCACTCTTCCTGGAGGAGCTGGCACGCCGGGGCGTCAACGGCGTCGGCGGCGACCTCGACCAGGAGGAGATGGCCTCCGTCGCCGAGAAGATCAACGCCCGCCTCGCCGGCACCGAGGGCGCGGGCCGCGTGGTCGGGGTCGGCGCCGACGTCACCGACCCGGCCGCCGGCGACGCACTGGTGGCCACCGCCGTGCGCGAGTTCGGCCGGCTCGACCTCTGGGTCAACAACGCCGGCGTCTTCCCGCAGGCCGAGTTCACCGACATCACACCCCAGCAGCTCGCGCTCACCTACGGCGTCAACGTCAACGGCGTCGTGTACGGCGGGCAGGCCGCCGCCCGCCACTTCCGCACCGTCGGGGGCGGCGCGATCGTCAACATGTCCTCGGTCGCCGCCGTCCGCGCCCGGCCGACCCGTGCCACGTACAACTCCTCGAAGGCCGCCGTGCGGCACCTCACCACCTGCATGGCCGTCGAGCTCGGCCCCGACAACATCCGGGTCAACTCCATCGCCCCGGGCTACATCGACACCGAGATGACCCGCTGGATCCGCGAGGACCGGGCAGCCATGGACCGGGCGCTCACCACGGTCCCGCTGCGCCGGATCGGCGCGCCCATGGAGGTCTTCGCCGCGCTGTACTTCCTCCTCTCGGACAGCGCCCGGTACATCACCGGCATCAGCATCCCGGTGGACGGCGGTTCCCAGCATGTCTGAGCCCCACGACACCGCTTACGACTACGACGTCATCGTGGTGGGCGCCGGCGGCGCCGGGCTGGCGGCCTCCGTCTCGGCCGCCCAGGCGGGCGCACGCGTGCTGCTGCTGGAGTCCGAGGACGAGATCGGCGGATCCACCCAGCTCTCCGCCGGACTGCTGACCGCCTCGGCCACCAGCGTCCAGGAAAGCCTCGGCGTCCAGGACTCTCCGCTCCGGATGTTCCAGCACTACATGGACCTGAACGGCTGGCGGGTCCGGCCCGGCCCCGTCCGGATGTTCTGCGAGGAGTCCAGCAGCGCCGTCGAGTGGCTGCTCGAACTGGGCGTCGAGATACCCGCCCAGGTCTCGCGCAGCGCCCACGAGCCGGGACTGACCCGGGCCGGTGTGGAGGACGTCTGGCGCGGCCACGTCCCCAAGGACCAGGGCTACGGGCTGGTCCAGGTGCTCGACAAGGCCCGCGCCCGGCTCCACGTGGACCTCGCCCTCGGCAGCCGGGTGGAGGACCTGGTGGTGCGCGACGGCGCCGTCCACGGCGTCGTCCTCGGAGGCGAGGAGGCGACCGCGCCGGCCGTCGTCATCGCCAGCGGCGGCCTCGCGGCCGACCCCGGTCTGGTCCGCCGGTTCCTTCCCGACGCGGAGATCGCCGGGGACGCACTGTTCATGGTGGCCGCACCCGGCTCACGGGGCGACCACATCGGCCTCGCCGAGCGGCACGGCCTCGCCCTGTTCGGGCAGGGCTGGGGCCTGCTCCTGGTGACCGCCGAATTCCAGCGGTACCACCACTGGCAGAGCGGATTCCCGCCCGCCTCCCGTATCCACGTCGGCCTCGACGGCCGGCGCTGCATGGACGAGGACGCGCCGTACGCCGTCAGTCCTGGCATCCTCAAGGACCACGGCGGCTGGGTCTGGTCCGTGTTCGACGACGACGCCCGTACCTCACTGGCCCCCGGCTACGCCGACTGGGACGCCGACCGGATCCTGGAGGAGGTCGCCAAGGGCACCGTCCTGCGCGCCGACACCCTGGAGGAACTCGCGGCCCTGATGGACGTGCCCCCGGACCACCTGACGGCGAGCGTCACCCGCTTCAACGCCCTGTTCGCCGACGGCGTCGACGAGGACTTCCTGCGCCACGAGTCCCTCGCGGCCAAGGGCGCCGACCCGCACCTCGCCCCCCTCGCGAACGGGCCGTTCTTCGCGGTGCGGATGCTCCCCGCCGAACTGGTCTGCACCCACACCGGCCTGGAGGTGGACTCCAGGACCCGGGTGCTGGGCACCGACGGCCGGGCCCTGCCGGGTCTCTACGCGGCGGGCGAGGCCGCCGGCGGGATCCTCGGCGAACGCTATGTCGGTGGCGGCAACTCCGTCGCCCACGCGCTGGTCCTCGGCCGGGTCGCCGGCCGTGAGGCGGCCGCCCGTGCGGCCGCGTCGTCGTCCCGTACCGAGGAGGTCCCCGCATGAGCCGCGCCGACGACCGTTTCGCGATCCAGGACGTCCTGTACCGGTACGCCCGGGCGGTGGACCGGCTCGACCACGACGCCATCGCGGCCTGCTATTTCGACGACGCGGTCGACGTCCACGGCGGGTACACCGGGGACGCCGCCGGGCTGGTCGAGGACATCCGTTCCCGGCACCGCACCATCGACTCCTCCCAGCACTTCATCACCAACGTGCTCGTGGAGTTCACGGGGGAGCACAGCGCCGACGTCGAGTCGTACTGCCTGTGCTTCCTGCGGCAGCAGCCGGCCGAACCCGGCGGGGAGCAGGACCTGGCGATCGTCCGCTGCCGCTACGTCGACCGGTTCGAGCGGCGCGACGGCTCCTGGGGCATCGCCGACCGGGTCGTCGTGTTCGACGAGTCGCGCGTCGTCCCCATGGTCGACGGCCTGTCTCCCGACTGGGTCGCGTCGCGACGCGACGGAACCGACCCCGTGTACAGCTGGGGGGGCCGGAGCCCCGCGTAGGCCGGGAGCGGCAGCGCCGTAGCGCCGGCTCGGGCCGTCGCGGCGGAGGACCCCTGTATCCCGCCGTCCGACGGGGCGCCGGCCTCAGGGGCGGGACGAGCGCCGCTGCGCCGTGCCGTCCGCCGGCTCCCGGCCGGCCGGTCCCCGCCCCGTCGCGTGTTCGGGGTGACGTCAGGAGCCCGGGCGTCGTTGGGGTGGTTGACCGGTATCGGACGGACAGCTTGGGGCTCTGATGGTGACGGCTCGGCGCAGGCACTCCCGGAGGGGCACGACGCTCCGGTACGGTGCCGCGGCTCTGGTTCTCGTCCTGGCCGGCTGCGGTCGCGGGGGAGGTGCCGGGGAGAGCGACGCCAAGCCGCCCGGGAGCGCACCCTCCGCGAGCGCGGCCGACACCGGCACCCCGGTGTCCTCGGCTCCCCGCGCCACCCCCGCACCGGAAACCTCCGACGGGGCCGTGTCCGCGGTGCTGGAGGTGTACCGCCTGATGTCGGCCGAGCAGGAGGCGGCGTACCGGGCGGGTTCCTCGGCGGGGACGGACCTGGGGCGGTACACGACCCCCGCGGCGGCGAGCGAGACCGGGACGGAGCTCGCCCGCATGAGGAAGCAGGGCACGGCGATGCGCGGCACCCGCGGACACGCCCCGGAGGTCACCGCGCTCCATCTCGGCGCACGGCCGGCCACCGCGACGGTGCGCGACTGCGTCGACGTGTCGGGATGGCAGACCCTCGACACGACGACGGGCTGGCGCCTGCCCCCGACGGCCGGTCTGCCGGCACGCCACGTGGCGACCGCCGCGCTGGAACGCCCGGAGGGCGAGCCGTGGAAGGTGTCCGCCTACACGGAGCACCGGGACCGTCCGTGCTGAGGGGTGTCCCGTAGCCCCGGGGGACCGGCGCGCTGCACCGGACACGACCCGAGGACGCCCGTGCACGCGCCGTGCCGGGGTTTTCCGGCACCTCGGCGAGGTGATGTCGTCGTACGCCCGCCGGGGACCGCGGCACGGCGCTCAGGGCACGTCAACGAGCCTCACCCGCACGTGCCGTCAGGGGACGCCCGCGCCCCTCAGACGCGTACCGTCTTCTCCCCGGCGCGCTCGGCGACCGGCACGTCCAGGGGACGGGCGAGCCCGACCACGCCCTCGTCGAGGCGCTGAAGATGGCGCAGGACGCGGAAGGTCACGGTGCCGGAGGGCGGGGTGCCGGACCCGTCGTCCCGCAGTGTCGAGGCGATGCTCGCAGCCGACCTGACCTCGCCCCCGAGGTCCTCGTCCCCGACGTGCGCGGCCAGCACCTCGATGTTGTGGGCGATGCGCCGACCGGCCCGGTGGAGGCGCGGATCGGCCGCGACGGTCCTGCTGTGCGGCACCAGTTCGGCGGTCGCCGCGAGCGAGCGTGCGTGGTAGGCACACGTCTCCAGCAGCGCCACCAGATAGCGCACGGTCTGCCGCCGGCCCCGCAAGGGGGTGATGGGATAGGTCAACGGATCCGCGGAGTCCCGCAGTTCGTCCAGCGCCGTGTCCAGTGCGCGCGCCTTGCCGAGCAGGTCCGACGCGGGCCCTCCGCTGAGCTGTTCCACCGCGGCCGAGGCGACGTCCCCCAGCTTCTCCAGGACGGTGCCCAGCAGCTCGTCGGTGCGCCGGTCCGTGTGCACCGGCAGGATGAGTACGGCGGCGATGATCCCGCACGCGGCGCCGATCGCGGTCTCCTCGATGCGCAGCACCAGGACGTCGAAGCTGTACGAGTTCAGCAGGGTGTAGAGCAGCCCCAGCATCGCCGTGACGAAGAACGACATGACCGCGTACGACAGCGGAGCCGTGAAGAACATCGCGAAGATGAAGACGAGCACCAGCGCGAACGCGACCCAGGTGTTGTCACCGACCAGCCCCGCCAGGGCCACACCGGCCACCGCGCCGAGCAGGGTGCCCAGGAGCCGACGGTAGCCCTTCACCAGGATCTCGCCGGTGGACGCGGTGTTGAGGAAGACGACCCAGCAGGTGAGGACGGCCCAGTACCAGCGCTGGGAGGAGAGCAGCTCACCGCCGATGATGGCCAGGACCGAGCCCACCGACACCTGGAAGGCGGCGCGTGTGGTGGGACGTTGCAGACCGGTGCGGTCGGTGTCGGGATCCTTTTCGGACGTCTCGGAGGAGGCGAGGGCGATGTCCTCCGCGTCGAACTCCTCGCGGGAACGCGTGGTCGCCGGGGAGTCGTCGGACTCGTCCTGGGGTCCGTCCAGTGCCAGCCGCAGCCCCAGGACGGCCCGCGCCGCCTCACCGATACCGCGGAAGGCGTCCTGGATGCCCGCCGGGGCGAGGGGCAGCTTGTCCTCGTCGCGGTAGCCGAGCAGCCGGTTGCGGATGTGGGCGACCGCCGTGCCGCCGTCGCGCGACACGGGCCGGTCCACCAGGAGGTGCAGGGCCTTGAGGTCGCGGCGCAGGGCGATGGTCGCGTCGTCCTCGGCGGGCCGCCAGTCCCCGGTGAGCGGCACGGGCGCGTGCGGCAGGTGCAGGGTGAGGGTGTCCGCGCTCTCGGCGCTGCGGGCGTTCAGCAGCAGCATGCCGAGCCGCTCCGTGGAGATCTCGGCGTCGGCGACCCGGCGTTGCAGCAGCGCCGCCTTGTCCGCGTCGGGTGTGCCCTCCTCCAGGCGGCCCTGGATCATCAGCGCGGTCTCGTGGAGGCGCGCGGTGCGCCGCCGCATGTCGTCGAGCACCTTCTCCAGCTGGGCGGGTTCGGCGTCGAGGAGCTCGATCTGCAGGGAGACGAGCTGGGCGACCCGCGTCCGGAAGGCGTCCCGCAGGCGTGTCAGGACGCGCCGGGGCGTCTCCGGGACGACGGCGAACCGCACCACCGCGCTGCACGCGAAGCCGATGGCCAGAGCGAGGAGGAGCGCGGGCAGCGCGGTCGTCGAGGCTCCGACGAACAGGGAGAGGAAGTAGATCTGGAAGCCGATGAGGCCGAGTGCCGTCCCCCGGTCGCCGAACCGCCGGCAGTAGACGGCGCCGAAGATGAGCACGACGAAGAAGAGGTCGCCCACGACGACCTGAGGGGCCAGCAGGGCACCCAGCGACGTCGCTGCGAGCGCGACCGGCAGGCCGAGGGCGAGGGTGATCGCCTGGTCGCGCACGAGCGTGTCCTTGACGGCGAAGGTCGCGGTCATCGCGGTCATCGCACCCGCGACCAGATGGGTGACGTCCGTGCGGAGCAGCGCCAGGACCACCAGGGTGAGTCCGATCGCCGCGACGGTCCGCAGCCCCGCGGTGAGCCGGAGCAACCCCGGATCGGACGCCGCGAACCGATCCCACATCATGGCCCCGCCCCGCCGCACTGCCCTCACCCTGCGCTTTCTTCCGCTGTCCGCCACGCTCCACGTGCTGTTCAGCATGGCACGGCCGGTCGTCGCAGCACGAACGCGGGCCGAGGGGTGGACAGGACCCCGGGGGCGCCCGCCGAGCCGTCCCCCGCGGGCCGGAAGCGTCGAACCGTCAGAAACCGGTACGCGTGCGCCGACCGAACCCGGGCACGTGCGGAGCATGGCAATCCTGAGGAAAGTCGCCCGCCCCCTGCTCGCTTCCGCTTTCGTCACCGGTGGGATCCGCACACTCCGGGACCCGCACGCCGGGACCGGCGTGGCCGAGCCGGCGGGCAGCCCGGCCGTGCTCGGCGTCCCGCTGCCGCCGGACGACCTGACGCGACTCGTGCGGATCAGCGGCGCCGTGCAGATCGGTGCCGGTGCGCTCCTCGCGACCGGCCGGCTCCCGCGGGCCTCCGCCCTCGCTCTGGCGGTCTCGCTGGTGCCCACCACCCTGGCCGGTCACGCCTGGTGGAACGTCAAGGACCCCGAGGAGCGGGCGCGTCAGCGCGTCCTGTTCACCACGAACGTGTCCCTGTTCGGCGGACTGCTGATCGCGGCGGCCGACACCCACGGCAAGCCGTCACTGGCCTACCGCTCCCGCGCCGCCGCCGCGGTCGGTGCACGGAACGCGCGCAGGACGGGGAACGCGGTGGGCGCCGCGGTGGCGGACCGGGCGCAGGAGGTCCGGTCCGCGGCCGACACCCTGCGGGAGCATCTCCCGACCGGCTGACGGCCTCCGGACCCCTGCGGGGCCGGGAACTCCCTGCGGTCCACCGGCCCCGCACAGCGCAGGACCCACCCGGGGCGAACGCGTTTCCGCGCGAGCCCGCCTCAGGTGGGCCGGGAGTGTCGTGGTGCGTGCCGGTGTGGATCACCGGCACGCCCGACGTGCGTCGCGGAGGTGTTCCGGACACGACGCCGTGATGGGCGGTTCCGGCGCACGGTGCGCGGGAGTCCGCCCCTGCGACGGACCCGGGAGCCGGGCGTCAGGAGACCCGGGGGCCGGGCGTCGGAGGGGACACCGGATCCCGCGGCTGCCGGACGGGACGGGCCGGGGGCGTCGGTTTCCGGGGTCCGGACGGTCAGGCGAGCATCCCCGCGCGCAGCTTGCCGAGGGTGCGGGTGAGGAGGCGGGAGACGTGCATCTGGGAGACGTCGAGGGCCTCACCGATCTGCGACTGGGTCATCTCCTGGCCGAACCGCATTTCGATGAGCCGCCGCTCGCGGTCGTCGAGCTGTTCCAGCAGCGGTGCCAGCGCGTGCAGGTTCTCCACCGTCTCCATGGCGGAGTCCGGTTCACCCAGGATGTCGGCGAACGTGCGGGAGACCGTACCCGTCGTCTCACCGGTGTCGGTCGGCATGTCCAGCGAACCGGCGGTGTAGCCGTTCGAAGCGATGATGCCCTCGATCACCTCGTCCTCGGTGCGGTCCAGGTGCGCGGCCAGTTCCTTCGAGGTCGGGTCCCGGTCGAGGAGGACGGAGAGCTCGTCCTTGGCCTTGGCCAGTTCCACGCGCAGCTCCTGGAGCCGCCGGGGCACGTGGACGGCCCAGGTGGTGTCGCGGAAGAAGCGCTTGATCTCGCCCACGATGTAGGGGACGGCGAACGTGGCGAACTCGACCTCCCGCGAGAGCTCGAACCGGTCGATGGCCTTGATGAGGCCGATGGTGCCGACCTGGGTGATGTCCTCCATGTCGCCGCTGCCCCGGTTGCGGAAGCGGCGTGCGGCGAAGCGGACGAGGGAGATGTTCATCTCCACGAGGGTGTTGCGCGCGTACTGGTACTCGTGCGTGCCCTCCTCCAGGACCTGGAGCCGCTCGAAGAAGAGCGTCGACAGGGCGCGGGCGTCCTTCGGGCTGATCTTTCCGGTGTCCTCGATCCAGGGCAGTTCACCTATGCGTTCCGGTGCTGCCCCGGCGTCGGGTACCCCTTCGACCTGTGCGGTCCCGGCCGTCTGTTCAGCGATCACTGTTCCCACCCTCCCTCGTGCTGAGTGCACATTCAGACGAGCCCCTGCCCTGCCTCGGAAGCCCTATGCACCGGGAGACGGTTTTTTCTTGCTGTGCGGAAACTGTTGCCCCCGGACATCGTAGGATGAGCACCGCCGTTCAGCGGTGCGGGCCCTCGGGCGGCGCGCTGGACCGTGCACAGGCCCCGTACGCTGGAGGCCGGGGGCCGGGCCCGCAGGTGGTCCGGGTTCCGGCGCAGCACGACAAGAAGCAGGATCACGTGGACACATTCGCCGCAGTCGAGCATGAGCTGCGCAAGGCCGCTCCGCACGGACTCCTCGACGTCGTCACCGCGGCCCTGCGGGAGCGGTACGACGTCCAGGACGTGGCGTTGCGGCTCGCCGACTACGGCATGACCACGCTCCAGATCGTGTCCGAGGTGCCCATCGCCGAACCGGTGCACGTGCACGACAGCCCGCAGGGCAGGGCCTTCGGCGCCCAGGAACCCTATGTGGAGCCGCGGGCCACGGAGGGGCGGGTGACGGCCCACCTCCCGGTGACCGTGCGCGGCGACCGGCTCGGCGTCCTCACCGTGACGGCGCCGGAGGGCAGCCTGTCCGGCGGGGACCTGGCCGACATCCAGCGGCTCTGCGAAGCCCTCGGGCACGAGATCCTGGTCGCCGAACGCGACACGGACCTGTACATCCTCGCCCGCCGCGCCACCCGGCTGACCCTGGCCGCCGAGATGCAGTGGCAGCTGCTCCCCGGCCGCGCCGTGTCCCGGCCCGAATTCCGGCTCGGCGCTCATCTGGAGCCCGCGTACGCGATCTTCGGCGACAACTTCGACTGGTCGGTCTCCTCCCACCATCTCACGCTCACCGTCACCAACGGCATGGGCAAGGGGATGGAGGCGGCCCTGCTGACCAACCTCGTCGTCAACGCGCTGCGCAACGCCCGGCGGGCGGGGCTCGACCTCGCCGGCCAGGCCAGCCTCGCCGACCAGGCCGTCTACGCGCAGCACCGGGGCGCGCTGCACGCGTCCGTCCTGCTCCTGCGCTTCGAGCTGGCCACCGGCGAGGTGGAAGCGGTCGACGCGGGATCGCCCCGGATGTGGCGGCTGAGGGGGCGGACCGTCGACGCCGTCGACTTCGACGCGCAGCTGCCCCTCGGCATGTTCGAGGAGACGGAGTACGTCGCGCAGCGCCTGCGTGTCGAGCCCGGCGACCGGCTGCTCATCAGCAGCGACGGCGTCTACGACAGCACGTCGGGCGTGGGGGAGCGGTACGGCGAGCGCGCTCTCGCGCGGTCGCTGTCCGCGCACCGCCTCCTGCCGTCCGTCCAGGTGCCGCTGGCCGTGCTCCGCGACCTGCGGGAGCACCGGGGTGCCACGCCTCTGGACGACGACGCCCTGGTGATCTGCATGGACTGGTTCGGGCGGGAGTCCTCCGGCTCCGACGCCTCGGAGTGACGGGAGCGGTCCGGCCGCTCCCGACCCCCCGCAGCCCCTGACGGAAGGACGTCCGGGGCGTGCGGATCGCCGGACCGGCGATCCGGAGGCGCGGCTTCCCGCAGCCCGGCCGCGGGAGGCCCCGGGGGGCCGGGACGGGCTCAGACGCGGACCACGATCTTCCCCTGCACGTGTCCGAGCTCGGCGTACGCGTGCGCCTCCGCGATCCGTTCGAGCGGGAAGGCCCGCTCGATGCGCGGCGTGTAGCGGCCCTGACGGCCGAGCTCGCCCGCCTCGGCCAGGAGCGTGGAGTCGTTCTCCGCGTTCACCAGGTGCACGCCCAGGCGCGCCGCACCGGAGTGGTCGGCGACGGTCGACACACGGGCGGGGTCGCCCACGATCGCGACGAGGTCGGCCAGGGACCCGGACGCCGCGGTGTCGAGCGCGAGGTCGACACCGTCCGGAGCCAGGGCGGCGACGCGCTCCGCCAGCCCCGTGCCGTAGGTGGTGGGAACGGCTCCGAGCGAGGTGAGGAACGCGTGGTTGTGTTCGCCGGCCGTCCCGATCACCGTCGCGCCCTGCGCCACCGCGAGCTCGACCGCGGCGCTGCCCACGCCCCCGGCGGCGCCCTCCACGAGAAGGACGCGTCCCCGCAACGGGCCCAGCACCCGCAGACCGCCCAGCGCGGTCACGGCCGCCAGGCCGGCTCCGGCGGCCTCCTCGTCGGTCCAGGCGCCGGGCGCCGGGGCCCAGGCGGAGAGGACGGCCAGCTCGGCGCTCGCACCGGTGATCCCGCCCAGTCCGAAGACCCGGTCGCCGGGACTCACGTCCTCCACGCCCTCGCCGATCTCGTCGACCAGGCCGACGGCGTCCCGCCCGGGAACGGCGGGCAGGTCGACCGGCAGCACGGCGCGCAGCGCACCGGAGCGCATCTTCCAGTCGATCGGGTTGACGCCGGCGGCCGCCACGCGGACGCGGATCTCGCCGGGCCCGGGATGCGGTTCCGCCACCTCCTCGATCACCAGGGTCTCCACCCCGCCGTACTCGTGGTACCGGGCTGTACGCATGAGGTTCCGCCTTCCCGAGCGGCCCGAGGTGGCCGTTCGTGCCATCGGTGGTCAGTGATCGGCGCATGCCGATGAGCTCCACGCTAGAACCTGACGTCAGCGTCAACTGCAAGTCGGGAGGCCGTCCGGGGGACGTACGCCGCGGTGCGTCCGCCGAGCGGGTGGCTCCGGGCGCCCGGATGCTCCGTCACGGGGGTGGGGAGGGGCCGCGCGGCGCCCGGCGGAGCCGGTGAAGGAGAGAGGAGGGGCTTCCTGCGGGTCGGCGCGGGGTGTCGGCGGTTCCGCGGCGGCGGTCCGGTCACCCGGGAGGTCGTTCCGCCGGGGTGTCAGCCGGTCGACCGCAAGGGTCTCGCTCCGTCGCTGTCCTGCCCCGCCCCTGCCGCGCTGCGGAAGGCCCTGAGGCCGTCGAGCAGCGAACGCCGGGCCTTGGCGGGCATGGCGTCGATGGTGGCCATCAGGATCTCTTCCCTGCGCGTGCGCAGGTCGACCAGGTAGGCCCTCCCGTGGCTGGTCAGCCGGAGCTCCAGCTCGCGACGGCTCACGGGGCTCGGGGCGCGCTCCACGAATCCGGTGGCCTGCAGCCGGTCGCACAGTCTGCTGACCGACGGGGAGGCCGAGCCCAGTGCCTCGGCGAGCATGCGCAGATTGATGCCCTCCTCGCGGTCCAGCGTGTACAGCACGCGGAGCTGGGAGGGGGAGACCGGTCCGGTCGGCACGGCGTCGCGCCCGTGTTCCCACAGGACTTCGAGGAGTTCGACGAATTCTGAACCCTCACGGGCCGCATCCCGGGACCGCTGGTCGGCTTCGGGGTTCAGGCCCATATTGTTGACACTCCGATTCGGCATCGCCTTGCTCGTCCGTCCGGCCACCGGACCGAGCGAGGCGGCCGGACATCCGATGCGCTCGTACGGAAAGCCAGGACAAAGGTTCCGGGGCGCACGCGCGTGGCCCCGATCATCGTACCCCTGCCTGCCGCAGGCTTCCGATGGTAACGCCTGGCCCTCCGGTATGTTGTCGTGCGGCAACAGTTTCCATCGGGTACGGTTCCGCAGGCGACATCCGAAACATGATCATCCGGCGGTGTCGTCGGCCCCGCCGTGACGGCGACCGTTCCCCGGCCTGGAGTACTGATACCCATGACGACGAAGCAGCCCCTCATCCTCACCGTGCGGTACCCGGCGGATTCGATGGCGGTCCTCACCGTCGCGGGCGAGATCGACGTGGACAGCGTGCCCGACCTGCGGACGAGGGCCCTGGGGCTGATCAGGGAAGGCAGACAGCACCTGGTGCTCGACCTGTCACTCGTGGGGTTCTGCGACTCCTCGGGCCTCAACACGATGATCGGACTCCTGCGGTACGCGAAGGACCGGCACGGTTCCCTCACCCTGGCCGGTCCGCCCCCACACCTCGTCAGACTGCTGGACATCACCGGGATCGCCGAGGTGATACCGGCACTTCCCACCACGGCCGAGGCCCTGAGCCACGTGACCGCTCCCCAGGAAGTGCCGGAGGTCTAGCGGCCCCGCCGCCAGCCGGCGGTGCGGGTCCGGCCGGCCGGCTTCCGGCGGGGCCGCCCCGTGCGGGCCGCGGCTGTCCGCGCGCCCCGGCCCTCACGCTCCGTGCGGCCGCGCCCTCACGGTCCGCGCCAGACGTTGGCGAACGCGGCGTTCTCGATGGCCCGCCGCTGCCGCACGGCTTCGAGTTCCATCACCGCGTCACCGACGGCCAGCAGCACCGTCGTCACGGCCTGGTCGTCGGAGGCAGGGGCGGAGCCGACGCGGGAACCGTCCGAGTCGGAGCCGAACCCGGGGGCGGATTCGGTGCCCGAGCCGGTGTCGTCCTCCGGCCGCCCGTCCGGCACGCCCACGGAGGACGCGAGTGAGGCGAGCGTGGGCTCACCGTCCTCCCAGCGGTCCAGGGCCCGTCGGCGGGCGGGCGTGTCGGCCGCCTCCACGCCGGCCGCCGCGGCCGTGAACCTGCCGCGGCGCCCCCGGCTCAGTGCGCCCTCCTCTTCGAGCGCGGCCTGGTACGCGGCGGCCAGCTCGCGCCCCCGCCGCCACAACCAGTCCTCGGCCCGCTCGTAGGGCGCCTGCCCCACGAGCGCCGACGCCGCCTCGGCCAGCAGGCGGTCGTCCACCGCCGGCGTCGGCTGCTCCGGGACGACGCGGTCGCCGTCCAGGGTGACGGCCCGGGCCGTCACGAGATCGACGAGCTCGGCGCCCGCGAGCGCGAGGGACAGGTCCCCCTGGCCCACCGGGCTCTCCGGCGACCCCAGGTGCAACGCGATGATGAACAGGTCCTTCGCCGTGGTCACGGAACGGCCCCCTCGGATTCGTACGACGTCGTCCACGCCGTGTGCCTGCTGGAAAGCGTCGGCCGGCCGGTGCCGTGCCTCAGGACACAGCATGCCGCCCTCCGCGTCCGGCGGCGGCCGGTACGCGGAGGGCGGACGGGTCAGGGGCCCGGTGCGGTGCGCTACGGACCCGTGGTCAGGCCTTGTCCTGCATGGAGCTGCGCGCGGGATTCCCCTGCTGCGCGGCCTTCGGATCCTTCTCGCCGGCCTTCGCGCGCACGCCCTGTTCGATGCGCTTGCCGACGGTCTTGTCGATGTTCGACCAGTACTCGAACGCGCGGACCAGTACCGGTTCGGTCACGCCGTTGAGCAGGTGGCCGACGACGTTGTCCACCAGCCGGTCCCGTGCCGCGTCGTCCAGGACGTCACGCACGAGGGTGCCGGCCTGCCCCCAGTCGTCGTCCTCCGCGTGGTCGACGTACGCCGCCCGGGTGATGTCCCCGTCGGCGTACCAGCCGGCCGGGGAGCCGTAACGGGCGGTGTCGGCGGCCGGGCCGCCCTTGGAGTTCGGGGCGTAGACCGGATCGGAGGTCTTCCGGTACGCCATCGCCCCGTCCTTGGAGTACGTGTTCACCGGGGCGACGGGCGCGTTCACCGGGAGCTGCTGGTAGTTGGCCCCGATGCGGTGACGGTGGGCGTCCGCGTACGAGAACAGCCGGGCCAGCAGCATGCGGTCCGGGCTCGGGCCGATGCCGGGGACCAGGTTGTTCGGCTGGAAGGCGGCCTGCTCGATCTCCGCGTGGTTGTCGGTGGGGTTGCGGTCCAGCGTCATCTTCCCGACCTCGATCAGCGGGTAGTCGCCGTGCGGCCACACCTTGGTCAGGTCGAACGGGTTGAACCGGTAGTCCACCGCGTCCTCGTACGGCATGACCTGGACGTGCAGCGTCCAGCTCGGGTGGTCGCCGTCGCGGATGTGCTCGAACAGGTCGCGCGTGTGGAAGTCGGTGTCCGCCGCGGCCATCTGGTCGCCCTCGTGCTGGGTGAACGTCTCGATGCCCTGGTCGGTCTTGAAGTGGTACTTCACCCAGAAGCGCTCGCCCTGCGCGTTGATCCACATGTAGGTGTGCGAGGTGTAGCCGTTCATGTGGCGCCAGCTGCGCGGGATGCCGCGGTCGCCCATCAGCCAGGTGACCTGGTGGGCCGACTCGGGGGAGAGGGTCCAGAAGTCCCACTGCATGTCGTGGTCGCGGAGGTTGTTGTCCGCGCGGCGCTTCTGGGACCGGATGAAGTGCTGGAACTTCATCGGGTCCTTCACGAAGAACACGGGGGTGTTGTTGCCCACCATGTCGTAGTTGCCCTCGCTGGTGTAGAACTTCACCGCGAACCCGCGCGGGTCGCGCCAGGTGTCCGGGCTGCCACGCTCGCCGGCCACGGTGGAGAACCGCACGACCAGATCGGTCGTGGCGCCGGGCTGGAAGAGCGCGGCCTTGGTGTAGCCGCTGACGTCCCCGGTCACCTCGAAGTGCCCGAACGCGCCGCTGCCCTTGGCGTGCGGCTGACGTTCGGGGATCCGTTCACGGTTGAACTGGGCCATCTGCTCGATCAGGTACGAGTCCTGCAGCAGGATGGGCCCGGCCGGACCGACGGTGAGCGAGTGTTCGTCGCTCTCGACGGGGATGCCGGAGTCGGTGGTGGTCGGCTCGTGCGATGCGCTGGTCACTTGCGTTCCCCTTCGTCGTGGGGTGTGAGTGCGAAACGTGGGTCGGGGCGGCGGGCACGGACGGGCTCGTCGACGACGGGACCGGGCTCCGGCCCCGTGGCGAGATGCCCGGCCGACCGGTGTCTCCCCGTTCTCCACACATCGCCGTACCGGTAACCGGTATCAACGTAGCCAAACCTGGACGAGCAGGCCATCGGAGACGGCCGCCGTGACCGCTCTGTCCCCCTGCTCCGTCTCGCTACGTGCTCCCGTGGTGGTGACGGCTCCGGCCCGGCGCCGGTGCCGCGGCCGCCCCCGCTCCCGAGGGATCCGGACGGCGGCCCGCCACACGAGTTCCGTGAGGGTTCGCCGCCCGGAGGTGTCCGGCCCGAACGCGGCGCCTCGGCCGGTGCCGCCCGGCGCGCTCCGGCCGCGGTCGCCCTCGTGGCCCGAGGCGCCACCGAGGCGGTGACGCCGGTGGTGGTCGTGCCGGACCCGGCGGCGTCGACCGGCCGGCCGGTCGATCAGCCGGCCGACCCGGACGGGCGGGCCGCCGAGGCGTCGGACCGCCAGCGTCATCGGGGCCGGGGCACCGGCGCGGCCAGGACGTCGTCGGGCCGGTCCGTTCCCGCCAGCACGTCTTCGGGCCGTCCCGCCCCCACCAGGCGGCCGTCGCGCAGCAGCAGGCACGCGTCCGCCGCGCGTGCGGCGTCGAGGTCGTGGGTGGCGTGGACGACCGTCACGCCGTCGGCGGCCAGGTCGGCCAGGATCGCGGTGATCCGGTCCCGGGCCTCCGGGTCGAGCCCCGTGGTGGGTTCGTCCAGGAGCAGCAGATCCGACTCCTGTGCCAGCCCCTGGGCGATCAGGGCGCGTTGCCGCTGTCCGCCGGACAGCTCACCGAGCTGACGCGTGGTGAGATCGCCGATCCCCAGCCGGTCGAGCGCGTCGTCCACCGCCGCGTGGTCGCGCCCGGTCAGCCTGCGCCAGGGCCCCCGTTCGCCCCAGCGTCCCATCTCCACGGTCTGCCGGACGGTCAGCGGCAGGGTGTCGCCGACGGCTCCGCGCTGCGGGACGAAGGCCGGTGGCCGCTCGCCCTCGTGCCGGAGCTGTCCCGCTGTCGGGTCGATCACACCCGCGATCACCCCGAGCAGCGTCGACTTCCCGCTGCCGTTCGGGCCGACGAGTGCGGTGGTGCTCAACGCCGTTATCGAGGCGCTGAGTTCGTGGAGGACCGGCCTGCCCGGATAGCCGGCGCACAGCGCGGTGAGCCGGACGCGTGGCGGCCGGCCGTGAGGTCCGGCGGGGGACTGAAGGGGTTTGTTGAACATGGTTTTCATTGTAGTGTCCTCGCATGGAGTGGTTGACGGCGCCCTTCGAGGTGACCTTCGTGCAGAGAGCCCTGTGGGGCGGAATCCTGGTGTCCGCGATCTGCGCGCTCGCCGGGACGTGGGTGGTGCTCCGCGGCATGGCCTTCCTCGGGGACGCGATGTCCCACGGGCTGCTCCCGGGCGTCGCGGTGGCGGCCCTGCTGGGCGGGAACCTGCTCGTGGGGGCGGTGGTCAGCGCCGTGGTGATGACGGCGGGCGTGACCGCGCTCGGCCGCGCGCCGAGGCTCTCCCAGGACACCGGGATCGGCTTGCTGTTCGTGGGCATGCTCTCGCTCGGCGTCATCATCGTGTCCCGCTCGCAGTCCTTCGCCGTGGACCTGACCGGCTTCCTGTTCGGCGACGTCCTCGCGGTCCGTGAGCAGGACCTGCTGCTGCTCGCTGCGGCGCTGCTGGTGGCCCTGCTGGTCTCGGTGCTCGGCCACCGGGCCTTCCTCGCCCTGGCGTTCGACCCCCGGAAGGCGCGGACTCTCGGACTGCGCCCGCGTCTCGCGCACGGTGTGCTGCTCGCGCTGCTGGGCCTCGCGATCGTCGCGTCGTTCCACATCGTGGGGACGCTGCTCGTCCTGGGGCTGCTCATCGCCCCGGCCGCGGCGGCGCTCCCCTGGGCGCGCAGCGTGCGCGGGGTGATGGCGCTCGCCGCGCTCGTCGGCATCGCCGCCACCTTCGGCGGGCTGCTGCTGTCCTGGCACCTGAGCACCGCCGCCGGCGCCACCGTCGCGGCCCTCGCCGTGACTCTGTTCTTCCTCTCCCACCTGGCATCGGGCCTGCGCCACCGGCGCGTGGGCCCCGCCTCGTCCGCCTGACCGACAGCCGACCGAAGGAAATCCGTGGCGATCGTGCCGACCGTCCGAAGAAACGTCACTCCATGGGCCTCGGCCGCACTGGTGATCACCGCACTGCTCACCGCGGGCTGTGCGGGCGAGACCGCCGGCGGGTCCGCGGCGGAGGCCGAACCCTCCGCCGTCCCCCACGGCTACGTCGAGGGAGCGAAGGAAGCCGCCGAGGAGCAGTCCCGTCTGCTCCTCAACGACCCCCGCACCGGCGACAGCCGGGTGCTCGACCTCGTCACCGGCACGGTGCGCCCGACGGCCCGGGTGGCCGGTGCCGGACGGATCGCCACGGACGGGCGCTTCGGCTTCCTCCACACCCGCCGCGGCGCCCAGGTGCTGGACGGCGGCGCCTGGACGGTGGACCACGGCGACCACGTGCACTACTACCGCGCGGAGATACGCGCGGTCGGCAGCCTCCCCGGCGGCCCGGACGCCCGGATCCGCAGCGACACCGCGGTGACCGCCGTCACCGACGGCAGCGGCCGGACCCGGCTGTACGACCGCACGGCCCTCGAGAAGGGCGAGATCACCTCCCTCCGCACCCTCCCCGGAGTGCACACCGGAGCCGTCGTCCCCTACGCGGAGCACCTGCTGGCCCTCACCGAACGGGACGGAGCGACCCGGATCTCGGTGTACGACCGGGAGGGAAGGACCGTCGCGTCGTCCCCGGACGACCGGTGCGAGGACCCCCGGGGCGACGCCGTGACCCGGCGCGGAGTGGTCATCGGCTGCGCGGACGGCGCCCTGCTCGTGCGCGAGAAGGACGGTGCCTTCACCGTCGAGAGGATCCCGTACGGCGCCGACGTCCCCGCGGCGGAGCGGGCCGCCGACTTCCGCCGGCGGCCCGGCGGCGACACCCTCACGGCCCCGGCCGGAAAGGACTCCGTCTGGGTCCTGGACGTCACGGACCGCGCATGGACGCGGGTGAGGACCGGGCCCGTCGTCGCCACCGGGACGGCGGGGGAGGGCTCGCCGCTCCTCGTCCTGGAGACCGACGGAGCGCTGCACGGCTACGACATCGCCACCGGCGAGCAGGTCTCCCGTACCGAGAAGCTGCTGACCGGCGCCGGGAGGAGCGGGCCCGTGATCGAGGTCGACCGCAGCCGCGCGTACGTCAACGACCCCGAAGGCAGACGCGTGTACGAGATCGACTACAACGACGACCTGCGCGTCGCGCGCTCGTTCGACGTCGGCATCGCACCGCACCTGATGACGGAGACGGGACGATGACCGCGCCCGCGGTGTCCGGGGCGGCGACGCGCGCACGGGTCGGCGTGGCACGGCTGCGCAGCCTGCTCATGGGCCTGATCGCGCTGAGCGTGGTCGCCGCAGCGGGAACGGCCTGCACCCCCGGTGGCGACCGGCCCCGCATCGTCGTCACCACCAACATCCTCGGCGACATCACCCGCGAGATCGTCGGTGACGAGGCAGCGGTCACCGTCCTGATGAAGCCGGACGCCGACCCCCACTCCTTCGGCCTCTCGGCCGTGCAGGCGGCCGAGCTGGAGCGCGCCGAACTGGTCGTCTACAACGGGCTGGGGCTGGAGGAGAACGTCCTGCGCCAGGTGGACGCGGCCCGTGAGTCCGGGGTCCCCGTCCTCGAGGCCGGCAAGGCGGTCGACCCGCTCACCTTCCGCACGGGCGACGACGGAGGGCCGGACGACGAGGCGGGCCGGCCCGACCCGCACTTCTGGACCGACCCCGACCGGGTGCGCACGGCGTCCCGCCTCATCGCCGACCAGGTCGTCGAGCACGTCAGCGGTGTGGACGAGGCCGCCGTACGCGCCCACGCCGCCCGCTACGACGCGCAGTTGGCGGACCTCACCACCTGGATGGAGGAGTCCTTCGACCGGATACCCGAGCACGGGCGGGCCCTGGTGACCAACCACCACGTCTTCGGCTACCTCGCCGACCGCTTCGGCTTCCGCGTCGTCGGGGCGGTCATCCCCAGCGGCACGACACTCGCCTCGCCCAGCTCCTCCGACCTGCGCGCGCTGACCCGGGCCATGGAGGACGCCGGTGTGCGGACGGTGTTCGCCGACTCCTCCCAGCCCAAGAAGCTCGCCGAGGTCCTGCGCACCGAGCTCGGCGGCCGGGTGCGGGTCGTCGAGCTGTACTCCGAGTCGCTGACCGCGAAGGACGCGGGCGCCGGCACCTACCTGCAGATGATGCGCGTCAACACCACCGCCATGACCGACGGCCTCACCGGCGGCTGAACACCCCTCTGCCCACGGGGAGGACGGCGAGCCGTCCCGGCCCGTCCCACACCCCCGCCGCGACCTCGCGGCCAGGAAAGGAAGCACGACCGATGAACCAGACCATACGCAACAGATCCCTCACCGGAGCAGCACTCGCCCTGGCGGTGTCCACGGTCCTGACGGCGTGCGGAGGGGACACCGGATCCTCCTCCGACGCGAAGGCGAAGGAGACGCCGGCCGGTGGGTCCGCCGCCCCGGTGGCCGACCCGCTCGTCGCCGGCTACGACGGCGGTCTCTACATCCTCGACGGGGGGAGCCTGAAGCTCGCCAAGACCATCGAGCTCCCCGGCTTCAACCGCGTCAACCCCGCAGGGGACGACGACCACGTGGTGATCTCCACCGACGCCGGTTTCAGGATCCTGGACGCCACCGGGCAGACCCTGACCGACATCACCTACGACGGCGCCAAGCCCGGCCACGTCGTCCGCCACGCGGGGAAGACGGTCCTCTTCACCGACGGCACCGGCAAGGTGAACGTCTTCGACCCCGCCGAGCTCGGCAAGGGGAAGAAGCCCGCGGGGCGCACCTACACCTCGGCCGAGGCCCACCACGGCGTCGCCATCGAACTCAGCAACGGCGAACTCCTCAGCACCCTGGGCACCGAGGAGAAGCGCACCGGAGCGCTCGTCCTCGACAAGGACGGCAAGGAGACCGCCCGCAACGAGAACTGCCCCGGTGTCCACGGTGAGGCCGCGGCCCAGGGGGAGGCGGTCGCCGTCGGCTGCGAGGACGGCGTACTGATCTACAAGGACGGCAGGTTCACCAAGGTCGACGCCCCCGACGCGTACGGACGGATCGGCAACCAGGCCGGCAGCGAGGAATCCCCGGTCCTCCTCGGCGACTACAAGACCGACCCTGAGGCCGAACTGGAACGGCCGACCAGGATCTCCTTGATCGACACCAGGACGGCGAAGCTCCGCATCGTCGACCTCGGCACGAGCTACTCGTTCCGCTCGCTCGCCCGTGGCCCGCACGGCGAGGCCCTCGTCCTCGGCACCGACGGAGCGGTCCACGTCATCGACCCCGAGACGGGCGACGTGGAGAAGAAGATCCCCGCCGTCGGCGAGTGGCAGGAGCCGCTGGACTGGCAGCAGCCCCGTCCCACGCTCTTCGTCCGCGACCACACCGCGTACGTCTCCGACCCCAGCAAGAGCGCCCTGCACGCCATCGACCTGGAGAGCGGCAAGAAGCGCGCCTCCGTGACCCTGCCGAAGAGCACCAACGAGCTGTCGGGAGTCGTCCCCGGCCACTGACACGCCGTCACCCCGGCCGCCGCCGTGCGGCCGCTCCACCGGACCGGAGCGGCCGCACACGTCGGACGGCACCCGGCGGAACGCCCGTCCGGCAGGCCCCGGCCGGCTCGCCGGTCCGCCTGGCGGCCGTACGGGCCGCGGCGCACACTGGCCGGGGAGGACCGCGGTCCGGAAAGGACGGGGACATGGGCGACCACGTGGACCTCCCCGGCGTCAGGACCTGGTACGAGTCCGAGGGCAGCGGTGAGCCGCTCGTCCTCCTGCACGGCGGCCTCTGCACCAACGACACCTGGGGCGCGCTGCGGGACGGCCTGGCCGCCGCCCATCAGGTCCTCCTGCCCGAGCGGCGCGCGCACGGGCACACCCCCGATGTCCCCGGTCCGCTCTCCTACCAGGACATGGCGGACGACACGGTGGCCTTCGTCGAGACGGTCGTGCGGGGACCGGCCCGTCTGGTGGGCTGGAGCGACGGAGGCGTCGTCGCCCTGCTCACGGCCATCGCCCGGCCGGACCTCGTCCGCGGCGCCGCCGTGATCGGCGCCAATTTCCGCCCGTCCTCCGAGTGCTTCGCCGAACCCGCGATGCTCGACGCGATGACACCGGAGAGCGCCGACCTCGCCCTCCTGCGGGAGCTGTACGAGGCGGTCTCCCCGGACGGCCCCGGCCACTGGCCGGTGGCGGCGGCGAAGGTCATCGCCCTGTGGCGTACCCAGCCGACGCTCACCACCGAGGACCTGAAGCGTGTCGAGGCACCGCTGCTCGTCATGGCCGGTGACGACGACATGATGACGCTGGAGCACACGATCGCGCTGTACCGCGCGGTCCCCGGGGCCCGGCTCGCCGTCGTCCCCGGCGCCTCCCACCTCGTCCCCCTGGAGAAACCGGCTCTGGTCGGCCGGCTGGTCCTCGACCACCTGGCGCAGGACGCCGTCGACACGATGATGCCCGTCCGGCGCGCACCGGCCCCCGGGACGTGAACGCGGCCCGCTCACCGGGAAATTCACTTGAGGCGTGCACCGCGGGCACCGCTATCGTGGTCCGATGCCGTCGATCAAGCAGGTCCAGATCACCTTCGACTGCGCGGATCCCGAGCGCGTCGCCCGCTTCTGGTGCGAGGTGCTGGGCTACGTCGCACCGCCGCCGCCGGAGGGCTTCGCCACCTGGGACGCGTACAACGGGTCGCTGCCCCCGGAGCAGCGGGGAGCGTGGTTCGCCTGCTCCGATCCCACCGGCGCGGGCCCGCGGTTGTACTTCCAGCGGGTCCCGGAAGGCAAGGCCGTCAAGAACCGGGTCCACCTCGACGTGCGGGCGGGCACCGGGCTCGTGGGCGAGGAGCGCCTCGCCGTGCTCCGCGCCGAGTGCGCCCGGCTGGTCGCGCTCGGCGCCGTGTGCGAGCGCGTGCTGGTGGCCGACGAGGACAACGAGTCCTGCATCGGGATGCGGGACGTCGAGGGCAACGAGTTCTGCCTCGACTGAGGCGGTCCGGGCGGGAGGGCCACGCACGCGTCGTGGTGCCGCGAGGAGACGGCCCGTGCCGGACCGGGGCATGTGGTGGGCCGTCGTCACCGGGGCTGTCCGGCTCCTGGCCCGGCTCGTCGGCCGGCCGAGGGGTCTCGCGGGGTGTGCGGCGAGTGCCGTGCCGGTGGTCGTCGCAGCTGAAAGCGGAGACCGTCTGCGGCTGGGCCTCCTGCCGGACGTAGGGGCCGGCGTCCCCGGCGGCGCCGTGTACGGGCCCTGTTCCCGGAGCCCGCTCGCGGTCCTCGCGGCGGATCACCGGGCGGTCCCGCACCGCACCTCGCCTGCTCCCTGCGGGAGCGGGGTGCGTCGTCCGGTGTCCAGGGGGTACGCGACGACGTGCGAACCGGCTCCCCCCGCACGAGGAGGGGCGCGTACCGACGGGAGTGACCGCATGACCGACCGCAGGCCCCAGGGAACCGCCTACGCAGGGGCGGAGCCCAGCCCGCCGCCGATACCGGCGGACATGCCCGACCAGCAGGTCCAGGAGGGCGAGGACGCCCTCGACGTGATCGTCCCGCCCGGTGCGCCGGACCCGGACTCCGCGGCCGGGACGGACGCGCCCGATCTCGACGAGGCCGGATCGGGCCGCGACTCCCCGCGCCACGCGGGGGTCCACCCGGAGCACCCCGTGCCGGACGAGTCGACCGGCTGAGCCTCGGAGGACCGCCGGGCCGCCGCGCGTGCGGCCGGACGCACGCTCCCGTACGGGTGGGGCAGCATGAGGCCATGGACTCAGCTGCGCAGCCGGACCGGACCCCCGACGGTCGGTACATCGTGGTGAAGGGCCGGAAATGGCGGGCGACGGACCCGGAGATCCCCGAGGAGGCCGCGTCCCGCCTGCGCCACCACCTGATGGCCGCACGGCGCGCGGTGGCCGCCGCGCGCCGTGCGGACGATCCGGCGGCCGAGAAGCTGGCCCGGAGCCGGGTGCAGACGGCGAAGGTGGCGCTCGGTGAGCGCGGCACCCCGTGGTGGGACCAGTCCCTCACCGAGCGTCGCGCACGCTGGGAGGACGGCGTCACCGCACTCGACGCGGACCGGAAGGGGTAGGCCGGCGACGGGGTGCGCGGGACCCTCTGGGCCGGGCCGTACCGCCCGGCCCGGTCACGCGCCCTTCCCGTCCCTCACCGCGGGCGGGCGACCGCTGAGGGCGACGGTGTTGGCCCCGACGATCACGACGACGGCCGCCCAGGAGGCCGGGGCGAGCTGCTGGTCCAGCACGATCAGGCCCACCACGGCGGCGTAGACCGGATTGACGCTCATGAACACCCCGAAGAGCTGCGCCGGTACGCGCCGCAGCGCCAGCAGGTCGGCCAGGAACGGTACGGCCGAGGACAGCACTCCGGCGGCCAGGGCGCAGCCGAGAGCGGCCGGCGTCGGGGGACGCCACCAGAGCACGAGGACGCCGACGGGCAGATAGAGCGCGCCCGAGACGACCGCGGCCGCCGCCGAGCCCTCCAGGCCGGGCAGACGCCTGCCCACGGTGCGGTTGAGCATGATGTAGCAGCCCCAGCACACCGCGGCCAGCAGCGCCAGACCGATGCCCGCGTAGTCCGTGGAGGGGGAGGGGCGGGCCAGCACCACCACCGCGCCGGCCGCCGCCAGGGCGCACAGGGCGTCCTTCCGCCGGCGGGATCCGGCGAGGGCGACCGTCAGCGGCCCGAGGAACTCCAGCGTCACGGCCAGCCCGAGCCCGATGCGGTCGACGGCCGTGTAGAGGGACAGGTTCATCGCGGCGAACACCAGGGCCAGCCCCAGGACCGGCCGCCACTGCGCCGAGGTGAACGACCGCGGGCGCGGCCTGCCGACGGCCCAGAGCACCCCGGCCGCCACCCACTGGCGTACCGCGACGACCCCCGCCGGGCCGATCACCGGGAAGGCGAGAGCCGCCACCGACGCCCCGACCTGGTTGGACAGACCGCTGCCCAGCATCAGCGCGATCCCTCCGAGGCGGCCCGCGCCGCTCGCGGACGGGTCCTTGCCGACTGCCACATGAGCCTGTGCGGGGGCACTCCCCGAGGTCTTCAGCACCATGCGCTCACCGTGCGGGTCCCCGGCCCATGCGCAAAATGCATCAGTGCGGGTGTCGATACGCTCAGCGTATGGATACGAGCCGAGGGTTCTCCGCGGAGATGGAGCTGAAGCACCTGCGGTGCCTGACCGCCGTCGTCGACGCGGGCAGCTTCACCGACGCCGCGATCGCGCTGGGCGTCTCGCAGGCCGCGGTCTCCCGCACCGTGCTGGCCCTGGAACGGATCCTCGGTGTGCGGCTGCTGCACCGCACCAGTCGGGCCGTCGCGCCCACCCCCGCCGGAGTGCAGGTCCTCGCCCGCGCCCGGCTCCTGCTGTCCGGCGCCGAGGAACTCGTCACCGAGGCGGCGGCAGGGCACGCCCGTCTGCACCTCGGCCACGCCTGGTCCGCCTTCGGCCGGCACACCACCGAGTTCCAACGCCGCTGGCACCACGCCCACCCCGGGACGGAGCTCCGGCTCGTCCGGCGGAACGCCCCCACCGGCGGGCTCGCCGAAGGGCTGTGCGACCTCGCCGTCATCCGCGCCCCACTCGACCTCCGGCCCTGGTCGCACGCGCTCGTCGGCCATGAACGACGCGTCGTCGCCCTGGCCTCCGACGACCCCTGGGCCCGTCGCCGCAGCATCCGTATCGACGAGATCGCCGGCCGCACCCTGGTCATCGACCGCCGCACCGGGACCACCACCCTGAATCTGTGGTCCGGCACGGAGCGGCCCGCCGTGGAGCACATCCACGACATCGACGACTGGCTCGCCGCGATCGCCACCGGCCGCTGTGTCGGCGTCACCCCCCAGGCCACCGCCGCCCAGTACCGGCGGGACGGCATCACGTACCGACCCCTGCGGGACGCCGCGCCGGTGCCCGTCCACCTCATCTGGCGCCGCCAGGACGCGCACCCGGCCACCCACGCCGCGGTCGCCCTCGCCATCGACCTGTACCGCGAGGAGGGGAACGGCCCCACCCGCTGAGCGCGCGCGCCCCTGGGCCGTACGAGAGCTACACCGGGTGGTCCGCGCGGAGGGGCCCGGTCCTGCCGTCCCCGGCAGGACCGTCACCCCGCCGCTCCCGTAACTCCGCGCCCCTCGGGGGTGCTTGCGCCGCGGTCACCCACCGGCGCGGGCCGGCGATCCGGCCCGCCACCCGCCGGGAGAGGCCGAGCATCCGTCCCGTCACCCGCCGTTGACACCGCCATCGGCCTTCCCTACCGTGTTCCTCCCGGTTACATCGTTGTAATAGTGCAGCGCCCTCCCAGCTGGAACGAGCTTCTCCCGCCCTAAGGAGCCATCCATGCGCGCCCCCCCACGCATCGTCCCGCCCCCGGGTCCTCCGCCGCTGGTCCGCGGTCCTGGTCGCGCTCCTCGCCCTGCTGACCGGCCTGCTGAGCGGTGCGCCGCTGGCGACGGCGGGCGCGGACGGCACGGTTCCGGCGGCACCGGCCGCCGCCTCCGGCACGTTCCGCAATCCGCTGAACACCGGTCCCGACCCCTTCATGACGCAGTGGAACGGGATGTACTACCTGACCGCCACCCAGGGCGACAGCATCCGGATGTGGCGCTCACCCTCGCTGGGCACGCTGCTCACCGCGAACCCGGTCACCGTCTGGACCGATTCCGACACCACCCGGAACCGCAACATCTGGGCCCCGGAGTTCTACCGGTTCGGAGACCGCTGGTACCTCTACTACACGGCCGACGACGGGGTGGACGACCATCACCGCCTGTACGTCCTGGAGTCCGACCGGGACGACCCGACCGGGCCCTACCACTTCAAGGCCAAGCTCGCGCCGCCCAACCACGCGAACGACTTCGCCATCGACGCCGGCATCCTGCAGCACAACGGCCGTCTCTACCTGGCCTACAGCGGGATCAACCAGTACCAGCACAACGGCCTGAACCTCGCCCCGATGTCCAACCCGTACACCGTCTCCGGCAACGCCGTCGCCATCGACGGCGCAGGCGGGTGCCCGGAGGTCCGCGAGGGGCCCGAGTTCCTCTACCGGAACGGCCGGACCTGGATGACCTACTCCGCCTGCGACACCGGCAAGCCCGACTACCAGATCCAGATGTTGTCCCTGCCGTCGGCCGCCGATCCCCTCGTGCCCGGGAACTGGAAGCAGCATCCGGGCCCGGTGTTCTCCCGGGCCGACGACCGGGGCGTCTACGGGCCCGGCCACCACGCGTTCTTCCGCTCCCCGGACGGCACCGAGGACTGGATCGTCTACCACGCGAAGACGACGTCCGTCTCCACCTACAGCAACCGCACCACCCGGGCGCAGAAGTTCACCTGGAAGGCCGACGGCAGCCCCGACTTCGGCCGCCCCGTCGCTCTCGGAGCCACCCAGGACCTGCCCTCCGGGGACCCCGGGCCGGGCGCCTACTGGATCAACGACGACGGGCGGTCGAGCGGCGACGGGACCGTCTCCTACACGGGCACCTGGAACTCCGGTACCGGATGCGCCACCCAGTGCTTCTGGGGCGACGACCACTGGAGCGACGTTCCGGGCAACACCGCGACCTACACCTTCACCGGCACCCGTATCGCCCTGCTGTCCGTCCACGACACCGGCAACGGCATCGCCGCACTGAGCGTCGACGGAGGTCCGGAACAGCGCCTGGACCTCTACGGCTCTCCGCGCACCGGCGAGACGCTGCACTACCTCAGCCCCGTGCTCGCGCACGGCCGGCACACCCTGAGGATCCGGGTCACCGGGGAACACAACGACCGGGCCGGCGCCTCGTTCGTCAGCATCGACCGCGCCGAGGTCTACACCGGCTGACCTCCCGCGCCCGTCCGGCGGGGGACCGTACGCGCCCGCGCCGGCCGGGCCCGGGGACGGAGGAGAGCGACGTCCGGTGTGCCGTGCCACCGGCGGCGAGCCCGGTGGCAGGGAAGGTGACGAGGACCCGGTGCCCGGCCGCGCACCGGGATCCACCGGGTCGGCGGCGGTCCCGCGCGGTCGTCGTCCGCGTCCCGCCCCGGAGCCCGAGCCCGGACACCGGATCGCGCGTAGATTGGAGGAGCAAGGAGTCTCGCTCACAGACGCGGAGAGCGTGTGATGACGGCGGACATCGACTTGGGCGCGTTCTTCGACGCCACCCCGAGTCCGTATCTGATCCTCGACACGGACCTCGACATCACCTACGTCAATGCGGCCTACCTGCACACCACCCGGCGGACCAGAGCCGAACTCGTCGGGAAGTACTTCTTCGACGCCCTGCCGGAGCGCCCGGGCCTGCCGGGTGACGCCGAGCAGAACCTGAAGGCGTCCCTGCGCCGCGTGCTGAGGAGCGGGGAGCCGGACACCCTGGTGCTGCAGCGGTACGACATCCCCGCCCCCGACCAGCCGGGCGGATTCGAGGAGCGCTGGTGGTCCGCGATCCACACGCCGATCGCCGGGGCCGACGGCGCGGTGAAGTGGATCGTCCAACGAGCCGAGGACGTCACGGACTTCGCGCTCTCACGCCGGGCCCGCCGGCTCACCGAGGAGTTCACCGAGCGGGAGGAGGGCATGGCGGCCGAGCTGTACGCCCGGGCGGGCGAGCTCTACCGGCTGAACCAGCAACTGCGGTCCGCGCACGCCCGGGAACGGCAGGTCGCCGTCACCCTGCAGGAAGCCATGCTCTCCGTCCCCGACCTGGACCGCCACGACGACAACATCGCCGTGCGCTACCGGCCGGCGACCACCTCGCTGAACGTCTGCGGGGACTGGTACGACGTCGTCGACCTGCCCCCGGACCGCTACGCAGCCGCGGTCGGGGACGTGGTCGGCCACGGCCTGCACGCCGCCGCGGTCATGGGCATGCTCCGCAGCGCCCTGAGCGCGGTCATCCGGGCCATCCCCAGCCCGGCCCAGGCGCTGGAGGTCCTCGGCCTCTACGCCCGCTCCCTGGACGGCGCGACGGCCGCCACCGCGGTCAAGGTCCTCATCGACACCCGCAGCGAACTGATCATCTACAGCAGCGCAGGACACCCCCCGCCGGTACTCCGGCACTCCGACGGGTCCTGCGACCTGCTCGACCAGGCGACCGATCCGCCGCTGGGCGCCCGCCCCCACCACGTGCCCCGCCCGCAGGCGGGTCTGTCCTACACCCCCGGCGACACGCTCGTGATGTACACCGACGGCCTCATCGAGCGCCGTGACGAGGACATCGACGTCAGCCTGGCCCGGCTGACCCGCGCCCTCGCCCAGGAGGGCGGCCGCGCCCCCGACCGACTCGCCGACGTGCTGCTGGACCGCCTCGGCGTCGAAGGAGGCGCCGACGACGACATCGCGCTCGTCGTCATCCGGCTCTGAGCAGGCGGCCCCGGAGGCGGGAGAGGGCCCGGCGACGGCCCGGAGCGCTCAGGGCCGGCCCGGGGGACCCCGGGCGCGGGCTCCTCAGCCCCGGTCCTGGCCGGCCGGTGATTCCTCCTGCGCGGGCGGATGTCCGTACGCCGGGCGTTCCTCCGCCGTCCGGGTCGCGGCCGATGCCTGTTCGTCCGTCCCCCGTGTGCCGGACCTCCGGGAGATCCGCACCCCGAGGAACACGAGGAGGGCGAGGGCCGCCGCCGTGACGACGACCGTGGAGTAGGTGGAGACGTATCCGGAGACGACCTCCCACCGGTCGCCCAGGAAGTACCCGGCCAGGACGAACGCCGTGTTCCACAGTGCGCTGCCCAGGGTGGTCAGCGCGAGGAAGACCGGAAGGGGCATGCGCTCGACGCCGGCCGGGACGGAGATCAGGCTCCGGAACACCGGGATCATCCGCCCGAAGAAGACCGCCTTGGTGCCGTGGCGTTCGAACCACGCCTCCGTCCTCTCGATGTCCGTGACCTTGACCAGCGGGACCTTGGACGCGAGCCGGACGGTGCGGTCGCGGCCCAGGGCGGCGCCGATCCCGTACAGCGCGAGTGCCCCGACGACCGATCCGGCGGTCGTCCACACCAGGGCGGCCCAGAGGCTCATCCCACCGGTCCCCGCGGTGAAGCCGGCCAGCGGGAGGATCACCTCACTGGGCAGCGGCGGGAAGATGTTCTCCAGCGCGATGGCCAGCCCCGCACCCGGCGCCCCCAGTGCGCTCATCAGGTCGGTCGCCCATCGCGTCACGCCGCTGTCGATCATGCGATCCACGCTAACGATCCCACCTGAAGCCAACCTGAAGAGAGACGGCTCCCGGTCCCCCCGGCCCTTCCGGTCCGCCCCCGGCCCTTCCGGTCCGCCCCCGGCCCTTCCGGTCCGCCCCCGGCCCTTCCGGTCCGCCCCCGGCCCTTCCGGTCCGCCCCCGGCCCTTCCGGTCCGTCAGCGCCTGTTCCCGTCACGGCTCCACGGATGCCGCATCCGGATCCACACGTCCCGCGCCTGCCGTCCCGCCCGGGTCCTGCTGCGCGCGACGAGCACCCGGGCCTGCTCCGCGGTCTCCACCATGGGCCCCGACCCGCGCAGTGGCTTGCCCGCCGTCTCGTGCAGGAAGAGGGAGGAGACGAGCCCGATCGCACCGGCGACCATCAGGTAGTAGGCCGGGATCATGTCGTCGCCCGTCGTCTCGACGAGCGCGGAGGTGACCAGCGGGGTGGTGCCGCCGAAGAGCGACACGGAGATGTTGAAGGCGATCGACAGGGCTCCGTAGCGGATGCGTGTCGGGAACAGCGCCGGGAGCGTCGAGGCCGACGTCCCGGCGAAGCAGACCAGCAGCAGCCCGAGGACGGCGCACCCGATCGCCGGCAGCAGGATGCCGCCCTCCCGGATCAGCAGGAAGGCGGGGATCGCGCACACGACGAGCGCCACGCTCCCGGCCATGAAGACCGGGCGGCGGCCCCACCGGTCCGACGACCTGCCGACCGTGGTGATGGTCAGCACCACGAGCAGCATCGTCCCGAGGACCAGGAGCTGCGACGTCGTCTCCGGTTCGCCGAGGGTGTCGGACATGTACGTCGGCAGATAGGACGTCACCATGTAGTTGGTGACGTTGTAGAGCAGCACCAGGCCCATGCAGATGAGCACGGCCTGCCAGTGCCGGGTGAAGATCTCCTTGAGCCGGCCCTTGCCGGACTGGCGCGCCTGCTCGACCGGGTCCCCTTCGGACAGGGCTTCGGCCTGGGCCTCCTCCTCGCGCTGGAAGACGGGGGTCTCCTCCAGCTTCAGCCGCATGTAGAGGCCGATCAGCCCCAGTGGCCCCGCGACGAAGAACGGGATCCGCCAGCCCCAGTCCGTCAGGCCGTCCGTACCGATCACGGCGGTCAGCACGGTGACCAGGCCGGAGCCCAGTGAATAGCCGACGAAGGTCCCGAAGTCCAGCCAGCTCCCCAGGAAGCCGCGGCGCGTGTCCGGCGCGTACTCCGCGATGTAGGTCGTGGCGCCCGCGTACTCGCCACCGGTGGAGAAGCCCTGCACCAGACGGCACACCAGCAGAAGCAGCGGGGCGGCGAAGCCGATCGTGGCGTACGAGGGGAGGAACCCGACCGCGAACGTGCTCGCCGCCATCATGATCATGGTGACGGCCAGCACCTTCTGACGCCCCACCCGGTCACCGAGCGGGCCGAAGACCAACCCGCCGAGGGGACGGACGAGGAAGGCCGCGGCGAAGGTCGCGAAGGTCGAGACCACCTGCGCGCCCGGCGAACTCGACGGGAAGAAGACCTTGCCGAGGGTGCCCGCGAGATAGGCGTAGACACCGAAGTCGAACCATTCCATGGTGTTGCCGAGCGCCGCCGCCGTCACCGCGCGGCGCACCTTCGGCGGATCGGTGACCGTCACGTCCTCGGCGGCCAGGGCCTTCTTGCGACGCCGCAGCAGCGTCCGCACCATCTGGTCCGTCGCTCCCCGGTCACCCCGGCGCCGGTTGACGCGCGACGGTCGTTTCGGTCCCGGCATGAACGCCCTGCCCTCCGCTTCGGCACTGATCGTCTGCCGCACCGCACGGCGCCGTGCTCCCGTCCTCACCGGCACGGCCCAGCCTCTCCGCCCCGCCGCCGGAACGCCGTGTGACTGTGCCGAAGGGGTGAGTCCGCCCACCCGTACGGGCGAGGGAGGGCGCGGCCGGAGTGCGCCCGCCCGGACACCCGGGCCCGCCCGCCGTAGAGCCTGCGGGATCCGATGCCTCGCGCGCCCCGCCCGCTCCCCGTCGGGAGACGCACCGGTGCCGTGCCGCGACCGTGCCGGAGGGGGTCAGGCGGGTCGGACCGCCGGGTCCCGGACCACGGTGGTTCCCACGGTGCCGTCGGAAACGATCCCGCGCAGCGCGGAGTGGGGGACACGGCCGTCCAGGATGTGCGCGCTGCGGACCCCGGCACGGACGGCCCGCAGACACCCGTCCATCTTGGGGAGCATGCCGCTCGTCAGCTCCGGCAGCAGCCTCTCGGTCTCTTCGACCGTGATCCGCCGGATCACCTCGGTGCTGTGCGGCCAGTCCGCGTACAGCCCCTCCACGTCCGTCAGCACCACCAGCTTCTCCGCGTCGAGCGCGATCGCCAGGGCCGACGCCGCCAGATCGGCGTTGATGTTGTAGACCTGCCCGTCCGTCCCGCGCGCCACCGGGGAGACGACGGGAACGCGGCCCTGCTCCAGAAGCGTGCGGACGGTGTCCGTCCGCACGTCGACGACATCGCCGACCAGTCCGATGTCCACGGGCCGGCCGTCCACCCGGGCCGTTCGCCGGACGGCCGTCATGGTGTGCGCGTCCTCACCCGAGAGGCCCACCGCGTAGGGTCCGTGCGCGTTGATCGCACCCACCAGGTCGCGCTGGACCCGCCCGGTCAGCACCATCCGCACGACATCCATCACCTCCGGGGTCGTCACCCGCAGGCCCGCCTCGAAGCGCACCTCCAGGCCGAGCCGTTCGAGCATCGTGCTGATCTGCGGACCGCCGCCGTGCACGACCACCGGGTGGAGACCGGCACGCCGCAGCGCCACGACGTCCTGTGCGAAGGACCGCTCCAGCCGCTCGTCCACCATGGCGTTTCCGCCGAACTTGATCACGACGACCGTGCCCCGGAGCCGCTCCAGCCGGTCCCCCGGAAGCGGACCCCGGACGGCTGCGCTCGGGGCCTCCGCCCGCACGGCACTGAGTGACTGCATCCCTGCCCCTGTTCCGCTCATCACGCGCTCGCCCGGTGCGAGGCTCCCCGTGAGGGCGGAACTCCGACGGCCCCGGCGTGTTGTGCGGCCGGGGCCGAAGCGGAGGGCTCCCCGTCGGATCCGCGGTGCACCGGCCGCCGTGCGGCGTGGAGAACCCCACTCATCGTTACTTAGGTCAGGCTAACCTTAACTGATGGTTCGTGGGTGACGTTCGCACGAACACCGTACGGCGGCCGCACGGACGGACCGGGAGCGGTCGCTCGGCTGCCCACCGGACGGGGCGGGCAGGCCGGCATCCCGCGGCGGAGAGCCGGTCAGTGCGGTACGGCCGCGGGGTCGAGGGCGTTGCCGACGGTGCATCCGCCCTCTCCGGGCATCCGCTGCACGGTGGGCGGCACCCACACCACCGTGTCACCGGGCCCGACCCGGGCGAGCACGCAGTCCTGCGGGTCGAAGCCGTTGCCCTGCACCGACAGGATCACTCCGATCCGCCCGTCGTCCGTCTTCACCTCGGTACGGACCGACGGAGGCAGGTCCAGGCCGGCGAGGGCGCCGCGCACCTCGGCCTCGTCGGCCTCGCCGTCTTCCGGCACCTGGGGGAGCGCGGCGCGCAGTTCCTCCGCCGGCAGCCGGGGAGGCGCGGACGGCCGGGCGAAGGTCAGGGCGGGGCCGTCCGGACAGTCCACGTCGACGGGGTCCTCGTCCCACTCCGCCGCGGGGGACACCCGCAGGGTGAAACAGCGCTGCGCGTCGACCTCCTGAGGGTCGAGCCAGCCGTTGTACGCCGTGCCGGACGTGCGGACGACCACGTCGACGCCGTCCCCCTCGTGCGTCGAGGTCCCCGTCACCCGCAGCACCTCCACCCCGTCGAGACCGGCGGCGGAACGCCCGACCTCCTCCGCCGTGCGCGGACGCTGACCGTAGAGCCGCTCGCCCGCCTTCCGCGCCACCTCCCGCGCGGAGTCCGTCGCCTCGTCCGCGGACGACCGCACGACCGTTCCGCAGCCGACGGTGAGCAGCAACAGCGGTGCGAGCAGCAGTATTCGGCGCATGGATCCACCCTCTCGGCGCCGCACGCGGCGGACAACCCCTCTGGTACTCGGACCGGCGTAGGCGATCGTACTCAGGCGGTACGACGATCCGGCATGCGCCTCCATCGAGGGCCGGTGGTCACCCATGCGCCTCCACCGAGGGCCGGTGGTCACCGGCGGTGCCCCGCGCCGTGCCCGCCGTCCACGGGAGCGGGGGCCGTGCACGGTAGAGGGCACCCGTCCACGGGAGTGGGGCCGCTGCTTGCCTTCGACGGCCCCGCACGGTTCACTGTGCCGCGCGGCGGCGGCCGGTACCGCCGAACTGCGAAGACACCTTCTCGCTCCCGTGGGGTGAGGCCGACCGGAGGGCACGCTGAACATGACGGGACACCAGGACCGCTGGGCGGAACTGACCGGCGGCCGGGCGGGGGAGGAGTACGCTCAGCGCTTCGCGCGGCTCGCCGCATCGGGGCAGGACGTCCACGGCGAGGCCACGTTCTGCGCCGCGCTGCTGCCGCCCGCGGCCCGGGTCCTCGACGCCGGCTGCGGCACCGGCCGGATCGCGATCCGGCTCGCCGAACTGGGCCACCACTGCACCGGCGTGGACATTGACTCCTCCATGCTCGACGTCGCGCGCCGGGACGCCCCCGGACAGCGGTGGCTCCACGGCGACCTGGCCCGACTGGACGCCCTCGGCCTGGAGTCGGCGTTCGACCTGGTGCTCGCCGCCGGGAACGTCGTCCCCCTGCTGGCCGCCGGCACCGAACCGACGGTCGTCCGCCACCTCGCCGCCGCCCTGCGGCCCGGCGGTCTGCTGGTCACCGGCATGGGGCTGGACGCCGCACACCTGCCACTGCCCGAACCGCCCCTGACGCTCGCCGACTTCGACCGCTGGTGCGCCGACGCCGGCCTGACCCTGCGGCAACGCCACGCCACGTGGGGCGGGGATCCCTACGAGGACGGATGCGGCTACGCCGTGAGCGTGCACTCCCGCCCGGCGGAGGCCGGCCGGCCGTGAGCGCGGCGGCCCGCCCCGTGAGCCGCGTACCGGCCCCGCGACGCCGGCGCCCGTACGGCCGTCCTGTACCACCGGCGACCTTACGGCGGGTGAAGCCCCGCCCCGCCGCGGACGGGCCCGAGGCGCCCGGCCTACGCCGCCAGCGCCTCGTCGAACCGTGCGTACGCCTCCTCGTCGAAGAGCACGAACCGGACTTCGGTGACCGGAGGACGCGCGGCCGCACGCACGCTCCGCACGGCGATCCGGGCCCCGTCGTCGAGCGGCCAGCCGTAGACGCCCGTGGAGAGCGCCGGGAAGGCGACCGTCCGGGCGCCCAGCTCCGCCGCCACCCGCAGCGACTCCTCGTAGCAGGAGGCCAGCAACGCGGAACGGTCCTGCGTGGGTGACCAGACCGGCCCCACCGTGTGCACCACGTGCCGTGCGTGCAGCCGTCCGGCCGTCGTCGCCACGGCCTGTCCGGTCGGAAGTCCCTTGCCGTAGTGCGAGGCCCGCAGGTCACGGCAGGCGGAGAGGATCTCGGGGCCGCCGCGCCGGTGGATCGCGCCGTCCACGCCTCCGCCGCCGAGGAGCGAGGAGTTGGCGGCGTTGACCAGGACATCGGCGTGCTGCTCGGTGATGTCCCCGCGTACGAGGACGATCGTCGGTCGTGTCGTCATACGGCCATCCTCCCGCCCGGCACGGGACGGAACCCGGTGGGACACCGTCGCCCGGACACGGGGGACCATCGAGGACGCGGCCTGCGCCCGTCCGACGCGTCACCTCCTGCGCCGCTGATCCGCGCCGTCCCGCCGACGCGGTCTCCGGGCGGGACACCGGACAGCGGTCCACGGACCGTTCGGAGGTGCGGGGAGTCCGATGATGTGCGACATGCCGCCTTCGGCGCAATGAGGTGTTCCGGTCGGTGCGGTCGCCACCCTGAGCGTGTCGGCACGGCTGATCGGGCACGGCTGCCGATCACGGTTCGGGGAGCGGCGTACCTCATGACGGAGACGGGCGAGGGTGGCCATGGCCGGTGAGCGCACACGGGGGCGGAGCACGCGCACAGCGAGGGCCCTCGGCCGGCTGGCGAAGGTGTTCGAGCTCGACGCCACGGGGATCAACTGGCCCCGGGCGGTCATGTTCGCGGACGCCGCGTTGGTGGTGCTGGTCGTCTTCTGGACGATCGGACACGAGCAGTACCTGATCAGCGCCCTGTTCGGCTTGCTGTTCGCGGCACTGGCCGATCCGGGAGGCGGCTACGGCCACCGCGCTTCGCACATCGCCGTGTTCGGGCTGGCCGGCGCGGGCGTGACCGCCCTGGGCTTCGGTATCGGCGGAGCCGCCTGGGGCTGGCTGGTCCTCGCCGCCTTCGCGGTCACCCTGGCCACCGGCCTGACGATCGTGTTCGGCGTACACAGGTTCGTGGCCGCCCTGCTGCTCAACATCTGGCTGATCGTCACCCTCGGAGTGGCGTCCGGCCTCCACCGCCATCCCCTGCTGACGAGCGAGACCTGGGCCCAGGTGCTCGCCTGGACCGGAGGATCGGCGCTGTGGATCGCGCTGGTCCTCGCCGGCCGCCTGATCCGTGGCCGCCAGGAACGGCCCCGGCCGGTCGCGGAGATCCCCGGTGACACCGGGCACCGGAAGCTGACCCGGCCGGTGATCGTGTTCGTGCTGATCCGCGCCCTGGTCATGGCCGGCACCACCGCAGCGGCCTTCGGGCTGGACCTCTCGCACGGCTACTGGCTGCCGGTTGCGGCCGTCGTCGCGATGAAGCCGAGTCTGGAGCAGAGCACACGCGTGGCCGCACAGCGTCTTGCCGGAGCACTGATCGGCGCCGTCGCCGCTGCGCTGCTGCTGCTCCTGCCCTCCGGCGAACACGGGCTCAGGCTGCTCTCGGTGGACCGCGCACTCGGCGTGGTCGCGCTCTTCCTGCTGATGCACGCCGTGGCGATCCGCTTCTGGAACTACGCGCTCTGCAGCGCGGCCGTGGCCGCCGGAGTGCTCGTCCTGGTGGACCTCCCGCAGCCCTCCCACCATGCAGCCGAGGGCTACCGGGTGCTGTGGACCCTGTGCGGCGTGGGGGCCGGGGTGCTCGTGATGCTGCTCGCCCAGCTGCTCGCCGAGCACACCGCCCGGGCCCCGTCGCAGTCGGCCTGACCGGTTCGCCGATCCCCTGGGCGCTGAGCGACGACCGGGCCGTCGCCCGCTTCCCTTTCCGCGGTCCCGCCCTGCCCGTCGGACGTTCCCCGTCGCGCCACGGAAGGGCCCGCCCCGGCGGACCCGCGTGGGTCCACCGAGGGGTCCGGCGGCGCCCCGGTGCCGGCCGCACCCGGGCCCGCCCCGGCGGTCACCGGCAGGCGCGGCCGTTCAGCTTGAACGCTCCCGGATCCGGCGCAGGGCCCGCGGAGGTGGTGTTGAAACCGAAGTCGACGGCCGTCCCCGGGGCCAGGGTCCGGTTCCAGGACAGCGGCTCGGCGCTGACCGTACGGCCGGACTGCAAGAACTCCGCGCTCCAGGTGTGGCTCAGCCGCTGGTCGCCGGAGAGCAGCCAGGTCAGCGACCACGGCGAGACCGGCTCCGTGCCGGTGTTCTCGACGCGGACCGTCACCGTCGAACCGCTGCTCCACGGGTGTGAGGTGTAGGTGACCCTGCACGAACGCGCCGGGCCCGCCGGTTCACCCGCGCCCGCGTCGTCCAGGTAGGAGGCGATGAAGGCCAGGGGAGCGTTCCAGTTGACGGTGATCTCGTTGGTCGCCCAGGAGCCGATGTCGTCGACGTAGCACATGGCCGGGGCGCAGCCGCTCAGCTTCTCCGCCGCGACCGGGTCGCCCGAGGCCGCCGCTGTACGGTTGGGCCCGCCCGCCAGCGAGCCGGGAGCCGGGTTCGGCAGGGCGGCGTCGTACTGACGGGCCCAGAAGCGGTGGTGCTGGTTGCGGGAGTCCCGCTCGCCGTAGCCGGTGACGTACGACTGATTGAGCGGATTGCGGCCGAGCAGGTAGTCGATGCCGCTCAGCACCGCGTCCTGGTAGGCGGCCCCGCCCGTCAGGTCGTGGGCCGTGGCCAGCACGATCATGTTGTTGAGCACCTGGCTGTTGGAACCCCAGACGTAGTCCTCGCCCCCGGGCGCGTAGGGGAGTCCGTACACCTGCGCGCGGGACTGTGCGGCATAGCGGTCGGCGCCCGCGGTGACGACGGAACGCACCTCGCCGAGCTGCGCCGGGGTCAGACCGTTCGGCACGGTGGCCAGGGTGAGCACACCCAGTCCTCCGGTGGAGCCCCACGCGATGCCACCCCCCGCCGGGAAGACCGCGTCGGTGTCACCGTGCAGCGCGGAGGAGAGCACGGCCCGGTGGTAGGTGTCCTTGCCCGTCGTGGTGAACAGCTCGGCGGCCGCCCAGTAGAACTCGTCCCTGACGTCGTCGTCGCCGTACGCGCCGCCGCCCGTGCCGTCGCCCGGATCGGCGTACACGTCCGGGTGCTGCTCCGCCGCGGCCCACGCGGTCTCGGCGGTCCGCAGGCAGCGGTCCGCGAAGTCCTTGTCGAAGGGGGCGTAGAGCCGGGCGCACTGCGCGGCCGTGGCGGCGAGGTTCAGCGTGGCGGCCGTCGACGGCGCGTGCAACTCGCGCTGCTGGGGATCGAGATGGGGCTTCATCGGCAGCCCCGTCCACTGGGCGTCGTGCATCTTGTGGTGCGCCATCCCCGCCAGGGGCTCACCGGCCGGTACCTGCATCCGGATCAGGAAATCCATCTCCCAGCGCGCCTCGTCCAGGATGTCCGGCACCCCGTTGCCGCGTTCGGGCACCCGCAGCGCGCCGTCGCCGAGCTCCGCCGACTCGGCGTCCGGGGCGGTCAGGGTGCGTTCGTACGTGGACATCAGCTGGGCCACCGAGATGCCGCCGTTGACCACGTACTTCCCGTGGTCACCCGCGTCGTACCAGCCGCCCGACACGTCCAGCCGGTAGTCGCAGACACCGGGCCGGCAGGGGACGTCCGTGTCGCCCCTGTTGGGCGCGACACCGATGTGTCCGGCCGGGCGCGCGTACTCCTCACCGACGAGGTCCGCCTCGATCGGAGTGCCGCTGCGGTTGTGGTAGAAGTACGCCAGCGCGTCGGAGCGCAGCCCGTCGTACAGGTCCCCGCGGATCGAGAACGGCTCGCTGGTCCCGCCGTCGATCTCGACTGTGTAGCCGTCGCCCGCGGTGGTCAGGCCGCCGAAGTCGAAGGTGTGGACCCGCTGCCGGGAGCTGGGGTCCTCGCCCCGCGGGACGGTGGTACCGCCGGCCGCCGTCGAGCCGTCCCCTGCCCTCACCGTCCACGTCAGCGGGGTGTCGGCGTCGGTGACCACGGTGCCGCGCTTGGGGCCGTGCGGCAGGTAACCGACCTGGTTGACGCGGACGGGCGACCCGGTGTCCGGTACGTACACGGGTGGTTCGGCGCCGCCGCGCAGCGACACGTCGTCCAGGCAGAACGTCGTCGCCCGCTCACCACCACCGATCTGCAACTGGAAGGACGCCGAGGGGAGATCGACCGGGGCGGTGAACGTGCGGGTGACCTCGGTGGCCTCGGAGCCCACCGGGTCCGCGGTCGCCAGGGCCGTCGTGTACGGCTCGACCGCCTCCTGGACGCGGGTCTGCACGGTCAGCGGCACGGACGAACTGGCCCGGTAGGAGAGCGCGTAGCTCTCGCCCGCGACGATCGGGACGTCGTTCTGGCCGACGATGACGTCCCAGGCGTTCGTCGTGCCGGCGGGAACCTCCGCGCACAGCCGGCCCTCCGACACGGCCGCCGGGGCGTTCGCCGTCCACCACCACGGGGCGGTCCCGGCGGTGAAGTCGCCATTGCTGATCTGCTCGGCTCCGGGGTCGACCGCCAGGGCGGCGGTCGTGCCGTGCACCGTCAGCGCCGCGGCGAACAGCAGCGCGGCGGCTGACGCTCTGGACACGCGTCGCCCGTACCGGGGACGGATGCGGACGGGCCGGGCGCGTAAGGGTGAGACATGCACCGGGAGGACCTCTCGTCGACGGACGCGATGGGCGTGGAGGAGTGACACCACGACGTGTGGGAGCGCTCCCAAAGGCATTGTGGGGGCGAGCGGCTTGTTTCGCCAGGGTCATGACAGGTGTGGTGTCGTTGCCGCTCCGGCCGGCCTGTTCGGGCAGCCGGGCCGTGCCTGCGACCGCCGAGTGCCGTCGTGGGCCGGGCACGGGGCGTCGTGGGCCGGGTGAGAGCCGTCGCGGGTCGACCGCCGGCCCGTCCTCGCTAGACCTCGGCCGTGCAGGCCGACGAGGAGGCGCCGTGCTCGGTGGCGGCCAGGACGGCGTCCAGCCGGACTCGTGTGGCGGCGAGGTCCTGTATGCGCTCGTCGAGGCGCTCCCGCTCCGCGCGCAGCCGGGCGATCATCTCCGGCCCCGCGACTCCCGTGTGCAGGCACGGCAGGAACTCCACGATCGTCCTGCTGTTCAGCCCGGCGGAGTAGAGGAGCTGGATCCATCGCACCCGCTCGACCGTGTCCGGGGTGTACAGCCGCTGCCCGCCCGAGCTGCGGCTCGACACGATCAGCTGCTGCTGCTCGTAGTAACGCATCGCCCGCGTGCTGACCCCCGCGGCGGACGCCACCTCACCGATGCGCATCCCGTCACTCTCCCTCTGCGCCGGGAACCGCATCCCGGCCCGCTGCCCGGCCGTCCCGATGGCTGCCGGGTCTGCCTTTCACGTCAACGTCAACTCTTACCTTCCGGACGGCCGGCGGGCAAGGCCGACGGGAACGGCCACGGCGGAGTGATCCCCTGGGCGCCGACTCCCTCGCCGGCGGCCCCGGGCCGGTCCGCGTGCCGCAGCCGTGCGTGGGGCCGAGCTTCGCCACCTTCGCGGAACGCGTCGGGGGGAGAAGCGGACGCCCACCGGCCGCACTCCCCCTCCTGACGTGGGACGCCTGGTCCGGGGACCGCGTCACCCGGGCAGGGCGGCCGGCGCGGCTCGCGCGGCTCGCTGTCACGACCGCCCGCTTTGCTAATCTGTGCCGATGAGCGAGGCAGTGGACGAGGGGCCCTTCTACCACGGTACGAAGGCCGATCTGCAGGTCGGCGATCTTCTCACCGCCGGATTCCGCTCCAACTACCGGCCCGAAGTCGTGATGAACCACATCTACTTCACCGCCTTGCGCGACGGTGCGGGTCTCGCCGCCGAACTGGCCGCGGGCGACGGCGCCCCACGGGTGTATCGCGTCGAACCGACCGCGGAGTTCGAGAACGACCCCAACGTCACCGACAAGAAGTTTCCCGGCAACCCCACCCGTTCCTACCGCAGCGGTGGAGCGCTCCGGATCGTGGGCGAAGTGACGGACTGGGTGCGACAGACCCCCGAAGCCCTCCAGATGTGGCGGGACCGGCTGGCCGCGATGCGCCTGGACAGCCGGGCCGAAATCATCAACTGACGACCCGGGTCGGCCGGTCCCCGGTGGAGCCGGGTCCGTACCCGCTGACCGCGCCTGCCGGGCACGGTCCCGCACCTCTCGAGACGCCGCACCGCCCGTTCACACGGTCCCTGTCCGTGTCCGCGGTCCAGCGTCCGTTTTCGGTCGAGGCCCAACGCCACCTGGGTGAAGGGTCGTTAGGGTGATCGGATGGATGTTGGTGCGGTACTGATCGCGGTCGCCGGTGTCGGGGGAACGCTCGGAGGCGCGCTGCTCACCCAGCGCGGCGCAGACCGGGCCAAGCGGCGCGAACTGCGGAACACCCGTGCGTTCGAGGAGGTCCGCGAGCAGCGCGTGCTGCGGCGCACCTGCTACACGGAGCTGCACAGGGACGCGCGGCACTTCTCCACCGCACTCAGTCGCCACCTGTACGTCCTGCGGGACCGCGCGGCGGAGGCCGAGGACGCTCAGGCCCTGGAAGAAGCCAAGGGCACCTACCGGGACCGCTGGTCCGAGGCGCTGATGATCGCCTCCGACAGCGTGATCCCTCCGGCCCACGCCCTGAACGAGGCACTGAACTCGGTCTACGGACAGGTCAAGCGCATGGAGCAGGGGAATCCCCGCCCGGGCGAGACCCTGCGATCGGCGGCTGAGGCGCAGCATTCGCTCTGGGCCCTGATCGACACCATGAGGGAGTCCATGCGCCGCGATCTCGGCGTGACCGACAGGATCCCCTCCCCGGCCACCCCGGAGTGCACGCAGCATGAGGCCGTGCGCCGCGATTTCGGCGAGGCCTGAGCCGTCGCCCTGACTCCCGGGATGCGGTGACGGCGCAGGCGGCCTCGGTCCGCAGCGGCTCGCGCGGCCCGGCCGGGCGGGCTTCCCCGGCGGCCACGCACGTGCCGGCCCGACGGGCATACGGCGAGGTCATGTCGACCGGCCGCGCTCGGAGAGGATGCAGCTGCCCGCGTCCTGCCGTGCGCTCTCGCCGCCGAGTGGCTGTCGTCCATCGGCCGGCCGGCGACCTCGATCGTTGTCCCGGCAGATCGGCAGCCCGGCAGATCGGCGGCTCGGCAGGTGACGGTGATCGCTGTTTCAGCGGCTCGGCGGGTCAACAGTGCCCGGGCCCGGCCCGCCGGCTCCCGGGCGGCCACGGTGCGCGGGTGACCCTGCCGTCGGGGAGACCACCGCTTGCGTGTATGTACGCATGTTCATATTCTGTGGTGATGACCATGCTGATCCTGGGCGCTGCGGTGCTCTCCGGGCTGGGAGGCACCCTGTGCACCCGCGCTTCCCGAGGATTCACACGGTGGGGGTACGCCGTCGCCGCGTTGCTCTCCTACGCGGCCGCCACCGCGGCGATGGCCTGGCTGGTCCAGCACGAGCCGGTCGGCCTGGTCTACGCGGTGTGGACCGGCGCCGCCGCGGTCGCCCTGGTGGTCATCGACCGGATCTTCCACGAGGTGCGTCTGAGCTTCCTGCAACTGGCCGGAGTGGCGGCCACGGTCGTCGGGGTCAGCCTCCTCGGGGCGGGGACGGGACAGTGAGCGCCTACCCGCCGCGCGCCTGGCTCCTGCTCGCACTGACCGTGGTGCTGGAGATCACCGCGACACTGGCGCTGAAGGCCTCGCACGGCTTCCGTGACCTGTGGCCGTCGCTGCTCTCGATCAGCGCCTACGCGGCGACGGTGGTGGTGCTCGCGCTGGTCCTGAAGACCATTCCGATGAGCATCGCGTACGTGATCTGGACCGGCGCCGGGACCCTCGGGATCGCCCTGCTCGGTGCGGCCCTCTTCGCCGACCGGCTCTCTCCTGCGTCGTGGGCCGGGATCGGCCTGGTGGTCGTCGGCGTCATGATGGTCAACGCCGGTAAGAAGGACCCGCCAGGAGGTACAGAGAGTGGCTCGTCCCAAGAGCACACCGAACGATCCGGGGCGCCGCGAGCGGATCGCGCTGGCCGCGGTCGAGCTCATCCATGAACGAGGTGTCGGGTCGGTCACCGCACGCGCCGTGGCCGACCGCTGCGCGGTGCCCGTGGCGTCGGTCAGCTACTACTTCGACTCGGTTCCGGCGCTCCTGAGCGAAGCCTGCCGCCAGGTCCTGAAGGAGCGTTCGCGCCGGCTCGACACGTGGCTGGCGGCCTCCACACCGGACACCGTCGTCGACGACCTCGCCGCACTGATCGTGCATCAGCTCACCGAACAACGGGCGACGAGCATGGTCGCGTACGAGTTGTACGTCCTCGGCATGCGCGACGACGGGCTGCGGCAGATCGGCGCGGACTCGGTGGAACACCTGCGCCGTCGGCTCACCGGCCTGGTACCGCCCGCCGATCTCGATCGCCTCGTAGCCACGGCCGACGGGCTCCAGATGCACTGCTTGTTCCAGGAACACGTCCCCACCTCCAGGGAAGTCGCCGCGATCCTGCACCACGCGTGACCCCCCGGGGCTGTCTGCGGGAAGCGCGTGGCGCACCGGCGGACGGCTCCTTCCGACGCACCGGCGGGTGCGTCGTTCCGGCAGGACCTGAGCACGGCGACGTACGGGGTGCTGCGGCGGTCCGCAGCGCCCCGCACGTACAGGTCTCCGAACCGCGGGCACGGCACGCACCGCAGGCGTAGGGCCCCGTCCCTCGAACGGACCGGGTCGCCGGGCCCCGGGGATGAACCGTCCCTGCACCTCCAGGCGGTCACCACCCGGCCCTCGCGTCGGAGGGGCCGTCCGGCCGCGCCCCGGCACCCGAGGCCCGCCACCGGAGCTGTGCCGGGGCGGGCCTCGTGCGGGACGGGGAGGTCAGTAGATGTTGGCCTCGACCTGCGGGCCCTCCTCGCGGCCGGCGTCGATCTGGGCGCGCAGGGGAGACGGATGTGCTCGACCTCGCCGGGGCCCGGCGGGTGCGTGCCCGGGAGCGGCCGGCCTCACCCGGATCCGGGACCCCTTCGAAGCGAGGAGGACCTCGCCCCGGGGCAGCGGGACGGATGCGTCCGTCAGGTTGCCGACGACCTGCCGGCCACCGGGCTCTCGGGCGGGTGCCGCGTCAACTCCCCTCGGTGGCACGCACCGGCCGCGGGTGACACCGCGTCACCTGTCGAGGACGCGGGCGGTCCGTGCCTCGGCGAGCCATGCGGGGAACTCCTGGAGGAGCCGGTCGTAGAGCGCGTGGTCGTCGGTGGTCCGCGGCCTGCGGCCGGCGTGGAAGAAGCCGGCGTTGTCGACGACACGGCGGCCGGGGACGGCGAGGGTGTCCAGCCTGTGCAGGAACGCGAACTCGTTGTCGTCCGGGTCCCCGAAGCCGATGAACTGCCAGAACAGGGGTAGTCGGGCCGCCTTGCAGAGGTAGCGCTCGGCGGCGAGCCTGCTGGTGGGCCCGCCGTCGGTCTGGAAGACGACCAGGGCGGGAGCGTCGCTGCCCGAGGCCATGTAGTGGTCGATGACCTCGTCCATGGCCCAGTGGTAGTTGGTACGGCCCATGTGGCCGAGGTTCGCGTGGAGCTTGTCGATGCGGCCGTGGTGCCGGCCGAGCGTCAGGTCGGTCGACCCGTCGACATCGGTGGAGAAGAACACGACCGGGACGACCCCGTCGTCGTCGAGGTGCGCGGACAGGGACAGCACCTGTTCGGCGAGGTGCTGCATGGTGCCGTCGCGGTAGTAGGGCCGCATGGATCCCGAGCGGTCCAGCACCAGGTAGACCGCGGCCCGCACGCCCTCCAGGCCGTGTGCGCGGACGCTGCTGCCGGCCGCCTCGTACAGATCCACCAGGTCGGGCGCCCGTTCCATGACCTTTGTCAGGCTGATGGCGGAGGAGCGTTCACCGCTGTTCGACACGATCACCTCTCCATGGTGGGCCATGCCCCCGTCGGGTGGGGTGTGCACCCCGGACGTGCGAGGAATCCGCTGTCTGCGGTCCCGGCGGGCCCCCTCCCGGCCCGCCCGTCGGGACCGCGGACAGCGGCCACGGGCCGGGCACCCGCCTCAGGTGCCCGGCCGCCAGCCCAGTGCCGGTGCCGGCTTCGTCGCGATGTCGGTGAGGATCTGCTCGTAGTCCTCGCGTCCGAAGGTGAAGGGCAGGGCGAACGCCACCTCGTCCACCTCGCGGAACGCCGCGTGCGCCTCCAGCTGTTCGGCGATCATCTCGGAGGTCCCGGCCGGATCGGGCACGAACGCAGCACATCCGACGAGCCTGTACCGCCGAGTGCCTCCGCACACGGCCCGCGAAGACCTCGAAGCCCTTCCACCCGGCGGACGCGGTGGCCGGTTCACCCGGACCCGTTCAACACACGTCCAGCCGTCGCCCGGTTTCCGACCAAAACTTGTAGGGTCGGGGTATGGGTGAACACAACGGTGTGGAAGCGCTTCTCGAGGAAGCCAGGCTGAACGCCTCGATCCCCCCGCCGGCGGAGCGCCAGCGTCTGCGGGAGTCCGCGGGACTGTCCCGCGCCCAGGTCGCCGCCGCGGTCGGCGTCGGACGGACCACGGTGGCGAACTGGGAAACCGGTGTCTCCGAGCCGGCCCCGCCCGGACGCTTCCCCTATCTGCGGCTCCTCAAGGGACTCGCCGAGATCCACCCGGCCCTCCCCGAGCCCGCGGCCCCGCCCGCCTCGGCACCGGACCGGGAAGCGGCCCCCGGGGGAGCCCCGGAGACCGTCCCCGCCGCACCCGCACCCGCCTTGGAGACGTTGCGCGGCCTGGACGGGCGTGCCATCGAGGGCGATCCCGGCCCGTGCGTCCGGTGCGGTGTCACCACCACCTACCAGTCGACCGACGGCCGCCCCCTGCACTCCGGCGCCCTGTGCCGACCCGCCGCACCCGCCGACCCGCAGACCGCACCGGCCGCCCCGGCTCCGGCGGTCGCCGCGCCCGCGCCCGCCCCGCCCGTCCCGGCACGCGCGGACAACCGCCCGGAGCGCCGCGCGCGTTCGGCCGCCCGCGCCCAGGCCGACACCACCCTCCTCATCGCGCGCGCCGTCCAGGAGGAGGCCGAGCGCGCGGGCGGTGACGAGGACGCGGCGCTCACGGCGCTGGTCAAGAGGGCGATCCCCGACGTGATGCACCTCTTCGACGAGACGCGTGCGACCGCCCGCTACGACTACACCGCCTACCCGGCCCTCCCGGACATCCTGAAGAAGCCGTCGAAGCGGGACCCGGACCAGATCTGGGAGGCCCGTCCCCGCTTCCATCACCCCGGCTACTCGCTCCGGGCCCCGGGCGACATCCGGGTGACCGCGCTGGACGTCAACGCCGCCTATCTGTCGGCCCTCAAGTGCTGGCTGCCGATCGGCAAGCTGGAGCACAGCACCGGCGCGGACGGTGTCGAGCCGAAGCGCTCCGGGGTCCACCTGGTCACCCCGGGCGCATGGCGGCACCCGCATCTCCCGGACCCGATCGGCGACCGGGACGAGCCTGGCGCCCTGTGGGTCACCAATGCCACTCTGCGCCTCCTGCAACGCCTGTCCGGTCCGAAGCACGCCCTGACGGACGCTCCGGTCATCCACGAGTCGTGGACCTCCGGTGCCACGGAGAACTTCCTCGACGCGCTGCGCAAGCTGCTGTCCGCCGCCCGCGAGGAAGCCCTGGGGAGCGGCGACTTCCTGACGCTGGAGTACGTCAAGGCGATGTACAGCAAGTTCATCAGCACCATGGGGGAGTCGGTCCACAACCGGGAGATCGTCCGCCCCGACTGGATGCACATCATCCATTCCCAGGCGTACGCCAACCTCTGGGGCAAGGCCTACAAGGCCCACCAGGCGGGCCTCGACGTCGTCAGCATGACGGGCACCGACGAACTCCACGTCACGGGCGACTGGCGCCGGGTGTTCCCCGAAGGGCGGGGCGTCTCCCAGATGAAGATCAAGTACGGCGACGCCAAGGCGTCCGGTGAGTACACGGTCGGGAAGGTGACCGGCTGATGGCGGGCCGCTGGATGGACCTGGGCGTGTTCAACGCCCGCGGGCTGCCCGGAGCCGACGCCCTCGGCGCGGCCATCGAGAACATGGTCACCGGCATCGCCTCCCCGGCGGACAGCGACCGCGGACTCGCCGCCCGTCTGCGCTACCTCACCAGGACCGACGCAGGCTACGAGGCCATGGACCGCGCCGGGATCCACGTCTCGCCCCGCACCCTCATCGCCTGGCTCGCCGAGGACCGCACCCCGAACAAGGCCAACCGGACCCGCCTGGACGCCGCGTACTGGGATCTGCGGCGCCGCAACGTGACCACCGACCTCAAGCACCGCCTCAACAACGACGGCCGGGGGACCCGGGTCGAGATCAACCCCGTCGACCAGTCCGCCGTCGACAGCCGGCACCGGCGCGACCTGGCCGCCCGCAGTATCAACGTGCGCGGTGTCTGGGACCGCGCCGTCGACGCCTGGCTCGACGAGAACGTGGCTGAACTCGACGCGATCTGGGACGAGATCATCCAGGATCTCGGCTCGCAGTACGACGCCTACAGCAATGTCTCCTCCATCGGCTGGGCCGCCTGAGAGGTGCACAGCCGTCGCGTCCCGGCACCGGTCCGGGGGCGCGCTCCTGGACCCGGTACGCCGGGACGGCTGCGGAGACACCGACCGGACCGGAGGGAGCGGAGACCATGGTGCCACCGCCCGATGCAGGCCCGGCCCCGTCCCCTCCAGAAACGAGCAGACCGATGACATACGCCCCGGCAGCGGACGGAACCCGCATCGCCTACCAGCTCCAGGGCTCGGGACCACCACTGGTCCTGCTGGCGGGCCAGGCCAACAACCACCACTGGTGGGACGCGGTCCGCGACGACTTCCACTCCGCGCGCAGCACACTCACGCTCGACTACCGGGGCACCGGCCGGAGCGACAAGCCCGACACCCCGTACAGCACCGGCCTGTTCGCCCAGGACGTCATCGCCGTCCTCGACGCACTCGGCATCGACCGGGCCGACGTCTACGGCACGTCCATGGGCGGACGGGTGGCCCAGCTGCTCGCGGCCCGTCACCCCCACCGGGTGGGCGCCCTGGTGCTCGGCTGCACCTCGCCCGGTGGTCCGCACAGCGTCGAACGGAGCGACGAGGTGCGCAGAGCCCTGGCGCAACCTCAGCCCGGCGCCGCGCGGCAGGCCCTGCTGGAGCTGATGTACACCCCCCGGTGGATCGCCTCCCGTCCCGGCCCGCACCACACCCTCGGCGACCCCGGCATGCCCGCCCACGCCCGGCGCCACCACCTCGTGGCCAGCAACCGGCACGACGCCTGGGACGTCCTGCCGGACATCGGCGCGCCCACGCTGGTCGTCCACGGAAGCGACGACCGGCTCAACCCCACCGCCAACGCGCACCTGCTCGCCGACCGCATCCCCGGCGCCCGGCTCCATCTGATCCCCGGGGCCCGGCACGCCTACTTCGAGGAGTTCCGCGCACAGGCCGGTCCTCCGGTCCTGGACTTCCTCACCACCGTGCACACGCCGTAGCAGGTCCGGGAGCAGCCGGGCGGCCGCTCCGGCGGTCTCCCCGGGAGTGCCCGCGCGGCCCGCCGGGATGACCGCCGTCAGCCCGGCCGGCCGCTGTGGGCCGGCGTGCACATCGGCCGAGTTCGTGCCGGGGTGACGCGGTCGGCCGCCGCCACCTCGGACAGCCGGCTGTCCCGGTGTCCACGGCGGCCTTCGCCGTCGCGTGGTGGACGTAGCGGCCGGGGATGGCGAGGGGCGCGGTGGCGCAGGAGACGTTCACGACCGCCCCGCCCGCCGTCGTCCCGGCGATGGCGCGACGGGCACACGAACGGCCGGTGCACGACCGTGGCGACCTGCCCCGGTCCGCGCGGTGCGGGCCTGCTGCTCAGTTCAGCTGCTCGGCCAGTCCGACGATGACGCCCTCCGGTCCGCGGACGTAGCAGAGCAGATAGCTGTCCTCGAACCGGGCGATCCCGCCGAGGAGTTCGGCCCCGTGCGGCCGAAGGCGGGCGACGGTGTCCTCGATGTCGTCGACCGCGAACATGATCCGGTGCGTGCCGAGAACGTGGTGCGGGCGGTGGTGCGGCCCGGCGCCGATCGCCGTCGGGTTGCGGTACTTCGCCAGTTCGACCCGGCTGTGACCGTCCGGGGTCCGGACCATCGCGATGTCGCACCGCACACCGTCGACCCCGGTGCACCGGTCGGCGAAGGGACCCTCGACCTCCGCCCTGCCCTCCAGCTCCATACCGAGTTCCACGAAGAACGCGACGGCGGCGTCCAGGTCCTCGACCACGATGCCGACGTTGTCCATCCGCTGGATCGCCATGCCGGTCTCTCCTTCTCCTCGGGCTGCCGGTGGTGGCCGCCGATGCACCCGGGACGGAGCGGGCGGCACGTTCTCGACACGGCGGGACCGCCGGACTCCGAAATTCTGGATCACGCGTCGGCACCGGCACAGCAGACCCGCCGGGCGGGGCACGGGCGACCGCCCCCGTGCACGGGCGCGTGCCGTTCCGGGAGGACCGCGGGATGCACCGGGGAGCGCGTCACGGGCGGCAGACAGCCCGAACGCCCCCCTGCGCGCGGGGCGCTGACCTGCTCGTCGCGCACGGGCGCGGGGTCCCCGGACGCCTCGGCGGGCGGCGCGACCGGTGACCGCCTGCTGGTTCAGCCCGCGGGGGTCCACGGGCTGAACCAGCAGGAGTGCCCACCCGCGGCGGGTGGCGGCCGCCCCGGGCCGGAAGCGGTCCCCGAGGAGGCGTGGGCCGACCGGACGACGCCCCGCGCCCCGATCGAAGGGGTACGGCGGCCCGGCGGCCGGCCCTGCCGCGTCAGTGGTTCGTTCCGGCGGCCCAGAGGATGGTGTCACCGTCGACGACCGTGATGTTGCCGTCGCTCTGGAGCTTCAGAACGGCGTTCTCGTGCCCGTCCGTCTGACTGGCCCACACCGCCTGGTCCTCCGCGTTGTAGACGACGAAGTTCCCGTCGGGCTGGAAGTCGGCGCGCGTGCCCGCTCCGTTGCCCCACGCATCCCAGCGGGCCTGGTTCAGCTCGTCATAGGCGACCAGGCCGCCGTCACGCTGGAGGACCAGCCGGATCTTGGCCGCGGAGATCTCGTCACCGGGCCGCAGGCTCATCGGCGAGTTGATCACCCTCTCCTCGGGCAGTTCCTCCTCCTGTCCCTGCTGCTCTCCCTGCTCCTGGTCCTGCCCCTGCTCCTGCCCTTCCTCCTGCTCGGACACGGGGTCCGCCGCACCGCCCGCACCGCCGTCCGGCTCGGTCGCCTTCTCCGAGGGCGAGGAACCGGCTTTCGGCCCGGAGCCGGAGCCGCCGGACCCCTCCATGCCGAACGTCACCAGGACCGCGCCCACCGTGCAGACGACCGCGACGGCGGCCACGGCCACCACCGCCTTCCGCCTCCACGGACGAGTCCCGGAGGACTTCAGGGGCGGCACGGCGACGGGCGCCGGAGCGGTTGCGGGGTGGGTGCCGGCCGGCTGGACCGCCGTCGGGGCCGGGGAGTCCGGAGGCGTCGTCGGAGCTGCCGGCAGGGCGGGAACCACCTGGGTCGGCGCCGCGGCGAGCGGGACGCCCCGGGAATCCGCGGAGGCGTCCAGGACCGTGGGCGCCGGAGGAAGGGCCGGCAGACCGTCCGTCGAACCGGAGGCCGCGATCCGCTGGTAGGACGGATCGTTCGCCAGGGAGGTGTCCGACTGGCACCGCTCCACGATCTCCTCGGGAGCCGGCCGGCGGGCCGGGTCGCGGTCGGTGCAGGCCGCGATGATCTCGGCCAGCGCGGGATCGATCCCGTCCAGATCGATCTCGCCGTGCACGGTGCGGTAGGCCACCGCGGGGAAGGAACCGCCACCGTACGGGGGGCGGCCGGTGGCGGCGAAGGCGAGAGTGGCCCCCAGCGCGAAGACATCCGCGGGGACCCCGACTTCCTCCCCCTGAAGTGCCTCGGGAGAGGTGAAGCCGGGGCTGCCGGCGGTGTGACCGACCTGGGTCAGCGCGGTCTGCCCGGTCTCCCTGGCGATACCGAAGTCGATGAGCTGGGGGCCGACCGGAGAGAGGATGATGTTCTGCGGCTTGACGTCGCGGTGCAGGATCCCGTGGACGTGGATGTCCGACAGCCCCTCGGCCAGCGCTGCCATCAGCCCGAGGCCCAGCCGTACGGGCAGCGGACCGGACGTGCGCACGGCGGAGTCCAGGGTCCGGCCGGGCACGTACTCGGTGGCGAACCAGTACGGCGGGGCGTCCAGGCCGGAGTCGATGAGCGAGGCGGAGTAGGCGCTGCGCATGCTGCGCAGCGTGCCCACCTCGCGGCGGAATCGCTCCAGAGCCTGTTCCTCGTACTGGAACTGGTCGCTGATGACCTTGATCGCGACCGGCCGGCCTCCGGGGGTGCTGCCGAGGTAGACGGAGCCCATACCTCCCGCCCCGAGACGGCCGGCGAGACGGTATCGACTGATCCGGACCGGATCTGAGTCGGCGAGGGGTTGCACTGCGCGGATTCCTCCTGGATACCCTGCCCGAACGCCCAGTTTCCGCCCGGTTCGCCTCGGGTGGGCCGTTGCCTCGACAGGAGACCAGGCCGCCCGTGCAGCAAGGTACGTGGCTGCGGGACCGCACCACAGCGGAGCGGCCATTTCAACGGATCATACGACAAAGCATGACGGTCTGATCTTCACCGGTGAGTGGAGCCGACCCGGCGGACCGATCCGATCCGGACATCTCGGCGATCCGTGGCGGGGGAGCACAGATGCAGAGCCTATACGGCGCGGGCGGAGCCGAAGTCCCCTGGTCGGACGCCCACTTGCGGCTGAGGTCCGACCAGGGGAGCGATGGCGGGGTCCGGACCGTCCTCAGGCGGTTCCGTGTCGCCGGGGGCCGAGGTGCGCGCGGTCGCCGCTGTAAGCGGTCACGGCCGCGCGCGGCCGCCGGTGTGTGCGGCCGGGGCCGCGGACGTGGGCGGAGCGCCTGGAGCCGGTCCGGCGGTTCACCCCGGTGTCCCCTGCCGGTCGTCTTCGCGGCCGGAGGTCACCTGGTAGGACAGCAACTGCCGGAACAGACCGCCCTCCTCAGCGGCGAGATCCCGGTAGGTGCCTTCCTGCACGACCCTGCCCCCGTCGAGGACCACGATCCGGTCGGCGACGGCGACGTTGGTGATGCGATGAGTGACCAGGAGGACCACGCGGTCGCGGGCCAGGTCGCGCAGCCGCTGGAAGATCCGGAACTCGGCGCGGGGATCGAGGTTCGCGGTCGGTTCGTCGAGGACCAGCAGACCGGCCTCGCGGAAGAACGCCCGGGCGAGCGCGATGCGCTGCCACTGCCCGCCGCTCAACTCCTCCCCGTTGAGCCACTCGCGGGCGAGGAGCGTGTCCAGGCCCGCGCCGAGCCCCGCGACGACCTCGTCGGCGCCGGCGGCCTCGCACGCCTCGTGCACGGCCGCGTCGCCCCCGGCCGTGGGCTGCCCCTGGGTCACGTTCTCACGGACCGTCAGTGGCCAGTGGGCGTAGTCCTGCGGCACCAGGGCGACCTGCTTCCACAGCGCCTGCGGGTCGGCGTCGCGGGTGGGCACCCCGTCCCACAGGACCTGACCGCCGGTGGGCAGGTACAGCCCGCTGACCAGTTTCGACAGCGTGGACTTCCCCGAACCGTTGAAGCCCACCAGCGCGGTGACCTCGCCCCGGCGCAGCGTGAGCGAGACGTCGGACAGCGCGTTCCGGTCCTTGCCGGCGTAGCGGTGGGAGACCTGGCTGATCTCGATCCTGTCCGGTGGTGCCGGCCGGTGCTCGCCGCGGTTCACGGTGTACCCGCCGGCCAGTTCGAGGAACCGCGTCCAGTCGTCCATGTAGAGGCCGGTACGGACGGCACGGGCCCCGACGGCGACCAGCCCGCGCACGGACTGGCCCACCGTCTGCAGGGCGAAGACGGCCGTCCCGGCGTGCCCGACGCTGATGCGGCCGGTGGCCAGCAGCCACACCACCGCCGCCCACACGACGGCCGATCCGAGGCCGCCGCAGAGCGCACCGACCAGCGACATGCGGGCGCCCCGGTCGGCCGCGGTCCGGTCCTCCCGGTTGATCCGGGACACCGTCTGCCGGTACCGGCCGGACAGGAAGCCGGCCATGGTGCCGGCGCGGATCTGGTCGGCGGCGTCGCGGGTGAAGATGTGCCAGCGCAGCACCGACAGCATGCGGTTGTCGCCGTTGCTGCGGAGGTTCGCCAGGTATCGGACACGGGCGGCGCTGACCTGGGCCAGGGCCTGCGGCAGGCTGGCCGCGACCAGGAGGGGGAGGAGCACCCAGCTCACCCCGGCCAGCACGACGGCCCCGGCGAGGAAGGAGGCCGCCGAGGCGATCAGGTCCTGGCCCTCGTCGATGAGGTCGCCGGTCACCTGCGCCCCGCGGTCCGCGGCCTCACGGTCGCGGTTGAAGCCGGGGTCGTCGTAGGCCGAGAGTTCCACCTCGGCGCAGCCGGTGAGCAGCATCTGCTCGGCCTCGCGCGACATGAGGGGGCCCAGCCGGGAGGAGAGCCAGTTGACGGTGATGCCCAGGAGCGCCCGCACCCCGGTCGCGAGGGCGAGCAGCGCCACGGAGGGCCACGCCTGCAGGAGCCGGTGGTAGACGTCACCGCTGGTCAGCAGAGCGGTGAGGGTGCCGCTGATCGCGATCAGGCCGACGGCCTGCATCACGCCCGCCACCGTCTGGCACAGCAGGAGCCCCGTGGTGGCCCGTCGGTCGACACGCCACGCGAGGGCCAGCGACCGCCGTACCAGCCGGGGCAGGCGGCGGGCCATGTCGCGCATCCGGATCGAGCGGCCGGCCGCCTCACGACTGCCGGTCAGGTCCACATAGCGCATCTCCGGGGCGGCGGAGTCCTGCTCCGCCCCGCTTTCCGGAGAGCGGGGCGGGGCAAGGGGCACCGGGCGCGGGCCCGGGACACTCTCGGCCGGCTCACTCATGCCGCCCACCCCGCATCCGGACGGGCTGCGCGGCGGGGGGCCGTCCACCAGGCGCACGCCGATGAGGGCAGGCCGTTGTTCGAATCCGGAGGGCTGCTGCACGGGGAGGGGCGGGGCTCATGACGTTCCTCCATCGGGGCGGTCGAATGGCACTGGTGCTCCAAGAACGCGCAGGATCGGCCCGCGTCACGGCTCAGTTCGTGAACGCATGTTCTGATCGGGCCGCAGGGGCGGGCGGGGCGCGGCCGTGACCGGCCAAAGCTGTTCGAGTCGCTCGGGTCACCCCTCCGGGGTATTGCCGAGCCGGCCGGTGGAGCGGTGCCGGGCACGGACGGCCGTGCGCGGCGGGGCCGGAGGCGTGACGCCGACGGCGAGCGGTCGGATCCGGCAGCGGAACCGGTCACCGAGCACGCCGCGACGACCACGAACGGAACGGCCGGGAGTGACGGCCGTCGACCCGGACCGCGGCGGTGCACGGTCCGCCGGACGGGGAGCCGTGGCGGGCGCGGCGGGCGGACCGACCGGCCGGAGCGGAACAGCGGGCCCCCGCGGCCCGTCCCTTCCGCCAGCCTTTCCCGTACCCGTCATGGCCCGTGCACGAAGCCATACGACGAGGGGAAACGCAACGTCGACACCGCCCGCAGCGACCGCTACCTTCACCTGCGGGCGGGTCACGTCCCACCCCCGCTCGTGCGCCCCCGCGGGCACCGCCGCACCGGATCCGCCCGTAGGCACGCCCCACGGACAGCCCTCACCAAGGAGAGACGCATGCCCGCTCTTGCGCTGTACACCTTCGGCGTCCTGGCGTCGCCGCTCGCCGATCCCGCGCCTCTCACGCGCGAGTTCCACGAGCTCGGCGAGGCCGTCTACCGGAAGATCGGCCAGCACCCCGGATACCTCGCTCGCGCGGAAGCGGCGGACGCCGGCCCGGGTGTGTTCTTCGAGGCGGACTGGGGCGCATGGGGAGAGTTCGCCGTACCGGCCTGGTACGACCGGGGACGTACGGCGGACACCACCGCTCTGGCCGCGACCCTCTCCCTCTGGACCGACCCGCAGCGCGCCTTCGACGCCCTCTACACCGGTCTGCACCGCCAGGCGCTGAACAGGCGTCACGACTGGTTCACGAGGACAGGACACCCGAATCACGTGCTCTGGTGGGTACCCGACGGTGCGGTGCCCACCTGGTTGGACGGGGTCTCCCGGCTGGAACGCCTCCGCGACCGCGGTGCCGTGCCGGACGCCTTCACCTTCCGCCGCACCTTCGACCCGGAGGGGACTCAGGCCGGGGCCCGCGCTGCCGGGCCGGGGAACGACCCGGCCCGCTGACGAGGAGGCCCGACGGCCGGGTCCGGTCCCGGCGGTCCGGTGAACCGGCCACGAGGCCGGGGCCCCCAGTCCGACGGGCCCCGGGCGACCGCGGGTCCGGATCCTGCGGTCGTGTCCCGGGGAACCGCCGCCACCGCGAGGTCACATCCGGCCGCTGTGCCCCTGGTCGCTGTCGGCGGCGGCCTCTCCCTCGGCGAAGACGACGACCGTGTCCTCCGGGCCGAACACGATCGGGGCCGCCCTGGGCGGATTCAGGAAGATGCCGTAGCCGGGCGGCTCCTCGTCGTGTTCGTCGAGCCGATAGCCGATGGCGGTCTCCCCGCGTCGCCGTGCGGCCTCGATGACCGTCGCGAAGTTCGCCTCGGCACCGGGGACCACGTAGTTGGACGCCGGCTTGAGGTAGATCTCGGAGCCTTCCGGGTTGAACAGATCCGTGAACACGGCGTGCAGATGGCGGTTCTCGGTCAGCTGGGTGAGCAGCAGGCTGATCACCTTGGTGCTCACGATGAAGTCGTCGGCCTTGGTGACCTGGGCGACCTCGCGATTGCCGTCGTCGTTCATCTCCGTGACGATCGAGTACGGGTCACCGAGCGCCTCCTCGATGTCCCGCAGGTGGAGCAGGGTCACCAGCGTCCGGTCGTCCGACGGGCCCGGGGCGACGGTGTCGTCCGAGAGCACGACGATGTGCTGGTAGCCGCCCAGGTCCAGCGCTTCCAGCGAGGACCTCCGGGTCGGCTCGCACTCCTTGAACCCCACGGTGAGATTGACGAGCGTGTCGGCCAGGACCGTCTCCGGCCTGCGGGGCGCGGCGATGTCCAGGGTCGAACCGGGTTGGACGAAGCTGTCCAGCAGGGTGACCAGCTTCGCCGTGCGGGTGTTCTCGCCGATCAGGACGGTCCGGTCGAGCGTGGGCGACTGGGCCGGAGCCGTGGTGATCGCCGACTCGGTGATCGCCGGCCGGGACTCGCCGAGGCGGATCAGCAGATCGTCCTCGGCGACGACGAGTATCTGGTCCCCCGGGCCGATGAGGGTGTCCATCGGCGGGTTGACCTTGATGTCTCCCCTCCGGGTGCGGAGCCCGACCGGTACACCGAGCTCGAAGGCGTTCAGGGCGAGCCCGTACGTCGAACCCACCAGGGTGGGCTCCTCGTAGAAGTAGAACTCGTTGCCGACGAAACTCAGCAGTTCGTTGAAGACGGCCGAAAGACCCGTCTGCCGGTGCGCCTGCGCGATGAGGCGGACCGCGATGTCCTCGGCGTCGATCACCAGGGCGCCCCCGCCGGCGGCCAGCCGGGCCGCTGCCAGATTCTCCGAGTCGTGGACGGCCGCGACGATCTGTGGGCGGTTCCCGGTCCACCGCCGGCTGTGCAGCAGGAGCAGGGCCTTGATGACCTCGATGTCACGGCCCACGCCCTCCGGCGGAAGCACCATGACCGACTTGGCGGTGTCGGGGCTCACCAGCTCCAGATCGGCCCGCACCAGAGGGTTCCCGGAGCGGCAGATGACGCGTGTGCTGCCGGTGTCGGGGATGCGGGCCCGGATCGCGTCCTCCATGGAGATCTTGTCCCGGTCGGCGAGGATCACCACGCAGGAACGGCGTTCGCTCTGGTTCGCCTCGACGAGCTCGGCCACCACCGTGAAGACCTGCTCCGACCAGCCGAGAACGATGGTGTGCCCGCGTTCGATGAGCCGCGAGCGGCCCTTGCGCAGTTCCTGGAGATTCTGGTTCAGACCGGTGGTCAGGACACCGATGAGCGCGCTGACGATGAAGATGCCGCCGAGCGTCACCGCCAGCATCAGACCCAGGAACACCGGGCCACCGGTGTCCCCGCCCATGGTGCCGGGATCGAGGGTCCGCAGCAGGCTCATCCACGCGACGCCCAGCCAGCCGCCGTTGCTCTCCGCGTCGGTGTCCGTGAACAGGACCACCAGGGTCGAGGCCAGCACGATGAGCACCGCCGACGACAGCCCCAACCACCCGATCAGGGCCGGCGTCCCCCGGTCCATGGTGCCGTCGAACCAGTACCTGAACCGGGTCCGTAATCTCTTTCCCATCTCTGCCCTCCCCATCGCGCACGGACTGCGGACAGACCGTGAAATCCCTCGTCACGGCCATGGCCGACACAGTTGATCATTCTCCCAGCCCCCTCAGGGCTCCCGGCCGAGCGACCTCGTGCACGGGCCGGTTCAGGCCACCCGGCCCGTGGGCGGGAGACGCGCCCAGGTCGGTGCGTCCGCCCCGCCCTCGGTGCGCGGTTCCTGGTGCTGAGCCTGCCCGTCCGCCGCAGGAGCCATCGACCGGCGGCTGCGGCCGCCCGTCCCGTCGCTCGCGGGCGGGGCCGGCGCGCGAGGGAGACGGGAAGCGCCCGGCCTCCCTGCCGGGGCGTCAGGGGCGCGGCGTACGACATCTCCGGCCCGAGAGGTACCTGACGGAACAATCATGCGGGTGACCGGCCTGGCGGTGGCGGCCCCCTGCGCGCCGTCGCCATCGAAGTCCGGCGGTCGTGGACGCGACCTGGGCCACGCGACGCCGCTCGGCGTATTCATCCGTTATTCAGGTGGAGGACGCCGGCCGTGTGGGGATGCGGGCGGAGGCTGCGCCGATTGTATGCGAACGGCGTGAACGGTTCGATGGTGCGGACCCCTGAATGCCGACGGCATGTGAGTGTGACTGCCCGCAGGCTGACGGAATTTCCCTGACGGGAAGGTGGGTGCGTATGTGCCGGCCCGATGCGTGAGTCGCCTTTCCTTTCGAATTCCGGGAGAGGGTGCCATGTTTCCGTTCCGTCGCGCCTTTCCCGTGGATCACCTCAGGCCGCGCCCGTGACGCCCCGGCTGCCGAGCGGGTCCGCCACCGGACGGGCAGGAGGGCGGCTGACCCGCCCGGGCGGCGCCCTTCGTGCGAGCCGCGCCGGACCGGGCAGGGGGAGGGGATACGCGGGTGACACGCGGCGGAGGGCGGTGCGGGGGACCGTCCTCGGGGCCCGGCGAGTGCGTCCGTCTGTGTGCTCCGACTCCGGACGCGCATGGGGATGCTGTCGCTCGACCACACCGGTGTACAGGCTGCCGTGCTGCGTGAGCTGCGCAAATGCCCGTGTGGCTCGGGTGGTAGGTGTCGTCGCGAGGGACCCGCGTGCCCGATGTGTACGACGGGACGCGGGTGGCCACCCGTGAGCGCCGCCGCACGAGACCGGGGCCGGGGCGACCGAGTGCCTGAGCCGCATCTCGGCCAATACAGCTCATCGGACCATGTTCAGAATCCCGGACGCTCGCTGCTTCGACGCCACCTCGGCACGGGGACGCAGCATGTCCTATAGGCGGTGATGTCATGACAGGCGTGGTGTCGCTAACACGGGGCCTCACGGAGCGGCAAGAGGGCCATTGTCGTCGCCCGTACATGCTGGATGAATTGATGAAGTCACTTCCGTTAGGCTGAAATTGGGGCCTGGGGATCATTGACCCTTCAGAAAGGGCCCGGTTAGCTTGTAACGGCGCCCCGTTCGGCAGAGAACTCCCTGTGCGGGTTCGCGCCTCGGGAAATGGCAATCAACGACGGGACATATTTCGCCGTCCCCGTCCCTCCGGTACAGCGAAGCAAGCGCACGCAAGTCGTCGATTTCGTCGCGCCGTCGTGGCGTATCAGAGCCCGGCCGGCCGACGCTTCGCCGTCACCGGTCCGGGACGGAGATGAGGGTGATGCACGTGGTGGATTCCGTCTTTGTCATTCCGGGTACGGTGGCCGCCCCGCGCGCGGGCATCCTGTCCGAGCTGCACAACCGCTACGAGACCGTACGGGAGACACTGTCCCGCATCGACAAGGCGGCCCGGGAGATGGGACTGCCTCCCGTCAGCGCCCGGTTGATCGACAGCGAGGGGACGAGCGAGCGGCGCGGCCCCGAGACGCAGTACCTGGAGATCTTCGCGGTCAGCATCGCGACGCACCACATGCTGGTCGCCGAGGGCGTGAAGCCGTTCGCGATCGTGGGCCAGAGCATCGGGGAGCTCTGGGCTCTGGCCGCCGCCGGGCACCTGTCCGTGGAGGACGCCGCCCGGCTGGCCGTGGCCCGCTCCCAGGTGCTGAGCCGGCAGAACTGGGACGGAAAGATGCTCGCCGTCGGTGTGGACGGCCGCCGGGCGGAATCGCTGGCCGGGCTGATGGACCATCCCGACCTGGTGCTCGCCTGCGAGAACGCGCCCCGGCAGAGCGTCATCAGCGGTCCCGAGCGACTGATCGAGCAGGTGGAGCGGGTGGCCGACGCCTTCGGCTGGCCGAGTCTCCCCCTGGACGTACCGCACCCGACGCACACACCGGCGATGGCGCAGGCCGCACGCGACCTGCGGGCCACCGCGCCGAAGGTCTCCTACGGGTCCGGCCGCTGGCGGGTGCGTTCCCCCTGGCTGGGGCGGGACGTCGGCGACGACGATCCGGTCGACCTGGTCGCCGGAGCCCTCACCGCCCGGGTCCGGATGCTGCACACCATCCGTGAGCTGCACGCGGCCGGCGCCGACGCCTTCGTGGAGTGCGGGGAGTGGCCGGTCGTCACCAAGTTCGTCGAGGCGTCGGTCCCGGGCGTGCAGTGCGTCGTCCCGCTGAGCGAGAGCGATCCGGTCGAGGCCGTGCGGACGCTGCTCGCCGAGTCCGCCGACGTCGGCCGGTTCCGATCGCGCCCGCCGACGCCGACGGGCACCCCACCCGCGGCGCGGGCGAGCATCATCCCCGCGCCGGCAGCAGCGAGGCCGCTGCCGGAGGTCTTCGTACCCGCTGCGCCGTCCGACGACGGCGTACCCGACATCGCCGCACCGGCGGTGCCGGCCCCCACCCCCTCCCGGGTGTCCACCACCCACGAGGCCCCCGCGGATCCGGTCGCCGAGTCCTCGGTGCCCGCCGCCCCGGTCGTCGAGGATCCGGCCACCGCCGCCCCGGTGGGAGAAGTGCCGCACACGCGCGCTCCGACCTCCGCCGCCCCTGTCGGCCCGCCCGCCTCCGCAGACCTGGACTACGACGCGGTGCTGGCCGAACTGCGTTCTCTCTACGGCGACTTCCTGGGCTATCCGGCGGATCTGCTCGGTGAGGACGACGGCCTGGAGTCCGAACTGGGCGTGGAATCGCTCAAGCAGGTCGTTCTGCTCGGCCGGGTGTCCGAACGGTTCGACCTGCCCGAGCTGCGGGCCAACTCCTCCCTGCTGACCGTCGGCACGCTGCGCCGGATCGCGGAGACCGTCGTGCAGGGCCGGGCGGAGGCTGCCGCGCGATGACCTCCACGGACGGCCTGCACGGCCGGGTCGCACTCGTGACGGGTGCCGCGAAGAGCCTCGGCGCGGACATCGTCCGCCACCTGGCACGGGGCGGCGCGCATGTGATCGTCAACTACTTCCACTCCGCCGAGCAGGCCGAACTGCTCCGGGCGGAGCTGGAACAGGCCGGTCACAGCTGCGAGTTCATCCGCGCCTCGGTGGCCAGGACCAGCGAGATCGACCGGATGTTCGACCTGATCCAGAAGCGGCACGGTGGCCTGGACATCCTGATCAACAACGCGGCGGGCGGGGCGTTCCTGCCCCTGTTCGACGTCGACGACGTGTACTGGCAGCGGGCGTGGTCCACCAACGTGATGGCGGCCTACCACTGTGCGCGCCGTGCGGCCCCGCTCATGGCGGGACGGAAGGGCGCGAGCGTCCTCTGCCTGTCCAGCGTCGGAGCGCACCAGCCGGTCCCGGGCTACGGACCGGGCGGGGTCACCAAGGCGGCGCTGGAGTCGATGGTCCGCTATCTGGCGCTGGAACTGGCCGGTCAAGACATCCGGGTCAACACGGTGCTGCTGGGTTCGGTCGCCAGTGAGATCGTGGTCAATCTCGACGCCCCGGATGCGGCCCTCGGCGGCCCGGCGGACAACGGCGAGCTGATGCGCCGCACCCTCTCGACGCCGGAGGCGGCCAGGCTGATCGTGCACCTCCTGCACGAGGACCTCGGCTTCATCACGGGGCAGACCCTCGTCGCCGACGGTGGCATCAGCATCGGCGGGATGCAGGGCATGCGCCTGCACAGCCGACTGGCGGACCAGGTGACCGCATCCACGCGGAACCGGCCGCACCCGCTCGCCGCAGCACCGCAGCCCGAAGCCGGCCCGTCCGCCTCCGGCCGACCGACGACCGCCCGTCCGGCACCTGCACCCGTCCCGCCCGCGACGCCCGCCGCTGCCGGGCCGGCGCCCACCCCGCCCCCCGCTGCCGGACCGACACCCGCACCGCCCCCGGCGCCCGTATCCACCTCCGGACCGACACCCTCACCGCCCACGACGCCCGTATCCACCTCCGGGCCGGCACCGGTCCTCGCACCGCCCCCGGCCGGGCCCGCTCCCGAGCCGGCCCGGGTGCAGGCGCCCCCGCCCGCCCCCGCTCCGACCGCGCCCCCCGTGCAGGGGCCGTCCGCGGAGACGGACCCCGGGGCCGTCGCCGTGGTGGGGTTCGGACTGGCGCTGCCCGGCGCGAACAACGCGGCGGAGTTCTGGGACCGGCTGCGGGACGGTGTGCTGCTCTCCAGCGAACCGTCCGCCTTCGACCTGAAGCACTTCTGGGCGCCCACGCGGGAGGACACCGACGCCTTCTACGTGCGCGAGGCCGGGTACATCCACAGCTTCGTCCCCGAACCCGCCTCGGTGGCCGAGCCGGACGGCAACGCCGGCCACCCCGGGTGGCCACGGACCACACGCTGGCTGCGGCACTGCACGGTCCAGGCCCTCGAAGGCGTACGCCGGCGGCCGACGGACAGGTGGCTCGCCGCGACCACGGGCATCCACGACCAGACGGGACTCGGCACCCAGGGCGTCGTCCTGGGCGACGAGTACCGGCGCATGGTGCGCGACGCCCTCCCCGCCGACGCGGACGGCGACTGGCTGGCCGAGCTCGCGGACCACGCGATCACCGCGTACTACGGGGGCGACGGCGGCGACCCGCAGGCCTACCTGCCCGCGTCCGTCAGCCGCAACGCGCTGCGCGGACTGATCCCCGAGGACGCCCAGCACCTGACCCTGGACGCGGCCTGCGCCAGCGGGCTGTTCGCCGTGGACGCGGCGGTCAAGGCGCTGCGCGAGGGTTCCGCCGACATCGCCCTGGTCGGCGGTACCTCGATCATCGAACCGATCGGATTCACCCTCTTCTGCCGCGCCCAGGGCATCTCGATGAGCGGCCGGATCCGCCCCTTCGACCAGGCGGCCGACGGAACGCTGATCGGTGAGGGCGCCGTCACCCTGGCCCTCAAGTCCTACGACCGGGCGGTGGCCGACGGCGACCGGGTGCTCGGGGTCATCCGGGGCACCGGACTCGCGGCGGACGGCCGGGGCAAGGGCATCCACGCTCCCGCCACCCGCGGCCAGGAGCTCGCGATCTCCCGGGCCTGGGCCGACGCGGGGATCGCGGCGGACGAGGTGGACTGGGTCGTGGCGCACGGCACCGGCACACCGGTGGGCGACGAGATCGAACTCCGCTCGCTGCTGTCCCGGCTCGGGCCGCGTGAGCGGGCGTGCCTCCTCACGTCGAACAAGCAGGTCTTCGGGCACACCGGCGTCCTGGCCGGCCTCGTCTCGGTCGCGCACGCCCTGGTCTCCCTCGAACGCGGGGCGGTCCCCGGCCAGCCCGTGGTCACCGATCCGCATCCGCTGCTGGGCGACGGCGAGCGGCTGACCGTCCCGGTGAAGGACGCGCCCTGGCCGGCCCAGGACGTACGGCCGCGGGTGGTCGGGGTGTCGTCGTTCGGTCTCGGAGGCGCGGACGCGCACGTGGTCCTGTCCGACCGGGTGCCGCGGACCGTCCCCGCGGAGCGGCGGGGCGGCGACGTGGCCGCCGACACGGAGGACCTGGTCGTCGTGGGCTGGAACACCCACCTGCCCGGACTGGAATCCAGTCAGGTGCCCGCCTGGCTGGGCGGTGAGGGACCGCACCCCGAGGCCGGTTTCGGGATTCCGTACCCCCTGCCGTCCCCACGGGAGGTGCGCATCCCGCCCCTGACGATGCGCCACATGGACCCCGCCCACCTGATGGTGCTCCAGACCCTCGGCCCGCTCCTGCAGCGGCTCGGCGAGCCGGGCACCGCCCTGCGGCCCACCACGGCGATCATGATCGGATCGACCCTGCCGACCACGCACAACACCCGGGCCGCGCTGCGGGTGCACGCCGCCGAGTGCGCCACCGCGTTCGACATCCTGCCCGACCCGGCGCAGGCACGGACGCTGAAGGAACACCTCGCGAAGGGCATGGCGGAGGCCGAGGGAGTGATCCCCGGCGACCTGAACGAGGACGACTTCACCGGTGCGGTCTCCTGCATCCTGTCGGGCCGGGCCGCCAACTACTACGACCTCCGGGGCATGGGGACCAGCGTCTACGCGCAGCGGGACTCCGCGCACAGCGCCGTCGACCTCGCGCTGCGCCAGCTCCGGCACCGCGCCTGCGATCTGGCCCTGGTCGGCGCCGTGTGCCAGCGGCCGATCAGCGGCTGGGACCGCCACCTCTCCGGCCTGGTGCCGGAGGGCCGGTCCATCGCGGAGGGGGCCGCGATCCTGGCCGTCACCCGGCGCTCGACGGCACTGGAGCACGGCCTGCCCGTCCTGGGAGCCCTCACCACCTCGCCCGGCGCCACCGGTCCGCGCCCGGCGGCACCCGCCCACACCCTTCCCGCGCTGGCCGGCGCAGGACACACCTATCTGTCGCTGGACGCGCTGCTGGCCGTCGTCGACGCCGTCGCCACCGGCCGGGACACCGTGGTGGAGCCGGCCGCTCCCGGGTCCCCGCTGATCCGCTTCACCGGGCCGGCCACCGCGCCTCCCCACACCCCCGGCCCCGAGGAGGCCCCACCCACACCGCGGCCCGCCCCGGCCGTACCGCAGGGCACCGATGCGGTGCCTGGGCCGTCAACGCCCCGGGCACAGAACGCCGGTGCCCGGGCGGAGAGCTCAGCCCCCGCCCCACCACATGCCGATGCGGCGGCGGCTCCCGAGCCGGAAGGCGACACCGGCCGCCGTCAGACGTTCCGGTTCGTGCCGGCGCCCCCGCCGCCCGGGTCCCCGGACGCGCGGCCGGTCCCGCCGGGCACCATCGTCCTCACCGACGCCCCGGATCTCGCCGAGGCCGTCACCGGCCCCGACACCGCCGTGTGGTCACCGCGGCCGGGACCCGGCGCCGCCGTCCATGTGGCACCCGAGGCCGCGTCAGCAGCCCTCGCCGGCCTGCCGTTCGTCCCACGCCACATCAGGGTCCTGTCCCGGCTGCCCGTCGACGACGACGGGAGCGACGAGGCCGGGGCCGCCCGGATGGAGGACCTCCAGGACCTCACCTTCACCACGCTCCAGGCGGCGCTGCCCGCCCTGCGGGCCGGTGGCTCGCTCGCGGCGGTCCTGCTCGGAGCGGTACCGGACGATCTGCCCGCCCCGCTGAGCGGCCTGTTCACCGGCCTGATCCGCTCCGTCCGGGCCGAGGTCCCGCAGTGCGGCGGGGTGACCCTGCTCAGCGACGCATCCGACGCCGCGACCGCACTGGACCAGCTGGCCCGGGCGGTCACCGCCCGGGTGCCGACCCACACGCTCGCCTGCCGTGGCGGCGCCTGGTTCACCCCGGCCGTCGTCGACGACCCGGTACCGCCCCCCACCGAGGAGGCCTCCCTGCCACCCGGCGCGGTCGTGGTCGCCTTCGGCGGAGCCCGCGGGATCACCCCGGAACTCCTCCACGCCGTCGCCCGCACCGCCGACCGTCCCCACGTGTACCTCATCGGCCGCACCCCGCAGGCGGAGAGCGACGAGGAACTGCCGCCCCAGGCCGAGTTCATCACCGCCGAGCGCCGCAGGCGCCCCGCGGCATCGGTGGGTGAGCTGCGCACCGCCTACGAGAAGGCCCGGGCACGCCTGGAGGTACGCCGTACGGTGCGACGCCTCGCCGAAGTCTGCGGCCCGGGCCGTGTCCACCACCGGGTGTGCGACGTCCTCGACGCCGAGCGCACCACCGCCGTCCTCGACGAGGTGCTCGACCGGCACGGACGCATCGACCTGCTCGTCAACACCGTCCTCGACCTGCGTTCGCGCGCGCTGCACGCCAAGACCCTCACCGATTTCCGAGCGGTCCGGGCCACGAAGGCCACCGGCTACCGCAACCTCAAACGCGCCCTGGCGGGACGGCCGCCCCGGATCTGGTGCAACTTCAGCACCCTGGCGACGCTCGCCCCCGCACCCGGTGACATCGACTACTGCGCCGTCAACGAATACCTCGCCTACGCGAGCGCCCGGGCCCAACGGCACGCGACGGACGGCCACCACGAGGTCGCGGTCCTCTGGAGCGGCTGGCGTGAGGTCGGTGTGGCCAGCAGCCCCACCATGCGCGAGACCCTCAGACGCAACGGGATGGACGCCTACATCAGCACCGCCCAGGGGCAGACGCAGTTCCTCTCCGCGGTGACCCGGCCGCCGGCCGGCGGCGTGGCGTTCTTCATCCGGGAGGAGGAACGCGTCCTGCTGGGCCGGCGCGGGATCAGCACCCACGGTTCCTCCGGCACCCCGCCCGTCCCGGCCCCGGACGCGCCGCCGCCCGCCGGGCCCGACCCGGCGCTGACCACGCCGCTGCTCGACGGCGTCCTGTACCGGGGCGCGGACTGGGCGGTCTTCACCAAGACCTGGGACCCGGCCACCCTCGCCGAGCGGGACGGGCGGTGGATGCGCCACCACCGCGTCAACGGCGAGTACACACTGCCCGGCACCTTCACCCTGGAGGCCGCCGCGGGCGCAGCGGCCGAGCTCTGCCCCGGACTCGTCGTCACCGGGTTCCGCGGGCTCGTCTGCCGGGCGTCGATCAAGATCAGACTCGCCGGGCCGCCCCGCACCGTCGCGGTGGAGGCCCGTGTCACGAGCCGGACGGACGGCCGCGCCGAGGTCGACGTCAGGATGACGGCGCACCGGATCGGCACGAACGGCACGGTGCTGCGCTTCAACGACCTGCTGTGCGAGACGAAGGTCGTCCTGGCGGACCGCTACCCCGGTCTCCCCGGGCCTCCCGACAGCTCCGCCCACGAACCCCAGCCCGACTTCGCGATGCCGGTCTACTCCCCGGACCCGCCCATCTCGCTCACCGGCCCCTTCGCCGGCACCGGCGACTACGCGCGCGGGCCGGACGGCAACAGTGGCAGGTTCCGCCTGGACCACGAGGCATGGGCCCCGGTCCTGGCCGGGACCACCGTACCGACGATCCTCCTCGACGCGATGGTCCACCTGCTGCTGCTGCCACCGCCCGGTGACAGCCCGCCCGCGGTCGGCCCGATGGCCGGCCTCGACGAGGTCGACCTCGGCGGACCGGGCAACGACTGCCGGCTCAGCGCCGACCACCCGGAGATCCGGCTCCACTGCGACTTCGCCACCGGTGCCCTGACCGCCGTGGCCGGCGGCGGCCGCGTGCTGGCCCGGATCACCGGGGTCAGCGCACACGCCCTGGACCACAGCGGAGCACTGGTCCGGCCCCACCCCCGCGCACCCCAGCCGCCCCGTTCGTGACAGCCGAGGAGACACCAGTGTTGTGGCAGGACATCACGATCGCCGGGACCGGTGCGTGGGTACCGCCCATCAGGCGCGAGCAGCAGCCGCGCGGCGGGCCGGACGCCGGACGCCCCTCCATGGCGGCCCTCAACGGATTCACCTCGGCCGCCGTCTCCACGGACCACACCGCGACGCAGATGGCGGCCCGTGCCGGCCTCAAGGCCCTGCGCCACGCGGACGTCACCGGCGCCGACCTCAGCCTCGTCGTGCACGCCCACTTCCAGGACGAGGACCACTACACCCCCGCGCCCTATCTGCTGCGGGTGCTCGGCGGACCGGACACCACCGGGATCGAGGTCGGCGCCGCCAGCGACGGCGGGGCCGCCGCACTGGTCACCGCCGCCGAGCACCTCACCGCCCGGCCGCAGGCGCACGCCGCCCTCGTCACGGCCGGCGCCCGGTTCCCCGCCGGACGCTGGGGGCACGTCCGGGAGACCGGCTATGTGGCGGGCGACGCCGGAGCCGCCGCAGTCCTCACCCGCCGCACGGGCTTCGCACGCCTGGCCGCGACCGCCCAGGCGGCGGAGCCGCGACTGGAGGTGCTGACCCGCGCCCGGGAAGGCCACACGGGCACCGGCCGCCCCTTCCTTGCGGAGGAGACCGGCCTCATGCCCCACATCGACGCACTGCAACGCTCCACCCGCCGCTGCGTCGAGACCGTCCTCGACGAGACCGGTGCGAAGCCCGAGGACATCGCGCACGTGGTCGCCATCGCGATCGGGTCGGTCGTGCTCGACATGGTGCTCGCGGCCACCCCCCTCGGCGTCCGTTCCGACGGGACCAGCTGGACCTTCGGCCGGCACCTCGGCCACGCCGGACCGAGCGACGTGCTGCTGGCCCTCGACCGGCTGTCCCGGTCCGGCACGCTCCGGGCCGGGCAGCGCGTCCTCGTCGTGAGCTTCGGACTGGGATTCCGCTGGACCACCGCGCTGCTCGAAGTCACCCGCGACCCCGCCGCCGTGCCGGCCGGTCGACCCCCGACGGAATGAGGCTGACCATGACAGACACGAGTACGGCGACCGCCGCGTCGGTCCCGCTCGCCCCAGGGTCCCTGCCTCTGCTGGGCCACGCCCTGCCGCTGCTCCGCGATCCGCTGGCGTTCATCATGTCCCTGTCCGGATACCGCACCATGGTCCGCGTCCGGCTGGGCCCCAGCTCCGCGGTCATGATCTGCGATCCGGCGCTGACCCGTCAGGTGTTCCTGAACGACCGGGTCTTCGACAAGGGCGGGCCGATCTACGACCGGATCCGCGAGGTCATCGGCGACGGCCTGTCCACCTGCTCCTACACCCTGCACCGGCGGCAGCGGCGGCTGTGCCAGCCCTCCTTCCACCCCACCCGGATGCCCGGCTACGGGGCGGTGTTCGCCGACGCGGCCGTGCGGAAGGCGGAGTCCTGGCGGGACGGGGACGTCCTCGACATCACCCAGGAGATGATGACGCTGACGACGCGCGCCACCATGCAGACGATGTTCAGCGGCGCGCTGCCCGAGGAGACCATGCGACGGGCCCTGGACGACACCGCCGTCATCGTCAGCGCGTTCTTCCGCCGGATGATGACACCCGCTCCGCTGCGCCGGGTGCCGACCCCGCAGAAGCGGCGCTACGACCGGGCCCGCGCCCGGCTCGCCGACACCATCGCGCAGATCATCGCCGAGCGGCGGGCCGATCCCACCGACCACGCCGACCTCCTGTCGGCACTGGTCGGGGCGGTGGACGAGGAGAGCGAGGCCGGGCGGGAGCAGCTGAGCGACGCCGAACTGGCCGACGAGGCACTGACGTTCTTCCTCGGCGGGATGGAGACCACGGCCATCACCCTGGCCTGGGCGCTGCACCTGCTCGCCACGAACCCCGACGTCCAGGAACGCCTCCGGGCCGAGACCGACGCCATCCTGGACGGCGGGAGGCCCGACCCCGCGCACCTGCCCTCACTCGGCCTGGCCGCCCGGGTGGTGACCGAGACACTGCGGCTGTATCCGCCCGCCTGGATGATGACCCGCACCCTCCGGGAGGACGCCGAACTCGGCGGCGTACGGCTCGAGAACGGCAGCACGCTCGTGCTCAGCCCGTACCTCCTGCACCGCCGGCCCGACCTGTACGCGGAGCCCGACCGGTTCGATCCGGACCGCTGGCTCGACGCCCAGCCCGACCGGGCCGCGTACATCCCGTTCGGCGCAGGACCCCGCAAGTGCATCGGGGACCAGTTCGCCCTCACCGAGGCCGTCCTCGCCCTCACCGCCGTCGTCGCCCGCTGGGAGCTGACCCCCGTCGGCGACCAGCCGTTCCGGCCGAAGGTCGAGACCAGCCTGAGCTCACGCGGGCTGAGCCTGCGGCTCCGCGAGCGACGGACGGACGACGCCGGGAAACCCGGCACCCACACGGCCGCCCTGCGGGCCGTACCCGACCAGCCGTCCACCCGAACGGGCATCGCGACCTGCCCCGTGAAGCACCAGGAGTGACGCAGTGAAGCCTCACCTGAAGCCCTTGGTGAAACAGCTCCTCGACTCCCGCGGAGCCGGTCCGGGCGCGGCGGCCCCCGCCGACACGCTGCACACCCCCTCGCGCCCCTGTCCGGACGGCTGGTTCTGCCTGGCCTTCGCCGACGAGGTGCGACCCGGATCCGTCCTCACCCGCCCGCTCGCCGGTGCGGAGGTCGTCGTCTACCGGACCGCCGGGGGCGTGCTGCGGGCGGTCCGGCCCCGGTGCCCCCATCTGGGAGCCCATCTCGGGGTCGGCGGATCGGTCGAGGGGGAGGACCTCGTCTGCCCCTTCCACCGGTTCGCGTTCGACCCGACCGGAGCCTGCGTGCGCACCGGCTACGACAAGCCGCCGCCGAGGGCCTCCCTGACGCAGTACCCGGTCCGCGAGGTGAACGGCTCCGTCTACGTGTGGCGGCACGCCCTCGGCCTGCCCCCGCAGTGGGACGTCCCGGCCTTCCCCATGAACGGCCGGCAGCCGTTCAGCCACGACACCTACGACATCGCCGGCCACCCGCAGGACGTCATCGAGAACGCCTTCGACTGGGGACACCTGCCCGCGCTGCACGGCCTGAAGGACCTCGACATCGAGGGCGCCCCCGTGCCCGGGGAACCGGTCAGCACCGTCACCGCGACGGCCCGCGGCACCGTCATGCGCGGGTTCCGCCAGTCCTACACCCTCACGGTGATCGGCCTCGGCACCATCGCGGCCCGGTCCGTGCTGCCCCGGGACGCCGGCAGCCTCTACGTGATGCTGCACGCGACCCCGACCGGCACGGGCCGCATCCAGCTCCGTTTCGGCACGAAGCTGGAGCTGAACGGGATCCCCGGTGTGCCGGGGACGATCGGGCGCGCGGCGGCGACCCCGCTGGCCCGGCTGCTCAGCGCCGTCCTGCAGCGGGTGGCCAGCGTCGACACCGGAGCGGACCTGCTGATGTGGCACCACCAGGAGCACGTCGAACAGCCCAGGCTCGCCCAGGGCGACGGCCCGATCGGCCGGTACCGGCAGTGGGCACAGCAGTTCTACACGCAGCCCGCGGGCGAACTCGCACCACCACGGCCTCCCCGGCGGACCGAAGTGAGCCACGCCGAGGAGTGACCGCCGGCCACGCACCGGTCGGCACGCACCGGGCCTGCACGCACGGGCCTGCGCCGCACCGGAGGGCCGCCGTACCGCTCCCGGGGCGCCGGCGCCCGCCGTGTGCGGACAGCCCTCCCGCAAGCCCGTCGACCCGGACCGAAAGAGAGGCGACATGCCAGCGGAGAACAGCTCACCCGGCGCCGTGCACCGGCTGACCGTGCTCGGAGCGGGAGTCATGGGATCGGGCATCGCCGCCCTCGCCGCCGGACACGGGATCGCGGTGTCGCTGATCGATCCGGACCGGCGCCGCCTGGACGAGGCACCGGCCAGGATCGCCCACCAGATACGGACGGCACGGCTGATGGGCGCCCTTCCGGACGGGACCGGCCCCGTCGCGGTCCTCACCGGCCCGTCGCTCGCCGGCCTGATGACGGCCGATCAGGCGGCCCCCACCGCGGTGATCGAGGCGGTCACCGAGGACGCCGACGCCAAGGCCGAGGTCCTCGCGGACGTCTCCGCGCTGGTGGTGCCCGGCACCCCGATCATCTCGAACACCTCGGCCATCCCGATCGACGAACTGGCCCGGGCGGCGGCCCGCCCGGCGGACCTGATCGGCACCCACTTCATGAATCCGCCCTGCCTGATCCGGACGGTCGAGGTCATCCGGGGCACGCACACCTCGCCGAGCACCCTGGACGCGCTGCGGAGCCTGCTCACCGCACTGCGCCGGGAGGCGATCGTGGTCGACGACGCACCGGGGTTCGTCACGAGCCGGATCCTGCACCCCATGATCAACGACGCGGTACGGGTGGTGGCGGCCGGCACCGCGAGCGCCGACTCCGTCGACCGCCTCATGCAGGGATGCCTGGGCCACCCGACCGGCCCGCTGCGCACCGCCGACCTCATCGGGCTCGACAACCTGGTCGATTCGCTGCGGGTGCTGCACAGCCGGACCGGCGACGAACGCAGCCGCCCCTGCGACCTCCTGCTGGAGATGGTGCGGAACGGCCACCTCGGCCGCAAGAGCGGGCGCGGCTTCTACGACTACGAGGGAGAACACGCATGACCACGTCATCCGACCGGCCGGTGCCGGAATCCACGGACGGCCCCGACACCGTCCAGTCGGACCTGCTCCGGCTCCTGGAGCGGCGCACGGGACGGACCTGGGCGACCGACGGGGACGTCTTCGGTGCCGGGGGGCTGTCCTCGCTCTTCGCCATGGAACTCGTGGTGCACCTGGAGCGGACGTACGGCGTCTCCATCCGCGGCGCCGACCTGCGGATGGAGAACTTCCGCACCGTGCTGCAGATGGCCGCGCTGGTCGAACGGCTCCGCGCCCCGGCCCCCGGCGGCTCCGGTGCGTGAACCCGTCGCCGCGGCGGCCGCGGCCGTCACGGAGCTGGTCGGCGACCGGGCGGGCGCCTGGGACCGGGAGGGCCGGCTGCCCGAGGACCTGATGCGGAAGCTCGGTGCGACCGGCCTGCTCACCGCGCAGATCCCGGCGCACCACGGCGGACCGGGCTGGAGCAGCGCCGACAACGGCGCGCTCACCGCCCACGTCGGCAGCCTGTGCAGCTCGCTCCGGAGCGTCATGACCTCGCAGGGAATGGCCGCGTGGGCCGTCGAACGGCTCGGTGACCCGGCACAGGCGGCGGACCTGCTGCCGCGACTGGCCTCCGGCGACCTGGCGGCCGTGGCCTTCAGCGAGCCGCAGGCGGGCAGCGACCTGTCGGCCGTCGGGACCACCGTCACCACCGACGGGGACTCCCTGCTGCTCACCGGCCGCAAGACCTGGGTGACCGCCGCCGACTACGCCGACCTCCTCCTCGTCGTCGCCCGGACGGGAGAGGGGGCCGCCGTGGCGGTGGTGCCCCGGACGGCCCCCGGCGTCCGGGTCCGGCGGGTGGCCGATCCGCTGGGCTGCCGGGCCGCCGGCCACGCGGACGTCACGTTCGACGAGGTACGGCTGCCCGCCGCCGCCCTGCTGGGCGGAGGGCGCCAGCCGCTGTCCCTGCTGGTGACGACCGCCCTCGCCTACGGCCGGATCTCCGTCGCCTGGGGCTGTGTGGGAATCCTGCGGGCCTGTGTGGCGGCCGCCGCCGGGCACGCGGGAACACGGCACCAGTTCGGCCGGCCGCTGGGGCGGCACCAGCTCGTCGCCCGGCACCTGGCCGACCTGTGGGCCGCCGAGCAGACCGCCACCCGGGCCTGCGAGTACGCCAGTCGCTGCTGGGACGACAACGCCGCCGATCTGGCCACCGCCGTCGTGCTGGCGAAGTACGTCGGGGCGGAGCACGCGGCCAGAGGCGCGGCGGCCGCGGTCCAGATCCTCGCGTCGGCCGGGGCCCAGGACGGGCACGTCGTCGCACGGGCGTACCGCGACGCCAAGCTCATGGAGATCATCGAGGGCAGCAACGAGATGTGTCAGCTGATCCTGGCCGACCACCTGCTCAACGGGCGGTGACCCCGCCCGGAGCGGCCGAAGCACGGCACGCCACGGCACAGCCCGGCAGAGGACAGGACGCGCGACGACACGACAGGGAGCCCGACATGAGCGACCCCGCCCCGCCGGACCCGCCCCCCACCGTGAAGTGTCTGGTCTGGGACCTGGACGACACGCTCTGGCGCGGCACGCTCCTGGAGGACGAGGACGTCGTCCTGCCCGAAGCGGTCCGCCGGGTGATCACCGGTCTGGACGCCCGCGGGATCCTCCAGTCGGTGTGCAGCCGCAACAGCCACGACCACGCCTGGGCCCGGCTCCGCGCACTCGGTGTCGCCGACTACTTCGTCGTGCCGGAGATCGGCTGGGGACGCAAGTCGGACGCCGTACGCCGGATCGCCGAGCGGCTGGACTTCGCCCCCGCCGCCCTCGCCTTCATCGACGACCAGCCCGCCGAACGCGCCGAGGTCGCCCATCACCTCCCGGACGTGCGCTGCTACCCGGCGCAGGACGCGCCGAAGCTGCTCGGCATGCCCGAATTCAGCCCGCGGTCGGTGACCGTCGACGCACGACGGCGCCGGACGATGTACCAGGCCGGTTTCCGGCGTACGGACGAGCAGGCACGGCACACCGGCTCCCACGAGGACTTCCTGCGCTCGCTCGGCATGGTGATGCGGATCGGCAGGGCCACCGCCGCCGAGCTGACGCGGGTCGAGGAACTGACGCTGCGCACCAGCCAGATGAACGCGACCGGGGTGCACTACCCCGACGAGGTGCTGCGCGCGCTGCTCACCCACCCCCGGCACGAGGTGCTGGTCGTGACGCTCACCGACCGCTTCGGCCCGCACGGAGCGGTGGGCGTGGTGCTGCTGGAGAGGCACGCGCGGGCCTGGCACCTCAAACTGCTCGCCACGTCGTGCCGCGTGGTGGCGTTCGGTGCCGGCACGGTCGTCCTGAACTGGCTGGCCGACCAGGCCGCCCGGGCCGGTGTCCACCTGCTGGCGGACTTCCGGGCCACCGACCGCAACCGGATGATGGAGATCGCCTACCGGTTCGCCGGCTTCGACGACGGGCCCTGCGCCTGCCGGGGGACGGTCACCGCGAGCGGCGGTGGGGAGGTCCGCCTGCTGCACCTGCTCGCCGCGCGGAGGGACGCTCCCGCGACGGTGCGGCTGGTCGCGCCGGATCTCGGCGACCCGCCGCCGTCCTCCCCGGCTCCGCACGGTCCGGCCCGTCCGGGCCGGTGAGGTGACGCGTCACCGGCGGCGGACCAGCGTGATGCCGTCGGCCATCGGGAGCATGGAGACGTCGACCCGCCGGTCCTCCCGGATCCTGGCGTTGACCTCGCGGACACCGGCGGTGTCCGCGTCGTCGGCGAGCGGATCGACGACCCGGCCGAAGAAGAGCGTGTTGTCCACCACCACCAGGCCACCGGGACGCACCAGCCGGAGCGCCAGCTCGTAGTACCGCGGATAGTTCGCCTTGTCGGCGTCGACGAAGACGAGGCCGAAACGGCCCGCACCGTCAGCCGCGAGCATGTCCTCGAGGAGGTCGGCCGCCTCCCCGATCCGCACCTCGATCCGGTCGAGAACGCCCGCCCGCCGCCAGTACTCGGCGCCGATCTCCGGCCACCGCACACTGATGTCGCAGGTGACCACCCGCCCCTGCGGCGGCAGGGCACGGGCCATGCACAGGGTGCTGTAGCCGGTGAAGGTGCCGATCTCCAGGACGTCCACGACGCCGGTCGCCGCGATCAGGAACGCGAGGAACTGGCCCTCCTCGGGCATCACCTGCATCGCTTTCCCGCCGGGCAGCTCCGCCGTCGTGCGGCGGAGCTCGCGCAGGATCCCGTCCTCCCTGAGCGAGTGTTCCCTGACATATTCCAGAAGCTCCGGGCCGGCCGCAGTCTGATCCGCCATACCGGAAAGCCTAGATCTCCCCGCACCCCGGTTCAACGGTGCATGTCCGGCCCGGCGGGGGCGCGTTCGTCCGCGGGGGAGCAGAGGTGCGGCGGCCCGCCCGCCTCCGTGCGCCGTGCGGGTCCGTCGCCTGCGGCACCGACGCCGATCCGCTGCTCCGATCCCGGCGCAGGTCCGTCTTCCGGACCCGACGCCGCTCCGTCCCTCGAACCGGTGCCGACGCGGACCCGTACCGCGGATCCGGCCCGGCGCCCGCGTCGGTCGTCTCGCCGCGGGGGCCGGGCCGGGACAGGCCGGCAGTACGTCGTTCGCTAGGCCGGGTCGATCCGGGAGACGGCGCCCGCTATTCCGAGGACGTACAGCTCGCCGTCGCCGTCCTGCACGAACGAGACCGTCTCACCGCCGTCGACACCGAGGTCGCTCACGCCGGTCACCTCGCCGTCCTCCATCTCCAGGGTGCGGACCGTGCCGTCGCAGTAGTCGCTGAACACGTACTGGCCCCGGAGGTCCGGGATCGCCTCCCCGCGGTACACGTATCCGCCGATCACCGAGCAGCCCAGTCCGGTGCGGTCGTACTCGTGGACCGGCGGCACGTGGTTCGCGGGCTCCGTGCCGCCCCGGAACGGATGGGTGCCCTCCATCTGGGACCAGCCGTAGTTCTCACCGCCCGTGCTGTCGGCCGGGGCCCAGTCGATCTCCTCCCATTCGCTCTGGCCGACGTCACCGATCAGCAGGTCACCCGTGCCGGAGTCGAAGGAGAACCGCCACGGGTTGCGCAGCCCGTAGGCCCAGATCTCGTCCCGGGCGTCGGGGTCGCCGACGAACGGGTTGTCCTGCGGGACCGCGTACGGGTCGCCGCCGCTCGGATCGATCCGCAGCATCTTGCCGAGCAGTGTGTCCAGGTTCTGCCCGTTGCCGTCGGGGTCGCCCCCCGAGCCGCCGTCGCCGAGCCCGATGTAGAGGTAGCCGTCGGGACCGAACGCGATGTCGCCGCCGTTGTGGTTCGAGTAGGGCTGGGTCTGGGTGAGGACGGTGCGTCGGGAATCCGGCTGGATCGTGCCGTCCTGCACGGCGAGCTCGTCCACGGTGCTGGTGCCTTCGAGATCCGTGAACGAGATGTAGAAGTGCGCGAACTCCTTGTCGAACGCCACGCCCAGCAGGCCGCGTTCGCCGTCGGTGGTGGTCTCGTCCGAGATGTCGAGTACGGGGTCACCCAGTCCGTCGTCGGTCAGGACCCGTACGGTGCCCGCGCGTTCGGCGATCCAGACGGTGCCGCCGGGGCCGGCGGTGCCGACGGACGGACTCTGGGCCGTCGCCACCTTGTTGAGCACGACCTGCGCCGCCGTACGCGGTGCGGTGCGCTCGTCGGCGGACGCCGTGGTCAGTGCGAGGGAAGCGACGAGGCAGACGGCGCCGACGAGCGCCGAACCTCTGGTGCGGATGTTCACCGTGACCTCCTGGAGGCGGCGCGGGGGGACGGCACCCGTCCGGTGAGGGCGGAGTCAGGGGGTGTCGCCCGTGCCGGTACGCAACCTGAGTGGGGGAGAAGTGCTACTGGCCACGGACGAGAGTACGGGGACGACGGAGTTTGGTATAGACCAGGTTTCAAGCCGTCCGTCCGTGGCGGTGCCCACGGCGCGGCGGTCACGGGCCCACCCCCGTGTCCGGTCGCGGGATGCGGCCGTACGGCGTGCACTGGAACAGCGGAGGCATGACCGGCGCCGCAGCGAGCACCCGTAGGTGACGCCGTCGGGTGATCCGCCGGCCCGGCCGGCCCCACCGTGGGCCGGCTCCAGGAGGAGGCGATACAGCGGTTCACCGACGGCCGTCCCCCGGCGCACGAGGAACGGCCGGGCAGAGCCCCCGGCCGCTGGGCTCCGGCCCACCGGCACGTCCGACAGCACCGACCGCAGGAAGGCGGGCGGGACCGTGCGCCCGCCCCGTACGCACCCCACCTCGTACCGACGAAAGGCGCTTCATCATGGCTGACCGGCCCCTGAACGGACATCGCGTCCTGGTTCTCGTCACCCCCTACGGAGTCGAGCAGGACGAACTGCTCGTACCGCTCGAACGGCTGCGTGCGGACGGCGCGGACGTGACCGTCGCCGCCACGAGCGCCGAGCCCGTCCGGACCCTGGTGGGAGACAAGGACCCGGGCCGGACGATCGAGCCCGACACCACCGTCGACGCGGTGGACCCGGCGGACCACCAGCTCCTCCTGCTGCCCGGCGGCACCCTCAACGCCGATCAGCTGCGCCTCGACGCCACCGCCCTGGCCCTGGTCAAGGCGTTCGCGTCGTCGGGCCGCCCGATCGCCGCCATCTGCCACGGGCCGTGGGCCCTGGTGGAGGCGGACGTGGTGCGGGGCAGGACCCTGACCTCGTACCCCTCCCTGCGCACCGACATCCGCAACGCGGGAGCCGCCTCCTGGGTCGACGAATCCGTGGTCAGCGACACCACGGGCGACTACCCCCTGGTCACCTCACGCACCCCTGGTGACCTCGACGACTTCCTCGATGCCGTCAACAAGGCGCTCGTCGGCTCCTGAGCGCTCCGCACCACGGCGGTGGCCCCCGGCCCGGCGCGAGCGGCCCGTGTACGCACCTCTCCTCGCGGGGGTCGCGCCGCCGGGCCGCTTGCGTCGGACCCGCGGGGACCTGCGGTCACGGCGGGCGCGCCGCGGACCGGCGGCCGTGGATTGCCGTGGAGGGAGCGGGGAAGGAAAGAGCCGACCGGCCGCGTAACGGTGGCATGCACGGATGCCGTGGCGTACCCGGCCCGACAAGGGTCGGCGGGTACGGCGACCCGCCGAGCCGAAAGGAGCAGCCTCACCATGGCACCCCCCGTTCCGCACCGGAGCCAGTGGTTCCGCACGTTCCACCCGCGCCCGGAGGCCCGGGCGACCCTGGTGTGCCTGCCGTACGCCGGAGGAGCCGCGCAGGCCTTCTTCTCGCTGTCGGCCCGCCTGCCCGACGAGATCGAGGTCATCGCCGCGCAGTACCCGGGGCGTCAGGACCGGCTGCGCGAGCCCTGCCTCGAAAGCGTCCAGGAGATGGCCCGGGGGGCCTTCGAGGAGCTCGGAGCACGCGTCGAGGGCCGCCCCTTCGCCCTCTTCGGGCACAGCATGGGCGGCGCCGTCGCGTTCGAACTGGCCCGGCTCCTCGAACGCGAGGGTCCCGCCGCGCCCAGCGCCCTGTTCGCCTCGGGCCGCCGCGCCCCGTCGGTCTCCGGCGACCGCGGCGTGCGCTTCCTCGACGACGACGGCATCGTCGAGGTGCTCCGGGAGCTCGACGGCACCGACAGCCGGGTCCTCGACGAGCCCGAGCTGATGCGGCTCGTGCTGCCCGCGATCCGCGCCGACTACGGCGCGGCGGAGACCTACCACACCGGCACCGACGCCCTGGTGGGCACGCCGATCGTGGCCCTCGCGGGGGACCGGGACTCCCATGTCCGGCTCGACGAGGTGTCCGCCTGGGGTGCGCACACCACCGGCGCCTTCGACATGAGGGTCTTCTCCGGCGGCCACTTCTTCCTGACCGACCACGAGCCGGAGATCGCCGCCCTCGTCACCGACACCTTGCGCGCCACCGCCGGCTCCGGGCCCCTGGCGGGCTGAGCAGGAGCCCGGGCACGGACGGAGCGGGGGGCCGGGCGGCAGGATGCAGCCGCCCGGCCCCCCGCTCCGTCTGCACGCACGCGGGCGTCAGGCCCCCGGGCCCCGCAGCCTGATCGCCGCGGTCGGGCAGTGCCCGGCGGCCTCCCGGACCGCCTCCCGCAGGCCGGCGGGAGGCTCGGGAAGCAGGACGACGGCCCGGCCGTCGTCCGCGTCCTGGTCGAACACCTCACCCGCCGTCAGGGTGCACATCCCGGACCCGATGCAGCGTTCGCCGTCGACCTCGATCCGCACGGTCACCCGTCCCAGGTGACCGGGAGACGCTTCACCCCGTGGATGTCGGACAGCTCCGTCCGCAGCGCGATGTCCTCGGCCGGCACGGCCAGCCGCAGGGAGGGGAAGCGGTTCACCAGCGCGGGGAAGGCGACGCGCATCTCGACACGCGCCAGCTGCTGGCCCAGGCACTGGTGGATCCCGTGCCCGAACGCCACGTGCCCGCCGTCCTGGCGCCCGAAGTCGAGCACGTGCGGGTCGGTGAAGCGCTCGGGGTCACGGTTCGCCGTGTTGTAGGACAGGATGAGGGACGAACCGGCCTCGACGGTGTGGTCCCCGAGCCGCACGTCCTCCAGCGCCGTCCGCATGAAGGTCTTGCCCACGCTGAGGTAGCGCAGCAGTTCCTCCACCGCCCGGTCGGTGAGCCCGGGGTCGGCGCGCAGCGCGGCGAGCTGCTCCGGGTGGCGCAGCAGCGCGAAGGTCCCGAGCGCCAGCATGTTCGCCGTGGTGTCCAGACCGGCGGCGAGCAGGACCAGGGCCATGCCCCGCAGCTCCTCGTCGGAGAGGTCGCTGTCGGTGAGCTCGCTGAGCACGTCGTCGGTGGGATGCGCACGCTTCGCGGCCACCAGCTCGCCGAGCCGGTGCCGGGTCTCCGCGTAGGCGGCGACCGCGTCCTCCTCCTGCGCCTCGGCGTCCATGAAGGACGCGAACTGCGCCTGGAAGGAAGCACGGTCGGAGTGCGGCACGCCCAGCAGTTCACAGATCATCATGGCCGGGACGGGCTGGGCGAACGCGCTCACCAGATCCGTGGGCGGACCCGACTCCGCCATGGTGTCCAGGTGTTCGGCGGTGATCTGCTCGACGCGCTCGGTGAGCAGCCGCATCCGCCGCACGGTGAACTTCCCCATCAGCGGCTTGCGGTAGCGGCTGTGCTCCGGGTCGTCCATGAGGAGGAACTCACCCGGCGGCACCGGCGGCAGCGTCAGGCCGCCGTAGTCGACGGTCGGATGCCGCATGAGCTCCCGCCGCGAACTGAACCGGGGGTCCGCCAGCACCGACCGGATCAGGTCGTACCCCGTGACCAGCCAGCCGAGGTGACCGCCGGGGAAGGTGTAGCGGCTGAGCGGACCGTCCCGCCGGGCTTCGAGCAGCTCCGCCGGAGGGTCGAAGGGGCAGCCGGCCCGCCGTGCCGCGGGCAGTGTGGAGACGGTGTGCAACGGGTCGCCCATGACCCTTCCTCATCTCGCGAGAGTACGAATTCGACCATTCCCGGAATTCCGGAGCGCTGCGGGTCCCCAAAGGGCCTCATTCGGATGATGTCCCCTTCCGCCGCCCGCTTCCGGGAATCCCTCCGCAACTCCGGTACCTCAATGTCGCACGATCGCTCATCGCGTAGTCATGTGAAAAGAAGATCCGTGCCGTAACGGCGGAAGTCGCTGATACCGGCGCAGGCCGGGCCGCGGTGACGATGGCGAGAGCTCTGTGGAGTTCACGGCCGGCCGGCCACCCCGACGAGTAGGCGGTTCCCTGCATGCTTCTGAACAGTTTCGACGAGTGGTCGCGCCTGCGCGAGGTCGTGGTCGGCTCCGCGGAGAACTACGTCTCGCACGAGCGGGAGCTCTCGTTCGACCTCTTCTTCCACGACAACCTCGCGCAGGACAACCCCGGCCGGTCCGAGTGGTACTACCCCCGGCTCTCCGCACGGAGCGAAGGGGACGACCGGCAACGGCTGCCGGTGGCCCGGCGCTACGTGGACGAACTGAACGAGGACCTCGAAGGCCTCGCCGGTACGCTGCGCGACCTCGGCGTCACCGTCCACCGCCCCCGCACGCTGCCCGCCGGGACCGCGGAGGTCACCACCCCGGCCTGGTCCGCTTCGGTCGTACCGCCGCTCAACATCCGCGACAACACGCTCGTCCTCGGTGACGAGATCATCGAGACACCCCCGATGATCCGCTCCCGCTACTTCGAGACCCAGATGCTGAAACCGCTGTTCCAGGAGTACTTCCGGCGCGGCTGCCGCTGGACCACGATGCCCCGCCCGCTGATGACGGACGCCTCGTTCGACCTCTCCTACGTGCGGACCGCGACCGTCGGCGGACCGACCGAGCCGATCGCCGAACCCACCCCCTCGCCCTGGGACGTCGGCCCGGAGATGATGTTCGACGCGGCGCAGTGCCTCCGGCTCGGCCGGGACATCGTCGCGAACGTCTCGACGGAGAACCACGCACTCGCCGTCACCTGGCTGGAACGCCACCTCGAAGGCCGCTTCCGCGTCCACCGCGTCCACCGGCTGAGCGACAGCCACATCGACAGCATGGTGCTGGCCCTGCGCCCCGGCCTGCTGCTCGTCCGCTCCGATGCGGTCGCCGACGCCCTGCCGCCCGCCCTGCGCCGCTGGGACCGCATCGTCGCCCCGACCCCCACGCAGAACGGCTTCCCGCAGTACGACGACGACGCGCTCATCCTGACCAGCCCCTTCATCGACCTGAACGTACTGTCCGTCGATCCGGAGACGGTGCTGGTCAACGAGGCCAGCCCCGAGCTCGTCCGGACCCTGGAGCGGGCGAAGTTCACCGTCGTGCCGGTACGCCACCGGCACCGTCGCCTCTTCGGCGGAGGCTTCCACTGCTTCACCCTCGACACCGTGCGCGACGGCGGGGCCGAGGACTACCTCGACTGACCGCCCGCCGCACCCCGCGGCCTTTCCGCCTTTTCCGGCACGGGGAGAACCGGTTCGCCGCGACACGGTGACGCGGAACGCCCCGAGGACGTAACGGCGGCCTTCCCCGATGGTGCCGCACCCGTCGAATGGAAGCGTGGGAGGCTCGCGATGCGTACTGCTCGCACCTGTCCCTTTTGCTTTTACGGGGGGACGGTGTGCGGATATTCCGCTCACTCGCGTACGCTCTCCGGCTTTTGCTTGTCGGTTTTTCGCTCTTCGTACAGAGAGTTCGGAGTTCCCGGGCCACCGGGGATTCCGGAGAATCCAGCACACTAGGGAGTCGCACTCATGAGGGCAGCGGACGGCCTGGACTCGGCTCTCGCCATCGTCGGCGTCTCCTGCCGCTTCGCCGGCGCGGAGAACCCGGACGCGTTGTGGCGGCTGCTCGCCTCGGGCGGGAGTGCCGTCGGCGAGGTGCCGCCCGGCCGCTGGACGGGCCCGGACGCCGAACGGACCCCTCGTACCGGTGCCTACCTGGAGCACGTCGACCGGTTCGACGCCGCGTTCTTCGGGATCTCGCCGCGCGAGGCGCCCTTCGTCGACCCGCAGCAGCGCCTCGCCCTCGAACTCGGCTGGGAGGCGCTGGAGGACGCCCGGATCACACCGGACCGGGTCCGCGACACCCGGCTCGGCACCTTCGTCGGAGTCACCGGCGACGACTACGCCCAACTGCTCTCCCCGCACGTCGGGACGCTCGCCACCCAGCACGCGCTCACCGGGGTGCAGCGCGGCGTCCTCGCCAACCGGCTGGCCGGCTTCCTCGGCGCCCGGGGCCCGAGCGTCACGGTCGACTCCGCGCAGTCCTCCTCCCTGGTCGCCCTCCACCTCGCGTCCGCGAGCCTGCGCGCAGGAGAGTCCGACGCCGCCCTGGTCTGCGGCGTCAACCTCCACCTGCTCCCGCAGAGCGTGCTGCTCGCCGCCCGCCTCGGCGCCCTGTCCTCGCTCGGCCGCTGCCACACCTTCGACGAGCGGGCCGACGGCTACGTACCCGGCGAGGGCGGCGGCGCCGTCGTCCTGAAGCGCCTCGACACCGCACTCGCCGACGGCGACCGCATCCTGTGCCTGGTCCGCGGCAGCGCGACCAACAACGACCACGCCGGCGCGACCCTGACCGCACCGACCGCCGAGGCCCAGTCCGACGTCCTCACCTCCGCCTACCGGAACGCCGGAATCGCCCCCGAGGCCGTCGACTACGTCGAACTGCACGGCACCGGCACTCCCACCGGGGACCCCGTCGAGGCCGCCGCGCTGGGCCGCGCACTCGGCCGTCACCGCCCGGCGGACCGCCCCCTCGCCGTCGGTTCGGTGAAGACCAACATCGGCCACCTCAGCGCCGCCTCCGGAATCGCCGGCCTCCTCAAGGTCGTCCTCTCCCTCCGGCACCGCCGGCTGCCCGCCAGCCTCAACTTCGAGAACCCCAACCCGCGCATCCCGCTCGACGCACTGCGTCTGCGGGTGCAGCGGGAGCTCGGGCCGTGGCCGGACGCTCCCGGGGGATCCGGTGAGGACGGTGAACGGATCGCCGGCGTCAGCTCCTTCGGCATGGGGGGCACCAACTGCCATGTCGTCCTCTCCGGATGGGAGGAGCGCTCGGCCGCGCCCGCCGGTCCCTCGGTGCCGTCCGCCGCATGGCCGTGGCTGCTGTCCGGACGAGGGGACGCCGCGCTGCGCGAGGCCGCGTCCCGCCTGCTCTCCAGCCCTGTCGTCGACGCCGGCGAGGCGTCGGACGCCGAGGTGGCGTGGTCCCTCGCCACCTCGCGCACGGGGTTCGAGCGGCGGGCGGCCGTCGTGGCACCCTCGCACGGCGAACTGCTGACCGGCGTACGCGCGCTCGCCGACGGAACCCCCGCGCCCGGCGTCGTGCTGTCCGGCCCGGAGACGGGCGGGACGGGAGTGGTGTTCTCGGGTGGGACACCGGAGCCCGGAGCCGCCGCCCTTGCCGTCTTTCCGGAGTTCGCCCGGGGGCTCGCCGAGGTCTGCGAGGCCTTCGACGAGGTGGCCGCCGAGGTCGCCGGCGCACTCGCCCTGACGGCGGAGACCACGGCGCGGCTCGGGCTCGACGACGGGACGTTCGGCGCGGCTCTGCGCCGGACCATGACCGGGGAGACCGACGGCCCGGAGTGCGCGGGCCGCGCCGAGGCCGGTGCCTTCGCGTTCGCCGTGGCCTCGTGGCGGCTGCTGACCTCCTGGGGCATCCGGCCGTCGGCGGTGGTGGGCCACGGGCCGGGCGAGCCCGCCGCCGCCCATGCGTCGGGTCTCTGGTCGTTGAGGGACGCGGCCCGCGCGGTGCTGGCGCGAGGCTGGCTGAGTGAAGTCCCGGCGCCCGACCGGGCGGACGCCCATCACCGGGTGCTGTCCTCCATCGAGCCCGGTGACCCGCGACTGACCATGACGTCCACGGCCGCGGAGGGGACGGCGGAATCCGCCCGCCTCCGTGACCCGGCGCACTGGGTGCGGCTGGCACAGGAGACGGCCCCGCTCGACACCGCCCTGGCGGTGCTGCGGAACAGCGACCTGCCGACCTTCGTGGAGATCGGCCCGGAGGCCGCTCTGGCCGCCCTGGCCGTGGACCGGGACGCGGAGGGCCTTCCCGCCGTCGTGCCACTGGCCGGAGACGCTGGGGGCGGCGTGTCGCTCAGGTCGCTGGCGCGGCTGTGGGTGGCGGGCGCCGATGTCGACTGGACTCCCGTGCTGGGCGGTGCCCGGTGTGTCGACCTGCCGACCTACCCCTTCCAGCGGCGGCGCTACTGGCTCGACGTCGAACCGGCGCCGAAGGCCGCGCGGGAGCCTGCCGCCGTGCCGGACACGGCCCCTGAGACAGCCTCCGCGCCGCGGGCATCGGACGCCCCGCGGGCCACGGACGCAGCCCGGTCCGCGGGCGCCGTTCAGGCAGCCGACACCGGTGGCACGGACCCGGAGGAGGGCTCCGGACGTGCGGAGTTCGCCCTGCTGGCCGCGCTCACCGGCGCCAAGCGTGCGTCGGCGCTCCGTGCCTTCGTCTGCGAGCGGGCGGCCGTCGTCATGCGGGAGACGAGTCCGGTCGACCCGGCGCGCACGTTCAAGGACCTCGGGTTCGACTCCGTCATGATCGAGGAACTCGGCAAGGACCTCGCGGCCCGCACCGGACTCCCCGTCAGGGGAAGCACCGTCTTCGACCACCCCACGCCCAGGGCCCTGGCCGCGCACCTCGACGCCTCGCTCGGCAGCGCCGGCCCGCACAACGCACCCCACGAACCTGCCGACTCCCGGACACCCGCGACCGGTCTGGCCGCACGCGCCCAGGCGCCCGGTGCGGCCGACGCCGCACCGGACCCGTCGGCATCCCCGACACCCGCCGGCCGGGCCGACGACGCGGCGACCGCTCCGGCGACCGGCCCGGCACCCGACGAGGACCGGAGCCCGCGGTACACCGGCGGCGACGACCCGATCGCCATCGTCGGCACGGCCTGCCGCTACCCGGGCGCAGTCGCCTCGGCGGACGACCTCTGGCGCCTCGTCGCCGAAGGGACGCACGCCGGCACGACCTGGCCCACGGACCGCGGCTGGGCACCACGCGGTACGGGCACGGACGCGTCCGCCCCCGGCGGCGGGTTCCTCGACGGAGCCGCCGACTTCGACGCGGAGTTCTTCGGCATCGCGCCCCGCGAGGCGCTGACGATGGACCCGCAGCAGCGGCTGCTCCTGGAGACCTCCTGGGAAGCCCTGGAACAGGCCGGAATGGACCCGTACAGCCTGTCCTCCTCGAACACCGGCGTCTATGTGGGCGCCACCACGCACGACTACGGACCCCGCGCCCATCAGGCACCCGACCACCTGGCCGGCCAGATCCTCACCGGCAGCACCCCGAGCGTCCTGTCGGGGCGGGTGGCCTACACGTTCGGTTTCGAGGGTCCTGCGGTGACGGTGGACACGGCGTGTTCGTCGTCGTTGGTGGCGGTGCATCTCGCGGGGCGGGCGTTGCGGTCCGGTGAGTGCGATCTGGCCCTGGCGGGAGGCGTGACCGTCATGGCGACGGACGGCATGTTCCGCGAGTTCGGCCGGCAGGGCGGCCTCGCGGCGGACGGCCGGTGCAAGCCCTTCTCCGCGGACGCCGACGGCACGGCGTGGTCCGAGGGGGTCGGTGTCCTCGTGCTGGAACGGCTGTCGGACGCCCGCCGGAACGGTCACCGGGTCCTCGCGGTGGTGCGGGGGAGCGCGGTGAACCAGGACGGCGCGTCCAACGGCCTGTCCGCTCCCAGCGGCGCGGCCCAGCAGCGGGTGATCCGGGCGGCGCTGGCCGATGCGGGGCTCGGTGCACCGGACGTGGACGTGGTGGAGGCGCACGGTACGGGTACGCGGCTGGGCGATCCGATCGAGGCGGAGGCGTTGCTGGCGACGTACGGGCAGGGGCGTGGTCCGGAGCGGCCGTTGTGGCTGGGGTCGGTGAAGTCGAACATCGGGCACACGCAGGCCGCTGCGGGTGTGGCGGGTGTGATCAAGATGGTCGAGGCGTTGCGGCGGGGTGTGTTGCCGGCGTCGTTGCACGCGGCGGAGCCGTCGTCGCGGGTGGACTGGTCCTCGGGTGGTGTGCGGCTGCTGGCGGAGGCCCGTGAGTGGTCCGGGCCGGCAGACGGGGTGCGTCGGGCGGGTGTGTCCTCGTTCGGGATCAGCGGCACCAACGCCCACCTGATCGTGGAGCAGGCCCCGGCCGTGAGCGAGCCGGCCGGCCGTCGTGACGTGCCCCCCGTGGTGCCGTGGGTGCTCTCGGCCCGGAGCACCGACGCCCTCCGGGACCAGGCCGGGCGCCTCGCCGCGTTCGTGGACGGCCGCCCCGACGTGTCCGCAGCGGACGTGGGGCTCTCCCTCGCGTCGGGGCGTGCGGTGCATGGGTGTCGTGGGGTGGTGGCGGGGGGTTCGCGGGAGGAGTTGTTGGACGGGGTGCGGGCTCTGGCTCGTGGTGCGGGTGTGG
>NZ_JBEXRT010000007.1:0-187593 GCF_040613235.1 Streptomyces sp. NPDC006296 | reverse complement strand
CTCAAGGAACGGACGCTTCCTTCGGTCCCGTTTCACCGGGGCCCTCCGGGCGCTTCCCTTCGTTCTTGCGTTTCCGACTCTATCAGACTCTTTCGTGTCCGATTCCCGGTCGAAGCGGGATCCTGCGGTACTGCTATTCGCTTTCCAGTTCTTCGCTTTCGCGTTTCCCTTTCCGGCGAGTCCGACTCTATCAGATCCATTCGGGCCTGATTCCCAGTCAGCGGGGTTCGTCTTCCCGGCCCTCGGGCCGTTCCGACGAGTGAGACATTAGCGGAATCCCCGGCCCCGACGCTAATCGGGTCGCCTTCGAACACTGATTCCCCATTTCGCACATGCGCACGTAAAAGCGCACGACAGATGTCGTTCGTTTTTCGTGGTCACTGCGGAATGGCTGTCCGGGGACCGACCGGGGTCGGCGCTCACGTCGGACAACTCGGAGCACACTACGGTTCCGTTCCGGACGTGTCAACCCCCGGTGGCGGCCGCCCCGCCGGGCGACCTCGCCGGCCGGCGTCCGGGCGGATCGGGGCGTCCGCGCCACGGGGACGCACGCCGCGGAGCCGCGCGGCGGGACGCCGGCCGGCCGGGGCTCAGCCGTTGCCGGTGGCCAGCTCGCGGCTGCGGTCGCGGGCCGCTTCGAGGGCCGCGATGAGGGCGGCCCTGACCCCGTGGTTCTCCAGCTCCCGGATGGCGCTGATGGTCGTGCCCGCGGGACTGGTGACCGCCTCGCGGAGCTTGACCGGGTGTTCGCCGCTGTCCCGCAGCATCACCGCGGCCCCGATGGCGGCCTGGACGATCAGGTCGTGGGCCTGGGCGCGGGGGAGGCCGAGCAGGATCCCGGCGTCGGTCATCGCCTCGACGAGGAAGTAGAAGTACGCGGGACCGGAGCCGGAGAGCGCGGTGGCCGCGTCCTGCTGGGACTCGGGCACCCGGAGCGTCTTGCCGACGCCGCCGAAGATCGACTCGGCGTGGTCGAGGTGCGCGGCGGTGGCGTGGCTGCCCGCGGAGATGACGGACATGCCCTCGTCCACCAGGACCGGAGTGTTCGGCATGACGCGGACGACCGGGGTGCCGGCGGTCAGATGGTCCTCGATGAAGGCGGTGGTGATGCCCGCGGCGGCTGTGATCACCAGGCGGTCGGAGGTGACGTGGGGGGCCAGTTCGGTGAGGAGCCCGCCCATGTCCTGCGGCTTGACCGCGAGGATGAGGATGTCGGCCTTCCCGGCGGCCTCGGCGTTGGTGACGGCCTCGACGCCGTAACGGGTGCGGAGCTTCTCGGCGCGCTCGGGGCGGCGGGTGGTCACCAGCAGGTCGCCCGCCCGCCAGCCGGCCCGGATCATGCCGCTGAGCAGAGCCTCGCCGATCTTTCCTGTGCCGAGGACTGCGACTGTCTGGGTCATGCGGTTCATCCTCCGGGGGCGCTGCGCGGTACGTGCTGCGCCATCCTCGCACCGTGCCCTCAGGTGGTGCGGCGGCGGAGCGTGGCGGCACCCAGACAGAGGACGAGCAGGGCGCAGCCGGCCACGACCAGCACGTCGCGGCAGAAGTCCGCGGTGACGTCGGTGTGGGTGAGCACCTGGTTCATCCCGTCGACGGCGTACGACATCGGCAGGACGGCGGAGACGGCTTCGAGGACGGGGTGCATCCGGTCGCGCGGCGTGAACAGTCCGCAGAGCAGCAGCTGCGGGAAGATCACGGCGGGCATGAACTGCACCGCCTGGAACTCGGAGGCGGCGAAGGCCGAGACGAACAGGCCGAGCGCCGTGCCGAGGAGTGCGTCGAGCAGGGCGACCATGAGCAGCAGCCACGGGGATCCCAGGACGTCGAGTCCGAGCACCCCGACGGACATCGCGGTGGCCAGGAAGGACTGGACGACGGCGACGGCACCGAAGGCCAGGGCGTATCCGGCGATCAGTTCGCCCTTGCCGAGGGGCAGGGCGAGGAGGCGTTCCAGGGTGCCGGAGGTGCGTTCGCGGAGGGTGGCGATCGAGGTCACCAGGAACATCGTGATCAGCGGGAAGATGCCGAGCAGGGAGGCGCCGACGGAGTCGAAGGTGTGCGGGTCGGCGTCGAACACGTACCGCAGCAGCGTGATCAGCAGGACCGGCACGACCAGAAGCAGGGCGACGGTGCGGGGGTCGTGGCGGAGCTGGCGCAGGACGCGTCCGGCGGTGGCCAGGACACGGGCCGGGGAGAGCGTCGGGGTGCCGGTGTTCACGAGGTCGCCTCCCGGCGGTCGTCGTCGGCCGCGGCGGCCTCGTCGACGAGACGCAGGAACGCCTCCTCGACGGTGGCGGAGCCGGTGCGGGTGCGCAGGGCGTCGGGGGTGTCGTCGGCGAGGATCCGGCCCTCGCGCATGAGCAGCAGCCGGTGGCAGCGTTCGGCCTCGTCCATGACGTGGGAGGAGACGAGGAGCGTGGTGCCCCGGACCTCGGCGAGGGAGTGGAAGAGGCTCCACAGGTCGCGGCGCAGGACGGGGTCGAGGCCGACGGTCGGCTCGTCGAGGACGAGGAGCTCGGGGGTCCCGAGCAGAGCGACGGCGAGGGAGACACGGCTGAGCTGGCCTCCGGAGAGGGTGCCGGCGAGTGTGCCGGCGCGGTGGGCGAGGCCGACGTCGTCGACGGCCCGGGCGACGGCTTCCGCCCGCGCGGTGCGGCGGGCGCGGCCCGGCAGCAGGACGGCCGCGAAGTGGTCGAGGTTCTGGCGCACCGTGAGGTCCCGGTAGACGGACGGCGCCTGCGTGACGTAGCCGACGCGCGCCCTCAGGGACGGGTGGCCCGCGGGACGGCCGAGGACGTCGAGCGTTCCCGAGACCCTGGCCTGGGTGCCGACCACGGCGCGCATGAGCGTGGACTTCCCGCAGCCGGACGGCCCGAGGAGGCCGGTGACCCGCCTCTTCGCGACGGTGAGGGCGAGGTCGCGCAGCACGGTCCGGTCTCCTCGCAGGACGGTGAGGGCCCGTGCCTCGACGGCTCCCGCGCCGGGGCCGCGCAGATAATTCATCATGTGATGAATATTGATCCCGCCGGATTGCCGCGTCAAGGGACGTGACCTGCCCGGAGCGTGCGGTCAGCGCACCAGCACCGCGAGTTCGGCCACGTAGCGCTCCTCGACCGTGCCGTCGGGGAACACGGAGGCCAGGTGTCCGCGCTCCGCGTCCAGGAACCGGCGGGCGGACTCGGTGTCCGCCCCGCCGCGCACCAGGAAGGCGGAGTGGCTGGAGAGGTTGGCGAGGTGCGTGTCGACCGGCACGCTCCGGGACCAGGGCAGCAGTCGCTGGGCGAAACCGCCGCCGGACAGCAGGTGGAGGCTGCGCGAGCCGGTGACGCCCGCGGTGCCGTGCGCGCTGTCCCGCGCACCGAAGTGGCGTCGCAGCCGGATGTTCTGGTCCGCGATCCACGGCACGGAGTCGTCGGCGACGTTCCACCAGAGCGCCAGGGCACCGCCAGGACGCAGGACGCGGAGCGCCTCGGGGAGCGCCAGGGCGGGGTCGGTCCAGTGCCAGGCCTGGGCGTAGGTGATCAGGTCGGCCGACGCGGTGGCCAGCGGGAGGCGGTTGCCGTCGCCCCGGACGACGGGCACGGAGGGCAGCGTCCGGCGCAGCTCACCCGCCATGCCGGGGCCCGGTTCCACGGCGAGGACCCGGGCACCGCGCTCGTGCAGCAGCCGGGTGGCGATGCCCGTCCCGGCTCCGGCGTCGATGACGCGGGCGCCGTTCAGGGGGCGGGCGGCCAGCTCCTCGACGGTGTCCAGGAGCGCGGCCGGGTATCCGGGGCGGGCCGCCGCGTACAGGGCGGCGGAGGCGTCGAAGGAGAGGGCGCGGGGTGGGGGTGCGGACATGGATCCATCATGTCGGCCGGCCGCCGGGGGCCGGCCGTGGACGCACACATCCCGCAGGAGACGAGCCGGGCACCGCGGGGCGTGCGCCGCGCGTCCGGACGAGCCGGGCACCGCGGACGGATCTCGGGGGGCGTGCGCCGGCTCAGCTACGGCCCGGGCGCTTCCCCTTGCCGCCCTTGCGGACCGCGGGGTTGCCGGTCCGGGCGGAGCGGCGCTTGTCGTACTGCGCGAGCGCCGTCTCGTACTCGGTCCGCCGCAGCTTCTCGCCCGGCGCCTCCGCGAACGAGCGGATGAAGTAGGCGAGGAGCGAGCCGATGAAGCCGATCGACTTGAGGCCGCGCAGCCTGTCCTCCTGGGACGGGTCGGCGGGGCGGCGGCCGAAGCCCTCCCAGGTCTTGCGGAAGGCGATGGAACTGCACACCGCGAACATCAGCACGACGAGCATGCCGACGACGCCCCCGACCTCGGCGATCTCCAGGCCCTCGTAGGCGAAGCGCAGGACGAAGCAGGCGGCGACGGCCGCGGCGAGGGAGCCGACGGTGGCACCCGCGCGCCGCAGCCCGTAGCCGCCGTCGTGGTCGACCCAGGTCGTACCGAAGAAGCGGAGGGGTTCGGGCTGCGGGCCGGGCGGGGTGCCGCCCGGAGGCACGGCCGGGGACGTTCCGGGGGCTTCGCTGTTCTCGCTCACGGAACCGATTATCCCCGGGCGCGCGACGGTGCGGTCAGTCGCAGCGCTGGGCGACGTAGCCGTCGCTGCCCGTCCTGACGTAGGCGTCCGACACGAACTGCCCGTTGGCGATGTTGTCCCAGATGTTCGACGTGCCGTACGGGCCGGTCACCCGCTCCCCCGGCTTCTGGCAGTACACCGGGACGCTGATCCCGTACGGCAGCGTGCGCACGATGCCGTACTGGGTGCCGGGTCCCCTGCGGACGTTGACGCGGTAGCCGGGTGCGACCGGGTAGACGACCGCGTTCGCGGCGAGCGCCCGCACCCCCTCCTCCGCGGCCCCGACGGTGTCCGTGCCGGCCGGGCCGACGGTGTTCTCCTCCATGCCCATGTGGGCCTCCCCCCGTGGAACGTGACGCGTGTGACGCGCAGGCTAACAAGCCCCGGCCGGCTCGCACGCACCATCGACTAGGCTCCGTGCGTCGCGCTTGCGCACGGACACACGGGGGTGGGCGATGCCGCCGCTGAGAGGGACCGGAGCACATCCGGAAGCGGAGCATCCTGAGTACGCGGGGAAGTACCGTCTGGAGGCATGCCTCGGAGCGGGCGGCATGGGTGTCGTCCATCTGGCGCGCTCCCCCTCGGGACTCCAGCTGGCGGTGAAGGTGGTGCACCGCCAGCACGCGGCGGATCCCGAGTTCAGGGCACGTTTCCGGCAGGAGGTCGCGGCCGCCCGACGGGTCAGCGGGGCGTTCACCGCGCCCGTCGTGGACGCCGACCCGGCGGCGGCGCTGCCCTGGATGGCCACCCTGTACGTCCCCGGCCCCACGCTCTCCGCCCAGGTGAAGCGGAACGGCCCGATGAGCCCCGCCGCGCTGCGCAGGCTCACGGCCGGGCTCGCCGAGGCGCTGCGCGACATCCACCGGGCCGGTGTCATCCACCGGGCCGGTGTCATCCACCGGGACCTCAAGCCGAGCAACGTGCTGCTCCCCGACACCGGGCCCAAGGTCATCGACTTCGGGATCTCGCGGCCGTCCGACAGCGATCTCCGCACGGAGACGGGCAAGCTGATCGGTTCGCCGCCGTACATGGCGCCCGAGCAGTTCCAGCGGCCCCGCGAGGTCGGTCCGGCCGCCGACGTGTTCGCGCTCGGGGCGGTGCTGGTGCACGCGGCGACGGGCCGGGGGCCCTTCGACTCGGGCAGCGCGTACCTCGTGGCCTACCAGGTGGTGCACGACGAGGCGGATCTGACCGGGGTGCCGGCGGATCTCGCCCCGCTGGTGGGGCGCTGTCTGGCCAAGGACCCGGCGGACCGCCCCACTCCGGACGAGATCATGTCGGCGCTGCACCCTCCGTCGTACGAGGCCGCCGCCTTCGTGCCCGGCCAGCGCGGGCCGCTGGCGGTCGAGTCCGCGGAGGTGCCCGAGCCGACGACGCATGTGCGGGCGGCGGACGGGCTGCCGGCCGGGGCGGGGCCGGTGAAGGGCCGCAGGACGCGGCGCGGGTTCGCGGTCGCCGCCGCGGCGGCGCTGCTGGTGGCCGGCGGACTCTGGGCGGCCGGCGCCCGGGGCGGCTCCGGGGCACCGCGGCCGGAACCCGGGGCGGAGACGGCCCGCCCCACCGCCTTCGCACCGTGGCGGACACCGCTGCGCTCCCCGGACGGTGCCACCCCCTCGTGCACGGCGGGACCGTACGGCGCCGGGGCCGCGCTGTACTGCGTCACCGCCGGTCTCGGTGCGTCCCGGCTGGACCCGACGGACGGCACGGTGCTCTGGTCGCACCGGAGCGCCTCACCGGAGGGGTCCGGGGGACGGGTGTCCGGAAGCGCGGCGTACACCCTCGTCGAGGGCGAGGAGCTGACGGCGTACGCGCCGGACGGGGGTGCCGAACTCTGGCGCACACCGATCTCCGGGTACCTCGACGTGCCCCTCTCCGCCGGTGGTCTGCTGCTGGCGGTCCGTCAGGACGGTTCGCTGCAGGCGCTCGACGCGGGAACCGGCCGGCCCCGGTGGCGGCACGCCCTCGCGGGCCACGAACGGCCGGGGCTCGCCCTGTACGAGGCCGGGACCGGGCTGGTGTACGCGTTCGAGAGCTCGGCCCGGGGGACGTCCACGCTGGTCACGGCCGTCGAGGCGCGGACCGGAGACACCGCCTGGCAGCGCAGGCTGGACGGACTGCTGACCCCGGCCGGGAGCTCGGACGGCGCGCTCCTGCTGACCTCGATGAACGAACGGGCTCAGACCACCGGCCTGGTCCGCTACGACCCGGCGCCGGGCCGCACGACGCGTATCGCGCTGCCCTTCCGGATGGACGGGCCGGAGACCGTGGTGGACGGGGACACCGCGCTGCTGCTGGAGCGCGGCGGGACGCTGCTGGCCGTCGACGTGCGGCCGGACGCGGGCCGCACGGAACGCTGGCGGCTGGAGACGGCCGTCGGGATGACCTCGGCGCCGGTGCTCGGACCGGGCGGCCGGCTGTACTTCTCGGCCGCCGACGGGCGGCTGCTCGCCGTCGACACGGAGCGCGGGGCGCTGCTCGGCCAGACGCGCCCCCGGCTGCGGGACGGGAAGCTCGGCCACGCCTCGTCGCTGCCGGCCCCCGTGGTGCTGGGCCGGAGCGTCGTCGGCACCGCCCCCGACGGGTCCGTGTTCGCCGTGGACGCGGACGGCCCCGCCGCCTGGTGAGACCAGGGACGGGGCCGGGCGGGACCGCGCAGGGTCAGCCGAGCTTGGTGACGTCGCGGACGGCACCGCGGTCGGCGCTGGTGGCCATCGCGGCGTAGGCGCGCAGGGCCGCGGAGACCTTGCGGTCGCGGTTCTTCGGCGCGTACACGCCGTTCAGCGCCGCGCGGCGGGTGGCGAGCTCCGCCTCGGGGACGAGGAGCTCGATCGAGCGGTCCGGGATGTCGATCCGGATCCGGTCGCCGTCCTCGACCAGGGCGATCGTGCCGCCGGAGGCCGCCTCGGGCGAGGCGTGCCCGATGGAGAGGCCGGAGGTGCCGCCGGAGAACCGGCCGTCCGTGACGAGCGCGCAGGTCTTGCCGAGACCGCGGCCCTTCAGGAAGGACGTGGGGTAGAGCATCTCCTGCATGCCGGGGCCGCCGCGCGGTCCCTCGTAGCGGATGACGACCACGTCGCCGTCCTTGATCTCCTTGCGGAGGATCTTGTCGACGGCGTCCTCCTGCGACTCGCAGACGACGGCCGGCCCCTCGAAGGTCCAGATCGACTCGTCGACGCCGGCCGTCTTCACGACACAGCCGTCCTCCGCGAGGTTCCCCCTGAGGACCGCCAGCCCGCCGTCCTTGGAGTACGCGTGCGCCACGTCGCGGATGCAGCCGCCGGCCGCGTCCAGGTCGAGGGTGTCCCAGCGCTCGGACTGCGAGAAGGCGGTCGCGCTGCGGACGCAGCCCGGGGCGGCGTGCCAGAGCTCCACCGCCTCGGGGGACGCGGAGCCGCCGCGGACGTCCCAGCTCTTCAGCCACTCGGCGAGGGTGTCGGAGTGGACCGCGTGCACGTCCTCGTTGAGCAGCCCGCCGCGGTGCAGCTCGCCGAGCAGCGCGGGGATGCCGCCGGCCCGGTGCACGTCCTCCATGTAGTACGTGCCGCCGGGGGCCACGTTGGGGGCGACCTTCGACAGGCACGGGACGCGGCGCGAGACCTCGTTGATGTCGTCGAGGTCGTAGTCCAGCTCGGCCTCCTCGGCCGCCGCCAGCAGGTGCAGGATCGTGTTGGTGGAGCCGCCCATGGCGATGTCCAGCGCCATGGCGTTGTCGAACGCGGCGCGGGTGCCGATGGAGCGCGGCAGGACGGTCGCGTCGTCCTGCTCGTAGTAGCGCCGGGTGATCTCGACGACCGTGCGGCCCGCGTTCTCGTACAGCGCCTTGCGGGCGGTGTGCGTGGCGAGGACCGAGCCGTTGCCGGGGAGGGAGAGGCCGAGGACCTCGGTCAGGCAGTTCATGGAGTTGGCCGTGAACATGCCGGAACAGCTGCCGCAGGTGGGACAGGCGTTCTCCTCGATGCGGAGGATGTCCTCGTCGGAGATGCTCTCGTCGACGGCGTCGCTGATCGCGTTGACCAGGTCGAGCTTGCGGACCGTGCCGTCGACGAGGGTGGCCTTGCCGGCCTCCATCGGACCGCCGGAGACGAACACCGTGGGGATGTTCAGGCGCATCGCGGCCATCAGCATCCCGGGGGTGATCTTGTCGCAGTTGGAGATGCAGATCAGGGCGTCGGCGCAGTGCGCCTCGACCATGTACTCCACGCTGTCGGCGATGAGGTCGCGCGAGGGCAGGCTGTAGAGCATGCCGCCGTGGCCCATGGCGATGCCGTCGTCCACGGCGATGGTGTTGAACTCGCGGGGCACCGCGCCCGCCGCCTTGATCGCGTCGGAGACGATCCGGCCGACGGGGGCGAGGTGGGTGTGGCCGGGCACGAACTCGGTGAAGGAGTTGGCCACCGCGACGATCGGCTTGCCGATGTCCTCGCCGGCTACGCCGGACGCCCGCATCAGGGCGCGGGCGCCCGCCATGTTGCGGCCGTGGGTGACAGTGCGGGACCTCAGCTGGGGCATCGTCGCTCGCTCCTTCTACAGAAAAGACTGCCTACGAGCGTACGCCTCCCGTGCCAAGATCTGGACATCCTGTCCGGAATGCGGGACGCGGTGCCCAGTGGGCGGGCAGTGCGGCGGCCCGGCCCACACCCTCGGCCACCTGCCCCGTCCCCTTCGCCCAGCAGGTCCGGAGCGGTGGCCGGCCGGTCCCCGAACGGTGGCCGGAGGGCTCAGCCGTCGGCCAGGTAGCGCTGGAGCGTCGGGGCCACCATGGCGACGATCTCCTCCGGGTCGGCGGAGGCCAGCGGCTCCGTCCGTACGACGTACCGCAGGATCGCGATGCCGATCATGTGGGAGGCGGCGAGCTCCGCGCGGAAGGTCGGATCCGGTACGTCGAGGTCCGCCGCGATCCGTTCCAGCAGCCTGCGCAGCACGAATCCGCGCAGCACCTTCGCCGCCGCCTCGTGCGTGAGCGCGGAGCGGATGACGGCGAGCAGCGGCGCCCGGGACACCGGGTTCTCCCAGACGCCGATGAAGTAGCGGGCCAGCCGCTCCCCGACGTCCTCCGAGGGGCCGGACAGGATCGAGGGGATGACGAGCGCGGGTTCGAAGGAGACCTCGACGGCCGCGGCGAAGACCTCGTCCTTCGTCCCGAAGTAGTGGTGGACCAGCGCCGCGTCCACACCCGCCGCCTTCGCGATGCCCCGGACGGAGGTCTTGTCGTAGCCGCGTTCGGCGAACTCCGTGCGGGCCGCCTCCAGGATCCTGGTGCGGGCGTCGGGCCCCCCGGTGCGCGCCGCGCGGGAGGGCCGGCCCCTGCGCCGGGGGGACGGGCCGTCGGCGCCCGGGGTCACGGGCGGGGAGCCCGCGCCGAGGACGCCAGGTGGAGCCGGGTGAAGGCGAGCGCCTCCGCGAGATCGGCCTCGCGTTCGGCCGAGGACATGGCACGGCGGGTGTTGACCTCGATGACCACATGGCCGTCGAAGCCGGTGCCGGCCAGCCGCTCCAGCAGTTCCGCGCAGGGCTGGTCCCCCCGGCCGGGCACCAGGTGCTCGTCCTTGCCGGAGCCCTTGCCGTCGGCGAGGTGGACGTGGGCGAGCCGGTCGCCCATCCGGTCCACCATGGCCAGGGCGTCGCTGCGGGCGGTCGCGGTGTGCGAGAGGTCCACGGTGAAGTGCCGGTAGTCGTCGTTGCTGACGTCCCAGTCCGGGGCGTACGCGAGCATCTCGCGGTCGCGGTAGCGCCACGGGTACATGTTCTCCACCGCGAAGCGCACATCGGTCTCGTCCGCCATGCGCCGGATGCCGGTGACGAAGTCCCGGGCGTAGGAGCGCTGCCAGCGGAACGGCGGGTGGACGACCACCGTCGAGGCACCGAGCGTCTCCGCGGCGGCCCTGGCGCGCTGGAGCTTGACCCACGGGTCGGTGGACCAGACCCGCTGGGTGATCAGCAGACAGGGCGCGTGCACCGCCAGGATCGGGACCCCGTGGTAGTCCGAGAGCCGCTTCAGCGCCTCGACGTCCTGGCTCACGGGGTCGGTCCAGACCATGACCTCGACACCGTCGTAGCCCAGGCGCGCAGCTGTCTCGAAGGCCGTCGCCGTCGACTCCGGATAGACGGAGGCCGTCGACAGGGCGACCTTCGCATCCGGGATGCGCACCACTGGTTCTGCCACGTGGACAGGGTACGGGCAGCGGTGTACGAGGCCGAGGGAGCCCGGCTGAAAGTGAGAAGGCCCATGCGGCACGGAGCACCGCGGCCCGCACGGGGCCCGGCCCTCCGCGGGCCGCACCCTCCGCGGGCGGCGGGTCAGGCCAGGGCCGCCGCCCGCTGCGCCGGCAGGTGGTCGAGGCGGCGCAGGATGACCCCTTCGCGCAGCGCCCAGGGGCAGATCTCCAGCTCCTCGACCCCGAACAGGTCCATCGCCCCCTCGGCGACGAGCGCCCCCGCCAGCAGCTGGGCGGCGCGCCCCTCGGTGACCCCGGGCAGGGTCCCCCGCTGCTCGACGGTCATCGCCGACAGCTTCGGCACCCACTCCTCCAGGGACGAGCGGGTGAGGAGGCGCTGCACGTAGAGCCCCTCGGCGGAACGGGCGGCTCCGGTGATCCGGGCGAGCTGCCGGAACGTCTTGGAGGTCCCGACGACGTGGTCGGGCGGCCCCAGCCGGGTGAACTCGCCCACCGTGCGGGCGATCCCTGCACGGACGTGGCGGCGCAGCGCGCGGACGTCCGTCGGGTCCGGAGGGTCGCCGGGGAGCCAGGCGGCGGTGAGACGGCCGGCGCCGAAGGGCAGCGAGACGGCGGCGTCGGGTTCCTCGTCCATCCCGTAGCCGACCTCGAGCGAGCCCCCGCCGATGTCCAGGACCAGCAGCTTGCCCGCGGACCAGCCGAACCAACGGCGGGCGGCCAGGAACGTCAGCCGGGCCTCCTCCTCCCCGCTGAGGACGGCGAGGGCGACCCCGGTCTCGTCCCGCACCCGGGTCAGCACCTCGTCCGCGTTGCCGGCCTCGCGGACGGCGGAGGTGGCGAACGCCAGCACGTCCTCGCAGCCCTTGTCCTCGGCCGCCCGGAGGGCGTCGCCGACCGTGGCGACGAGCCGGTCCACACCTTCGGGGCCGATCGAGCCCTCCGGGTCGAGGAGTTCGGCGAGCCGCAGTTCGGCCTTGTGCGAGTGGGCGGGCTGCGGGCGGGCACCGGGATGCGCGTCGACCACCAGCAGATGCACCGTGTTCGATCCCACGTCGAGGACTCCGAGTCTCATACCGGAACGCTACTGCGGCTTACTCTGGGCGGGTGCCAAAGACGAAAAAGGCGAAGCCGGACAAAGCCGCGAAGAAGCAGCCGAAATCGAAGCAGGAGATCCACCAGCCGGGAGCAGCGGGGCCGGACGGGCCCGACGAGAAGGGGCTCGACTTCCCCCGGGCCTGGGTCGAGTTCCCCGACCCCTCCGACGACGAGCAGGTCTACCGCTGCGACCTGACCTGGCTGACGTCCAGGTGGAGCTGCGTGTTCGGCAGCGGCTGCCAGGGCATCCAGGCGGGCCGTGCCGACGACGGCTGCTGCACGCTGGGCGCGCACTTCTCGGACGAGGACGACGAGAAGCGGGTGGCCGGTCACGTCGCGCGGCTCACGCCGGAGATCTGGCAGTTCCACGACGTCGGCACGGATACCGGCTGGGTCGGTGTCGACGAGGACGGCGAGCGCCAGACCCGTCGCTGGGAGGGCTCCTGCATCTTCCAGAACCGTCCCGGGTTCGCGGGCGGCATGGGCTGCTCGCTGCACATCCTGGCCCTGCGGGAGGGCAAGGAGCCGCTGGAGACCAAGCCCGACGTGTGCTGGCAGCTTCCGGTCCGGCGGACGTACGACTGGATCGAGCGGCCCGACGACACCCGGGTGCTCCAGATCTCGATCGGCGAGTACGACCGGCGCGGCTGGGGCCCCGGCGGTCACGACCTGCACTGGTGGTGCACCTCGGCGACCTCCGCGCACGGGGCCGGCGACCCGGTCTACGTGTCCTACCGGCCCGAACTCACCGAGATGATGGGCGAGGAGGCCTACGACCGGCTGGCCGGGCTCTGCGAACAGCGCCTGGCCTCGCTGCTGCCGATGGCACCGCACCCGGCCGACCCGGCCTGAGCGCCGCCGGGCACCGCGCCGGGCCGACGGCCGCCGGGGCGGGCCGAGCGTCGCCGGGGCGGGGCCTCTGGCCGAGGGCGGACGCGCGCCCCGGCCGGGGCCGACCGCCCGGTGGTCCGTGCCGAGGGCCCGGTCCCGCCGGTCCGGTGCCCCGCAGGCCCGGCACCCCGGCGTCCCGACGGCCCGCCGTGCGGCGGCCCGGTGCGGTGTGCGGCCGGGCCGCGGGCACCGGCACGGCCCGCGGCGGAACGTTTGTGCTCCGCACCCGGGCGGCCGGTGCCCGTCACCCTCCCGACCCGGACGGCTCGCCCGGGGACGACGGGCCGGACGACGGCCCGGGGTCGGTGGGCCCGTCCGACGGCGGCGGCGTGGGACTCGGCGAGTCCGGCGGGTCCGTGGGGGTCGGGGTCGGTTCCGGCGGGTCGGTGGGCTCCGTGGGGGTCGGCGTCGGGTCCGGCGACGGCGGCGGGGAGGACGGTGCGGTCGGCGTGGGGCTCGGGGCGCCGGACGACGGGTCGGGGGACGGCGCCGGGCTCCCGGGGCGCGGGGCGCCGTGGCCGCTGATCGCGACCGCCGACCCCGAGGGGGCCAGCAGGACCCGGGCGCTCCAGGGTCCGCGCGGCTCGGCCGAGCGGTCCACGAACACGTAGAAGGTGGTGCTCCGGCCGGGCGCGACCGTGCCGGACGTGCGGCTGAGGCGCAGCCACGCCGCGTCGGACCGGGCCGTCCAGGCGACGGCTTCGTCGCCCGTCGCGGTCAGCGTGATCGTCGTACGGCCTCCGGACGAGCGGGCCGAGACACTGAGCGCCCCCGCGCCGTCCGGGACGGCGCCGACGCTGACGACCTCGGCCGAGACGTCGGCGCCCGGGGTGCCGTCCGGGAAGCCGCCGTCCCCGCCGGGTCGCGCGTTGCCGCCGCTCTCGTCGTCGTACGGATCGCCCCCGGTGCCGGGTCCGCCCTCCGCCTCGGTCGCGGTGACCGAGGTGTCGCGTCCCTCGCCGGTGAGCGGCGCGCCCCGGTAGGCGGCCCACAGGGCGATCACCGGAGCGGCCACGACCGTCGCCACGACCGTGGTCGTCACCACCCGGGCCCGCACCCGGTCGCGCCGCGCGGCGTGGTCCTTGGGGTCGAGCGGGAAACCGGTCCGGCCGAAGCGCGGGGCTCCGGTCCGGGTGCGCCGGGCGTGCGCCAGGGCGACGCGCACCGAGGGGCGGGGCGCCTCGACGACCGGCAGCGGGGCGACCGGGGTGACGGCCGCTCCGGGCCAGGGACCGGAGGCACCGGCCCGCTCGGCGGCCCGGCGGCAGCGGGGGCAGTCGTCGACGTGGCGGACGAGCTCCCGGCGCAGGGCGGCCGAGAACAGCACCTGGTGGCTTCCGGTGAGCCGGGCGACCGCGGGGCAGTTCCCGTTCTCCACGACGGCGAGGGCGGCGCGGGTGCGTTCGACCTCGCAGGCGGCTCCGGCCAGGAGCTCCCGGGCGCTGCCGGCGTCGAGGCCGAGCACGGCCGCGACGGCGCGCGGGGTGAGGCCGTGGCGCACGGCGAGCTCCAGCGCCTCGCGCTGCTCCGGGCTGGTGCCCGCGGCCTCGGGCCAGGCCAGCTGGGCGAGTTCGCGCCGGCGCGCTTCGGCCGCCGGGGACTCGGCGGGGGCGCCGATATCCTCCTGCGCACCACCGGGCGCACCGGCGGCGCCCTCGTGCGGCGCGGAGCCCTGGCGGTGCGGACGCCGCCGGTGCGCCTGGCGGCCCCTGCGCTGCTCGGTGAGCACCCGCAGGCACTCCCACCTGGCCAGGGCGTACAGCCAGGATTTACGTTCCTCCTCGGCCTCGGGGCACCGGCCGTCCTGCCGTTCGGCGACCGCCAGGACCGAGCCGAGCGCCTCGGTGGCCGCCTCGTGGTCGCAGAGCACGGAGAGGCAGTAGGTGAACAGGCCGTCGAGGTACGGCTCGTCACGTGCGGGCGACCTGCGCACCGGAGGGCGGGCCTCTCGACGGTGCGCCCGGTGTGCGCCGGTGGTGTGCGTGGGGGGCTCCAGTCTGCTGCTCGTCACCGTGCGACCGTAGGCAGACCAGGGAGTGGCCCTGACAGCATTTTCCGACATTTAATCCTTACGGGTGACAGCACGCCCCGAAAGAGGACAGGGAACCCCGTTCCCTGCGGAAGCGGCACATCGGGCACATGTTCGGCCCCCGTGCCCACGGCCGGTGCTGTCGGACCGCCCCTATACGGTGACGCCATGGCTGCCCGTACGAAATCCGCGAAGGACCGGCCGTCCTACCGCTGCACCGAATGCGGCTGGACGACCGCCAAATGGCTCGGCCGCTGCCCGGAGTGCCAGGCCTGGGGGACGGTCGAGGAGTTCGGCGGCGCCCCCGCGATCCGCACGACGGCGGCGGGCCGGGTGTCCTCCGCCGCCCTGCCGATCGGGGAGGTCGACAGCCGGCAGGCGACGGCGCGCTCGACCGGGGTCGGCGAGCTGGACCGCGTGCTCGGCGGGGGCCTCGTGCCCGGCGCCGTCGTCCTGCTCGCGGGCGAGCCGGGCGTCGGCAAGTCGACGCTGCTGCTGGACGTCGCGGCCAAGGCGGCGAGCGACGACCACCGCACGCTCTACGTCACGGCCGAGGAGTCGGCGAGCCAGGTGCGGATGCGGGCCGACCGCATCCGGGCCATCGACGACCACCTGTTCCTGGCCGCCGAGACCGACCTCTCGGCGGTCCTGGGACACCTGGACGCGGTCAAGCCCTCGCTCCTCGTCCTGGACTCCGTGCAGACGGTCGCCTCCCCCGAGATCGACGGCGCACCCGGCGGCATGGCGCAGGTCCGCGAGGTCGCCGGGGCGCTCATCCGGGCCTCGAAGGAGCGCGGCATGTCGACGCTCCTGGTGGGCCACGTGACCAAGGACGGCGCGATCGCGGGGCCCCGGCTGCTGGAGCACCTGGTCGACGTGGTGCTGTCCTTCGAGGGCGACCGGCACGCGCGCCTGCGGCTGGTGCGCGGCGTCAAGAACAGGTACGGCGCCACCGACGAGGTCGGCTGCTTCGAGCTGCACGACGAGGGCATCACCGGCCTGGCCGACCCCTCCGGGCTCTTCCTCACCCGCCGCGACGAGCCGGTCCCCGGCACCTGCCTGACGGTCACCCTGGAGGGCAAGCGCCCGCTCGTCGCCGAGGTCCAGGCCCTGACGGTCGACTCGCAGATCCCCTCGCCCCGGCGCACGACCTCGGGCCTGGAGACCTCCCGGGTCTCGATGATGCTGGCCGTCCTGGAGCAGCGGGGCCGGATCAGCGCGCTCGGCAAGCGGGACATCTACAGCGCGACGGTGGGCGGCGTGAAGCTCACCGAGCCGGCCGCCGACCTCGCGATCGCCCTGGCGCTGGCCAGTGCCGCCAGTGACACACCGCTCCCGAAGAACCTCGTCGCCATCGGCGAGGTGGGCCTCGCCGGGGAGGTCAGAAGGGTCACCGGGGTCCAGCGCCGGCTCGCGGAGGCGTACCGTCTCGGGTTCAAGCACGCCCTGGTCCCGAGGGACCCGGGGCGGGTCCCGGCCGGCATGAAGGTCACGGAAGTGGCCGACATGGGTGACGCCCTGAGGGTCCTCCCCCGCCGGTCCCGGCCGGACGGACCACAGGACGACGGCGCGCGCCGGTAGACTTTGCCCTGGTTCTCGCCCGCCCGTACGACGGTACGAGGGACGCGAGGGCACCGCGAACCTGTGACCGGAGGAGTGCAGTGGCAGCCAACGACCGGGCAGCATCGCCCGGAAAGTCCGGCCAAGGCACGGGGAACGAGGCCCTGATGCGTGCCTCGTTGAGCGCGGTGGCGCCCGGGACGGCCCTCCGCGACGGCCTGGAGCGCATTCTCCGCGGCAACACCGGCGGCCTGATCGTCCTCGGCATGGACAGGACCGTCGAGTCGATGTGTACCGGCGGCTTCGTGCTGGACGTGGAGTTCACCGCGACGCGGCTGCGCGAGCTGTGCAAGCTGGACGGCGCGATGATCCTCGACAAGGACATGACGAAGATCCTGCGGGCCGGCGTCCAGCTGGTCCCGGACGCCTCCATCCCCACCGAGGAGACGGGCACCCGCCACCGCACGGCCGACCGGGTCTCCAAGGCCTGCGGCTTCCCGGTGGTGTCGGTCTCGCAGTCGATGCGCCTGATCGCCGTCTACGTGGACGGGGAGCGCCGGGTCCTGGAGGAGTCCTCCGCGATCCTGTCCCGCGCCAACCAGGCGCTCGCCACGCTGGAGCGCTACAAGCTCAGACTGGACGAGGTCGCCGGGACGCTCTCCGCGCTGGAGATCGAGGACCTGGTGACGGTCCGGGACGTGACGGCGGTCTCGCAGCGGCTGGAGATGGTGCGCCGGATCGCGACCGAGATCGCCGAGTACGTCGTGGAGCTGGGCACCGACGGCCGGCTGCTGGCCCTCCAGCTGGACGAGTTGATCGCCGGTGTGGAGCCGGAGCGCGAGCTGGTCGTGCGCGACTACGTCCCCGAGCCGACCGCGCGGCGGTCCCGCACGGTCACGGAGGCGCTCGCCGAGCTGGACACGCTCACCCACACGGAGCTGCTGGAACTGCCGGTGGTGGCACGGGCGCTGGGATACAGCGGCTCCCCGGAGACCCTGGACTCGGCGGTCTCGCCGCGCGGCTACCGGCTGCTGGCGAAGGTGCCGCGGCTGCCCGGGACGATCATCGAGCGGCTGGTGGAGCACTTCGGCGGCCTGCAGAAGCTCCTCGCCGCGAGCGTGGACGACCTCCAGGCCGTGGACGGGGTCGGCGAGGCGCGGGCCCGGAGCGTGCGGGAGGGTCTCTCGCGCCTGGCGGAGTCCTCGATCCTGGAGCGGTACGTCTGAGGTCCCCCGCCCCGGACCGCGCGCCCTGAGACAGACCGCCCACCGGAGCGGGCACGAGCCCCGGGGCAGCGGCTCACCGTCCCGGACCGCACGTCCGGAAGCTGACCGTCCGACGGACCGGCCCCGCTCCACGCCCCGTGGAGCGGGGCCGGTTCCGTGCCGCCGAGCGCGTTCCGGCGCCGAGCGCCCCGCCGCGGACGGTTCCCGCGGCGGGCCCGGGGAGGTCCGCGGTGCCGTCAGTCCTCGGCCAGGACGAACGAGGCCCGCTGCACGCTCTCGCCCTGGACCCGGGCCTCCAGCAGATACGTCCCCGGGACGGCCTTCCTGACGGGGGGCGTCGCGCACCGGGGCGCGCTCCCCCTGCGGTCCCACGTCACGGTGTGGACGATCGTCGCACCGGCCGGGATCCGCAGGAAGAAGGCGCCGCCGTCCTTCGGGCAGTCCTCGGAGGCCCACACCTGGGTGTCGTCCTCGCCCGCCTCGGTGATCGTGAACACCGCGCTCTTCGGGCCGAAGTCGGCCTTGCAGTCGGCGGTCGAGGTGTTCCTGGCGCTCAGCCGGAACTCCGGCTCGTCGTCGGGGGCGTAGCTGTTCTCCGTCCGCAGGTTCACCTGCAGGGCGGCGGGTGTGCAGTCGGGGAGCGAGGACCCGGCCGGCACCTGCTGACCGCCGGCACCGTCACCGCCGCCGGTTCCGGTGCCCGCCGACGCGGACCCGTCCGATCCGCCGGTGCCGGATCCCGCCGCGCCGCCCGTCCCGCCGTCCCCCGAGGACCCCGCAGCTCCGGAGGACCCCGAGGATCCCGCCGACGTGCCGGCTCCCGAGTCCCCCGACTCGTCGCGTCCCCCGGGGGGTTGGCCGACGACGGGGCCCGATCCCGACGGCCCGGGGGTGATGGACGGAGCGGGGTCGGAGCCTCCCGGCTTGCCGTCGTCCTTCGCTCCCCCGCCACCGCCGCTCAGGGTGACGGCCCACACGACCAGCGCCGCGAGCAGCGCGATCACCAGCACCGCTCCTGCTCTCCGACGCCAGTAGATGCTGGAGGGAAGCGGCCCGACCGGATTGCGCATAGAACCCACGGAGCGAACTGTACGAGAGATCCCGCCCGACTCCGGCCCTCAACCGCCGCTCTGATCGACAATTCTCCGGATCATCATCACGGAAGGGCTCTTCCCGGGCGCTTCCAGCCACTTTGCACCGGATCGGAGATCGTCCGTCCCGGACGAAGAGACAGAACGGGTGGCGTTATCACCCCGTGGGCCCTGAGCCGGGCGCGACACCCCCACAGCCTGACTCGCCGTCCGGTCTTCCGTGCCAGGATCGTGGGTGCGATGACTGCCACGACTGCGACACATACGCCCCCTGCCTCCCTCCATACGCCCGTCATCGGGTGGTTCGAGCAGCACGCCCGCGATCTGCCCTGGCGCCGCCCCGAAGCGGGCGCCTGGGGCGTGATGGTGAGCGAGTTCATGCTGCAGCAGACCCCGGTGAACCGGGTCCTCCCGGTCTACGAACAGTGGATGGCCCGCTGGCCGCGCCCCGCCGATCTGGCCGCCGACGCACCGGGCGAAGCGGTCCGCACCTGGGGCCGGCTCGGCTACCCGCGGCGCGCGCTACGGCTCCACGGCGCGGCGCAGGCGATAACGGAACGTCATGGCGGGGACGTACCGAGAGAGCACGGTCAGCTGCTCGCACTGCCCGGGATCGGGGAGTACACGGCCGCGGCCGTGGCCTCGTTCGCGTACGGGCAGCGCCATCCCGTGCTCGACACGAACGTCCGCAGGGTGTTCGCCAGGGCCGCCACCGGTATCCAGTACCCGCCGAACGCGACCACCGCGGCCGAGCGCAAGCTCGCCCGCGCCCTGCTCCCCGAGGAGGAGGGGCGCGCGGCGAGCTGGGCGGCGGCCACGATGGAGCTCGGCGCACTCGTGTGCACCGCGAAGAACGAGGACTGCACGCGCTGCCCGATCTCCGGTCAGTGCGCCTGGCGGCTGGCGGGCAAGCCCGCCCACCAGGGCCCGCCCCGCCGCGGCCAGACCTACGCCGGCACGGACCGGCAGGTACGGGGGCGGCTGCTCGCGGTGCTGCGCGATTCGGTCACCCCGGTGCCGCAGTCCGCGCTCGACTCCGTGTGGGAGGAGCCCGTGCAGCGGGCGCGCGCCCTGGACGGGCTCGTCGCCGACGGCCTGGTCGAGCCCCTCGCGAACGGCCGTTACCGGCTTCCCCTCACCTGATCCGCACCTCCGACCGCACGCCCCCGACCCGCACCCGCGACCGCACGGCTGTACCTCGGCTGTTACACAACCGATGGACAGCCGTGCGGTCGTGTACGGCTCCTCCGCACAGCCTCGTGACAACGCCTCCGTAACGTCACCGCACGTCGGGAACGGGACCACCCGGCGACAGCGGTACACGGGGATCCACGGGGACGGAGGCGGTTGTCATGGCGCAGAGCGAGGTGCTCGGCTTCGAGGAGTACGTACGGACCCGGCAGGACGCGCTGCTGCGCAGCGCCCGCCGGCTGGTGCCCGACCCCGTGGACGCCCAGGACCTGCTCCAGACCGCGCTGGTGCGCACCTTCGGCCGCTGGGACGGCATCGCCGACAAGTCACTCGCCGACGCCTACCTGCGCCGCGTCATGATCAACACGCGCACGGAGTGGTGGCGGGCGCGCAAGCTCGACGAGATACCCACCGAGCAGCTCCCCGACGCGAGCGTCGACGACGGCGCCGAGCAGCGGGCGGACCGCGCCCTGCTCGTGGACGTCCTCGGCGTGCTCGCTCCGAAGCAACGCAGCGTCGTCGTGCTGCGACACTGGGAGCAGTTGAGCACGGAGGAGACGGCCGCGGCGCTCGGGATGTCCGCCGGTACGGTCAAGAGCACGCTGCACCGCGCCCTGGCACGCATGCGCCAGGAGCTGGAGGAGCGTGCGACCCGGAACTGTGGGGCCGAGGAGGCACCGACGCGGATTCCCACGCAACGGAACCGGCGTCACGACGAGCGGGGGCAGGATCGGTGGGCGGCCTGACCGGCGGCACGGAGGGGACGACGGCGGCCCGGGGGAGACTCGGAGCGGGCCTGGTGGCGGGGAGTGCGGCGGTGGCCGGGCTCGCCGCCTTCGGGCTGTTGTGCGCCGGCTGCTCCTCCGGGGGCACGGGCACCCGCGACGAGGGCCCCGCGGACCCCCAGCCGGTCGCCCGGGGGACGCCGTCGACCGCGCGTGCCTCGGGGGCGGCGCAGCCCGTCCCGCAGGTGAACGCCGTGCAGCTGGTCCTGCACGACCCCGAGGTGAGCAGGCGCTTCAAGGACGACCTGAAGCCCTGCACCGGTGACGAGTACCCGGTCGACACCTCGTACGGCACGCTCACCGGCGGTTCGGCCGCCGATGTCGTGGTGAACGTGATGACCTGTGGTGACTCGGTGGGGGTCGGCACCTACGTCTACCAGCGGCGCACCGACGGTGCGTACAGGAACGTCTTCGCCGCCGAGGTGCCCGCGGTCTACGGCACCATCGACCGGGGCGACCTGGTGGTGACGACCCAGGTGTACGGCTCGAAGGACTCGGTGGCGTACCCCTCGGGCGAGGAGGTCGTCACCTACCGCTGGGCCGCCGGCCGCTTCACCGAGACCGACCGGGTGCACAACGACTTCAACCGAGCCGTCGGCAGCGGGGAGGACGGCCTCCCCGCACCGCAGACGGCGCTGAACTGAGAGCCGCCCCATGGCCGATACCCACGTCCTCTTCGTCGAGGACGACGACGTCATCCGCGAGGCCACCCAGCTCGCCCTGGAGCGGGTCGGTTTCACGGTCACCGCGGTGCCCGACGGTCTGCGGGGCCTGGAGGCCTTCCGTGCGGACCGCCCCGACATCGCGCTGCTGGACGTGATGGTCCCGGGTCTGGACGGGGTCAGCCTCTGCCGCCGCATCCGCGACGAGTCGACCGTGCCCGTGATCATGCTGTCGGCCCGGGCCGACGCGATCGACGTGGTGCTCGGTCTGGAGGCCGGGGCCGACGACTACGTCACCAAGCCGTTCGACGGGGCGGTGCTCGTCGCCCGGATCCGCGCCGTGCTGCGGCGCTTCGGCCACGCCGCCGGTGCGGGGGACGGGAGTCCCGCCGCGGCCGGCGAGGAGCAGGACGAGGCGGGCGGTGTGCTGGTCTTCGGCGACGTGGAGATCGACACCGAGGGCATGGAGGTGCGCCGCGGGGGCGCGCACGTGGGTCTGACCCCCACGGAGATGCGGCTGCTGCTGGAGTTCTCGGCGGCACCCGGCACGGTGCTCTCGCGGGACAGGCTCCTGGAGCGGGTCTGGGACTACGGCTGGGGCGGGGACACCCGCGTCGTCGACGTCCATGTGCAGCGGCTGCGCACCAAGATCGGGCAGGACCGGATCGAGACCGTCCGCGGTTTCGGCTACAAGCTGCGCGCATGAGGCGGCTGGTCCTGCGGACCGGGGTCCGCTGGAAGATCAGCGCCGCGATCGCCGCCGTCGGCGCTCTCATCGCACTGGCGCTGAGCCTCGTCGTCCACAACGCGGCCCGCATGTCGATGCTGGAGAACGCCCGCGAGGTGCAGCTGGAGCGGCTGCTGTTCGCGCAGCGGCTGTACGAGGCGACCAACGCGCAGAAGCCGTCGCCGAAGTTCGGCGCCAAGATCAACGACCCGTCGCTGCCGGACAGCCTGCGCAGCCAGATGCAGGAGAACCGGCGCGCCACCCACGTCGACGAGTACGCGGACGGGGTCCCCGACGTCTGGGCGGCCGTACCGCTCGCCAACGGCGACATCCTCTCCCTGCACACCCGGTTCGCCGACCGCAGCTCCATGATCATGAGCGATCTCGACCGGGCTCTGATCATCGGCTCGGTCTCGGTCGTCTTCGGCGGCTGCGCCCTGGGCGTCCTGATCGGCGGCCAGCTGTCCCGGCGGCTGCGCAAGGCCGCGGCGGCGGCCGGCCGGGTCGCCCAGGGCAACACGGACGTGCGGGTGCGGACGGCCGTCGGCGGGGTCGTCCGGGACGAGACCGACGAGCTGGCCCGGGCCGTGGACGCGCTCACGGACGCGCTGAACGAGCGGATCGAGGCGGAGCGCCGGGTGACCGCCGACATCGCCCATGAGCTGCGCACCCCGGTGACCGGGCTGCTCACCGCGGCCGAGCTGCTGCCCCCGGGCCGGCCGACGGAGCTCGTGCGCGACCGGGCCCAGGCGATGCGGACCCTGGTCGAGGACGTCCTGGAGGTGGCCCGGCTGGACAGCGCCTCGGAGCGGGCGGAGCTGCAGGAGCTGCCGCTGGGTGAGTTCGTCAGCCGGCGGATACGGCTGCTGGACCCGGATGTTCCGGTGCAGGTGCTGCACGAGTCCTGGGTGTCCACCGATCCGCGGCGGCTGGAGCGCATCCTTGGCAATCTGCTGGGGAACGCCGCCAAGCACGGGGCCGGCCCGGTCGAGGTCACCGTGGAGGGCCGCGTGGTGCGGATCCGCGACCACGGGCCCGGCTTCCCCGAGACGCTGCTGCAGGAGGGGCCGAGCCGGTTCCGTACGGGCAGCAGCGACCGGGCCGGGCGCGGTCACGGTCTGGGGCTGACCATCGCCGCGGGCCAGGCACGGGTCCTGGGGGCCCGGCTGACCTTCCGCAACGCGGCACCCACCGGCGGGACCGACGGCTCGGGCGGGGCGGTCGCCGTGCTGTGGCTGCCCGAACACGCGCCGACGAACACCGGGAGCTTCCCCCTGCTGCCGGAGGAAACGGCCTGAGCGCCGGGCGCGGCCCCGGGGACCTGTCGTCCTCGGGGCCGTGTCCTCGCGGTCTCGCGTCTTCGCGGTCTCGCTTGGGAGGGTCAGCGCGTCCTCGCGTTCTCGCTCCGGAGGGTCGGTGCGTCCTCGCGTCCTCGCGTTCTCGCGTCCTCGCGTCCTCGCGTTCTCGCTCCGGAGGGTCGGTGCGTCCTCGCGTTCTCGCGTTCTCGCTTAGGAGGGTCGGCGCGTCCTCGCGTCGGGGGCGGCAGGTGCCCGGGCCGGGCGGCCGGGGCGTCACGGCCGGGGGCGTCCGCGATGCCGTGTCCGGGCCGTCGCGTCGAACCGTGCCGCGCCCCCGACCGCTCAGACGGCCTGCGACTCCAGCGCCGCGGACCGGCCCGGCGCCGTTCCGTCGTCGTCCGACGAGGCCTGCGGCTTCGCCGTGCCGCGCAGCGGGACCTCCTTGACGAACAGCGCCGCGACCAGCGCCACCACCGCGACCGAGCCGCCCACCAGGAAGGCGATGTGCGTCCCCGAGGCCACGGCGTACTCGTAGGCCTCACGGGCGGCATCCGGGAGCTTCGCCAGGCTGGACGCGTCCAGCTGCGCGGACCTCTCCGTCACCCCGCCGCCGCCGCGTGCCGCCATCTCGTCCTGCACCCGACCGGTGAACAGCGCGCCCATGATGGCGACCCCGAAGGAGCTGCCGAGGGTGCGGAAGAGGGTGGTCGCGGACGAGGCGACGCCCATGTCCTTGAGCTCGACGCTGTTCTGCGCGACGAGCATCGTGATCTGCATCAGGAAGCCCATGCCCGCGCCGAGCACCGCCATGTGGATGCCGGCGGTCAGGCGCGTGGTGCCGGTGTCCATGGTGGCCAGGAGGAACAGGCCCGTGACCATGAGGACGCTGCCCACGATCGGGAAGATCTTGTACTTGCCGGTGTTCGTGGTGATGCGCCCCGCCACGAGCGAGACGACCATCATCGAGAGCAGCATCGGCAGGAGGAGCAGCCCGGAGTTGGTGGCGGAGGCCCCCTGGACCGTCTGCTGGTAGAGGGGCAGGAAGAGGACCGCCCCGAACATCACGAAGCCGGTCATGAAGCCGATCACCGACATCAGGGTGAAGTTGCGGCTGCGGAAGATGTGCAGCGGCATGATCGGCTCGGCGGCCCTGGTCTCGACGAGGACGAACCCGACGAGGGAGGCGACGCCGAGCGCGATGAGCTCCATGATCACGGCCGAGTCCCAGGCGTACTCCGAACCGCCCCAGGTGGTGACCAGCACGATCGCGGTGATGCCCACGGTGAGGAGGGCGGCGCCGAGGTAGTCGATCTTCGCCGTGGACCGCTCCTTGCGGGGCAGGTGCAGCACCACCGTGACCATGGCCAGCGCGACCGCGCCCAGCGGGAGGTTGATGTAGAAGCTCCAGCGCCAGCCCAGGTGGTCGGTGATCGCACCGCCGGCCAGCGGTCCGCCGATCATGGCGACCGCCATCACACCGGCCATCATGCCCTGGTACCTGCCGCGCTCACGGGGAGGCACGAGGTCGCCGAGGATGGCCATGACGCCGACCATCAGACCGCCCGCACCGAGGCCCTGGACCGCGCGGAACCCGATCAGCTGGCCCATGTCCTGGGCCATGCCGCTGAGCACCGAGCCGATCAGGAAGATCACGATGGACGTGAGGAAGACGCCCTTGCGTCCGTAGAGGTCGCCGAGCTTGCCCCAGATGGGGGTGGAGGCCGCGGTGGCCAGGGTGTAGGCCGTGACCACCCAGGACAGATGCTCCATGCCGCCGAGGTCGCCGACGATCGTCGGCATCGCGGTGCCGACGATCAGGTTGTCCAGCATGGCCAGCAGCATCGTGATCATCAGCGCGAGCACCACCACCCGGACGCTGCGTGTGCGCGGCTCGGCCGCCGCCTTCATCGGTTCCGCCATGTCGTCTTCCCCTGATCCCCTGGTGTCCGGTCCGCCGACCCGACACTTACTTGTCGCCCGGCTAGTTGGCTAGACTGAGGAAAGTAGACCCGTAACTAGCCGGTCGTCAAGTAAGTTCTTGGGAGAGTCGCATGGGCAGCACGCCGCAGCCGCGCCGGGGCAACACCCGCCAGCGCATTCAGGACGTCGCCCTGGAACTCTTCGCGGAACAGGGGTACGAGAAGACGTCGCTCCGTGAGATCGCCGAACGTCTGCAGGTCACCAAGGCGGCGCTCTACTACCACTTCAAGACCAAGGAGGACATCCTCGGCAGCATCTTCGAGGACCTGAACAGGCCGGTCGAGGAGCTGCTGGAGTGGGGCAGGGACCAGCCGCGGACGCTGGAGACCAAGAAGGAGATCCTGGTCCGCTACAGCGAGGCCCTCAAGGAGGCCGCGCCGCTCTTCGTCTTCATGCAGGAGAACCAGGCGGCGGTGCGCGACCTGAGTATCGGACCCACCATGAAGAAGCGGGTCGTCGCCCTGGTCGAGCTGGTCAAGGACCCGGACGCCGCACTACCCGACCAGGTGCGCTGCTTCACCGCGCTCTTCGCGATGCACGCCGGGATGATGGCCCTCAAGGACGCCGAAGGCGACCCCGAGGAGAAGCGCAAGGCTGCTCTCGAGGTCGCCTTCGAGCTGGTGACCAAGGCCCATGATCCGGGGCCCACCGCCTGACCGGGCGGCCGCGGGGCGCACGCGCCGACCGCGTGCGGCGTGAGCCGCTTCGGGCGGTGAGGGCGCCGGCCTCGGGTGCACCGGACGGTGACGCCCGCCCGCGTCGGGTCCGTCAGACGGTGACGTGCACGGACTTCAGGTACGAGACCGGGTTGAGCGCCGAACCGTAGTCGGGCGAGTTACGGATCTCGAAGTGCAGGTGCGGGCCGCTGGAGTTCCCGGTGTTGCCGGACAGGGCGATCCGGTCGCCCGTCTTCACGTGGTCACCGACCTTGACCTCTATCTTCGACAGGTGCGCGTACTGCGAGTACTTGCCGTTGGCGTGCTTGATCACGATGGCGTTGCCGTACGCGGGACCGTCGCCGCCGCCGTTCGGGCCCGCCTTGACGACCCGGCCGGTGTGCGCGGCCTCGACCTTGGTGCCGATCGGGACCGCGAAGTCCTGACCGGAGTGCTTGTGGGCCCAGCGGCTGCCGCCGGTGCCGTAGCTGGCGCTCAGCTCGTAGTGGCTGACCGGGGCCTCCCAGGAAGCGGCCTTCTTCTTGGCCGCGGCGGCCTTCTTCGCAGCCGCCTTCTTCTTCGCCGCGGCCTTCTCGGCCTTGTCGGCCTTCGCCTGGGCGGCGGCCTTGCTCTGGGCGGTCGCCTGCTGGGCGACCGAGTCGGCGGTGACCGCGCCGGCGAGGGCCGCGGTGTCCGCGGTGCCCGTCGTGCCGGACGCGAACGCCGCGCCCGCACCGAACACCATCGACGCACCCAGGCCGGCGGCCACGACGGCGCCACTGACGCGGGACATGGACGGGCGGCGGGAGTGCTGGAACGTAACGCGCTTCGACATGCGGGGAGAACCTCCGGGGTGACTGGACCCGATGCTCGACCGGGCTTGCTCCACCTTGGTAACCCGCACCCCCCAGAACACTCAAACACCCCATCTACGAACAAAAGCCGTAGTCGCGGGAGCGGGAATGCACGGCGGCCGGCACCCGGCACGCGACGAACGATCTTTTCGGGCAATATGCGCGAAACGGGTTTAACCGCAGCTCCCGCGGCATCCTTCCTGGACACGGCGCACGAACAGCGCCATATCGCCATGACCGTCAGAAGTCTGCTCCGGCGTGGGCCGAAAGTCCCACGACCGGCCACCGCTGTTTCTCCTACCGCCCCTAGTAGGGCTCCTGAGGCCTGTGCGCCTTGTCACCGCCGGTGGGTCGGAAGCCTGCCCGTTTCGGGACCTTCGGCCCCGGGGCGCCCGAGGACGGGCCTCTCTCCGCCCCGGAGCCGGGCGCGCCCACACCGGCGGACCGGACCGGCAGGGCTTACCAGGCACGGCACCGCGCGACCGGAGGGACCCGGTCTGCTGCGGAAGGCCGGCACCTCCCGCAGCAGACCGGGAGCCGGGGCGGTGAATCAGCCGCCCCGGCTCCCGGCGTCGCCCAGCCGTCGGCTCGCGCGGACCCTCCCGTCAGCCGGCGCGAACGACCCTGACCCCCTTGGCCTCGAAGTCATAGACCTTCTGATTGAGCCGCAGACCGTCGACCGCCCCGATCCACATGCTGTCGCGCCCCTTGCCCACGGCGACGGTATAGACGGTCGCCGGCGCACCTCCGTCGGCGAGCGCAGCCTTCAGCTGCGGAAAGGTGCACAGCGTGGTCTGGTTGCAACCGGTGGCCGTTCCGGCGGCACCCGTGAGGAACCACTGGCCGGTCGTGGTGGCGTCCAGAAACGGGCTCCAGCGGTCGGTCACCGGGGAGGCGTCCGGTACCCACACCATCGAGGAGTAGGTGGTGGCCGGGGCCGCCGTCAGGTTCGGATTGATCTCGAACCTGATGTTGGGCATGTTCCGCGGACCCCCGTAGGAGACGTTCTCACCGGTCTGGAAGACGTGGAAACCCAGCCGGTTCAGCCCGGACACGGGGTCGCCGTAGAAGTCGACCTCATTACCGAAGTCGACCTTCTCGCTGGGCGGGGTGAGCGAGGTGGAGTCGTCCGCCACCTCGATGCCCAGGCTGCCCGTCCCGTACGGCGGCCTGGCGGAGGGGCCGGTGACCCCGAACGATCCGAACGGGCCGTTCCGCAAGGCCGCGACGGGGGAGCCGATCGTGTTGCGGGTGATCACGCCCCAGTGGTCAGCCCTTCCCCCTCCTCCGCCGGTGACGGCCGATGCCGCTCCGGGGACGGCCGCAGCAGCGACCGCGGCCAGCGCGGTCACACCGAGCAATACTTTCCGCCTCACGTCAAAGCGAGCGCTCACGCCCACTCCTTCCAGGTGTTCGGCAGGGCGACACGAACGCCGCAACCGAGTCGGCACGCCCCGCCACAACGATGCGCTTGATAGCACAGGGTCACGAATTGTGACCTATGTGTGAATGTTTGCCGCACTTTGCGTGATGGGCAAACCGACATCCACACCACACCGCGTGCCCGCCGCCGTCCGACTGCAGTGCCGGACGACAGGATCACCCCGGAATCCGGAGCTGCGCCCCGGCGCGTGTGCCCGACCCACGCGAATGCCTCGGCCACGGAGCGGTGACGCGTGCCGCTCCGATGCAGTAGCGCGAACGAACCGCGCTACCCCGATCGCCACCGACGCGGCCGCGCCCACCGGGCCGCTGATCGAGGACACACGTCGAAGGGGCTGCCCCGGACCGAAACCGGTCCGGGGCAGCCCCTTCGACGCTCAGGCGTCCGACGCGCCCTACGCTTCCTTCGTCAGGTTCGGGCCGCCGCCCGCTGCCTGCTCGATCGGCGGGACGTCCGGCAGAGCCGACTTCTCCTCGCCGCGGAAGGAGAACGTCTTCTCGTCCCCTTCGCCCTCCGTGCCCACGACCACGATGTGACCGGGACGCAGCTCGCCGAAGAGGATCTTCTCCGAGAGGATGTCCTCGATCTGGCGCTGGATCGTCCGGCGCAGCGGCCGGGCGCCCATCACGGGGTCGTAGCCCTTCTTCGCCAGGAGCGACTTGGCCTCGGCACTGAGCTCGATGCCCATGTCGCGGTCCTTGAGGCGCTCGTCCACCTTCGCGATCATCAGGTCGACGATCTGGATGATGTCTTCCTCGGTGAGCTGGTGGAAGACGACCGTGTCGTCGACACGGTTGAGGAACTCGGGCCGGAAGTGCTGCTTGAGCTCTTCGTTGACCTTGACCTTCATCCGCTCGTAGTTCGTCTTCACGTCGCCCTGGGCGGCGAAGCCCAGGTTGAAGCCCTTCGAGATGTCCCTGGTCCCGAGGTTGGTCGTCATGATGATGACCGTGTTCTTGAAGTCCACGACCCGGCCCTGGGAGTCGGTCAGGCGACCGTCCTCCAGGATCTGGAGCAGGGAATTGAAGATATCGGGGTGGGCCTTCTCGACCTCGTCGAAGAGGACGACGGAGAACGGCTTGCGGCGCACCTTCTCGGTGAGCTGGCCGCCCTCTTCGTAGCCCACGTAACCGGGGGGCGAACCGAAGAGGCGGGAAACCGTGTGCTTCTCGCTGAACTCCGACATGTCGAGGGAGATCAGCGCGTCCTCGTCGCCGAAGAGGAATTCGGCGAGCGTCTTGGAGAGCTCCGTCTTACCGACACCGGACGGGCCGGCGAAGATGAACGAGCCACCGGGGCGCTTCGGGTCCTTCAGGCCGGCCCGCGTACGGCGGATCGCCTGCGAGAGGGCCTTGATGGCGTCCTTCTGCCCGATGACGCGCTTGTGGAGCTCGTCCTCCATGCGCAGCAGACGCGAGGACTCCTCCTCGGTCAGCTTGAAGACCGGGATGCCGGTGGCGGTGGCCAGGACCTCGGCGATGAGCTCGCCGTCGACCTCGGCGACGACGTCCATGTCGCCGGCCTTCCACTCCTTCTCCCGCTTGGCCTTCGCCGCCAGCAGCTGCTTCTCCTTGTCCCGGAGCGAAGCCGCCTTCTCGAAGTCCTGGGAGTCGATCGCCGACTCCTTGTCGCGGCGGACACCCGCGATCTTCTCGTCGAACTCGCGGAGGTCCGGCGGCGCGGTCATCCGGCGGATGCGCATCCGGGAGCCGGCCTCGTCGATCAGGTCGATCGCCTTGTCCGGCAGGAAGCGGTCCGAGATGTAGCGGTCGGCCAGGGTGGCGGCCTGGACCAGCGCCTCGTCCGTGATGGAGACCCGGTGGTGGGCCTCGTAACGGTCGCGCAGACCCTTGAGGATCTCGATGGTGTGCGGCAGCGACGGCTCCGCGACCTGGATGGGCTGGAAGCGGCGCTCCAGCGCGGCGTCCTTCTCCAGGTGCTTGCGGTACTCGTCGAGCGTCGTGGCACCGATGGTCTGGAGCTCGCCCCGCGCCAGCATGGGCTTGAGGATGCTCGCGGCGTCGATCGCGCCCTCGGCGGCACCCGCACCCACCAGGGTGTGGAGCTCGTCGATGAACAGGATGATGTCGCCGCGGGTGCGGATCTCCTTGAGGACCTTCTTCAGGCGCTCCTCGAAGTCACCGCGGTAGCGGGAGCCCGCGACCAGCGCACCGAGGTCCAGGGTGTAGAGGTGCTTGTCCTTGAGGGTCTCGGGCACCTCGCCCTTGACGATGGCCTGGGCCAGGCCCTCGACGACGGCCGTCTTGCCGACGCCGGGCTCGCCGATGAGCACCGGGTTGTTCTTGGTGCGGCGGGACAGCACCTGCATGACCCGCTCGATCTCCTTCTCGCGCCCGATGACCGGGTCGAGCTTGGACTCACGAGCGGCCTGGGTGAGGTTCCGGCCGAACTGGTCGAGCACCAGGGACGTGGAGGGCGTGCCCTCCGCGGGGCCGCCGGCGGTGGCGGCCTCCTTGCCTCCCGAGTACCCGGAGAGCAGCTGGATGACCTGCTGCCGCACCCGGTTCAGGTCGGCGCCCAGCTTCACGAGGACCTGGGCGGCGACGCCCTCGCCCTCGCGGATCAGGCCGAGCAGGATGTGCTCGGTGCCGATGTAGTTGTGGCCGAGCTGAAGGGCCTCCCGGAGCGACAGCTCCAGGACCTTCTTCGCCCGGGGTGTGAAGGGGATGTGCCCGGACGGGGCCTGCTGGCCCTGACCGATGATCTCCTCCACCTGCTGGCGGACCGCCTCGAGCGAAATCCCGAGGCTCTCCAGGGCCTTAGCGGCGACACCCTCACCCTCGTGGATCAGGCCCAGGAGGATGTGCTCGGTGCCGATGTAGTTGTGGTTGAGCATCCGGGCTTCTTCCTGAGCCAGGACGACAACCCGCCGCGCGCGGTCGGTGAACCTCTCGAACATCGTTAATCGCTCCTCAGAGCGGTCAGGCAGTAAGGGGTCGGTCCCCTCCCTGTCCTTCCGCAGCTTAGTCCCGCAAGCGGGGACCGCTCATTTCAACTGCCGACACCCGGCCCTGCTTCCCGGGGAACTCCCGCCCCGAACGCCGACAACTGCTCCAACCCGATGGTGCGAGACGATGTTCCCGCAGGCCAGGCAGATAGCCCTTTCGCCAGTACGCCGATGGCGAACGTGCGACGTTTTTGCCCGCGTGTCGCCCCTTCCCACTAGGGATGTCTTACCCGCACTCACCGACAGTCCATGCGGCGCACCCCCGTTTCCTCCGCTACGGGCGAACAACTTCGCGCCGGCGGATGCCCCCGCACGCCCCCTCGGCGACCACGTTGAGCGGTCGTCCGCCGACGGCGCGTAACTCCGGGCCGGGTTCGGTGGTTCATCGGACATGGCTTCCGTCGTCCCGCCTCCCCGCTCGCCGTCCGGTTCCGAGGACCGGGCACGGTGGTACGTCCGCGAGCTCGGCTGGGCGACGGCCGGCACCTCACCGGTGCTGCTGCCGACGGGGCTGCGCTTCGACGTGCTGGAGCTGCCCGCCGCGGCAGGTCACGCGGCGCTGCGCCGGATCGGACGGACCGGTCCGGTGGCGGTGGCGGGGCAGCGGATGAGGCTGCTGGTGGCCCCGGGCGGAGCCGACGAGGTGCCCGGTCTGCTCGACTGGCTGGAGTGGGGCGGAATCGACCTCGACCTGTCCGCCGTCGGCGCCGGCGGGCACATCACGGCCCCGGCGCCGCCGGGCTGGGCGACGACGGGCTCGCCGGGGGCCGCGGTCTGGCTGCGGCCCCCCGGAACACGCCAGGAGGCGGAACGGTCCCTCCCGGCCCTCGGCGGCCTCGGGAGCAGCGGTGGGGATGCTCCCGACCTCGTGCGGCTGGTCGACGCGGCGGCCACCGAGTGCCACCGGGCCAGACTCGCTCGTGCCCGGACGCACCGGTGGGCACATCGGCCGACGGTTCAGCCGTTGGCCTGCTCGTAGGCCTCACGGATCTCGGCGGGAACACGGCCGCGGTCATTCACATTGTGGCCGTTCTCGCGCGCCCAACGGCGAATCTCGGCCGTGTCCTTGTTGCCACCGGAAACAGCGCGGCCCTTGCCGCGACCGGCCGCTGCCCGGCCACCGGTGCGACGCCCGCTCTTGGTGTACGGCTCGAGAAGACCGCGAAGCTTGTCCGCGTTGGTCGTGGTGAGGTCGATCTCGTACGTCTTGCCGTCCAGAGCGAACGTCACGGTCTCGTCAGCCTCGCCACCGTCGAGGTCATCAACAAGAAGGACCTGAACCTTCTGTGCCACCGGATTTCCTTTCATCGAAAAATGCAGTACGCGGAAAGGAAACCGCTTTTCTCCGGAAAACACAAACCCCCGGGAGGGGTTCAGCAGCGCAAGAACACGGGAAACATGCGCGATTCGGACATAGGGTTCCGGCACCTTCCGCTGCTCACAGGTGCAGAAGCATCCGACTGTTGCCCAAGGTGTTCGGCTTCACTCGTTCGAGACCCAGGAACTCGGCGACACCCTCGTCATAGGAACGCAGCAGCTCGCTGTAGACATCTCCGTCGACCGGAGTCTCCCCGATCTCGGTGAAGCCGTGCGCGGCGAAGAAGTCCACTTCGAAGGTGAGGCAGAAAACCCGGCGGACACCGAGCCAGCGCGCGGTCTGCAAGAGCTTGTCCAGAACCTGGTGCCCCACTCCTGCGCCCTTGACGCCGAGGTCCACGGCGAGGGTGCGCACTTCGGCCAGGTCCTCCCACATGACGTGGAGTGCGCCGCAGCCGATGACACGGCCGTCGTCGTCGCGTTCGGCGACCCAGAACTCCTGGATGTCCTCGTAAAGGGTCACCGTCGCTTTGTCGAGCAGGATGCCCTGGGAGACGTAGCCGTCGAGGAGTGCGCGGACGGACGCCACATCGCTGGTCCTGGCCCGGCGGACCGTGATGGCCGGCTTCGGCCCATTTACCGACGGGCCGGTATGAACATCTGCGCGAGATCCGGTTTGCGGCGCGCTATGCGTTCCTGATTGCGACTCGGTACGGTGCTCGGTTTGCGACTGCTCTGAGGACATCCCCCGACGCTATCGCCCGCTCTCCGGCGGCGCTTCATCGGCTGCGGCAGTCCCGTCGGGGCGGTTCCCGTCGGGTTCGGGGAAGTCGGGTGCCACGACCCGCATCGCATCCCGGAGCGCTTCACGCTGCTCCGCGGACATCATGCCGAAGAAGGCGACCAGTGCGGCGGCCGGGTTGTCGCTCTGCGACCAGGCTTCGTTCATCAGTGCGGCCGCGTATGCGGCACGGGTGGAAACCGCCGTATACCGATAGGCCCGGCCATCCACTTCACGGCGGACCCAGCCCTTCTGATGGAGATTGTCCATAACCGTCATGACGGTCGTGTAGGCGATGGACCGTTCCCGCTGAAGGTCCTCCAGAACTTCCCGCACGGTGACCGGGCGGTTCCATTGCCAGACCCGTGTCATCACGGTGTCTTCCAGCTCTCCCAATTGGCGCGGCACAGCGTCACCTCACGTGCTAGATGTCCGGAACGGGATCACTCCGGGACGACAGAAGGGCGCACGGCTCCCGTCGGAGCCGTGCGCCCTTCGTCCTCGGTCCGGGTCAGACGCCCTCGGGCCGCGGAGCCTGCTTGGCCAGTTCTGCGCGGGCGAGCGCCGCGTCCACCGCGGCGTCCTCCTTGGCCTTGTTCGGGCCGCCCTGGCTCTTGATGATCGTCCTGACGAGGCCGATGAAGAAGACGGCCATCACCACGGGGGGAACGAGCGCGGATACGTAGTCCATGCCGTCCAGGGTAGCGAGCCCGGCATTCCGGCCGCTCCCGGGCACCCCCCGGGCGCGGCGGCCCGCTCAGGACACGGCGCGCTCCTCCGGCGGGGGCGTCGGCGCGGGGCGGCGGCGGGGCGGGAAGACCTCGGACGGCTTGGGCATCGGCCGCTCGCGCGGCGCCGCCGGACGGGCCGGTGCGTCGGGCTTCGACGGGGTCCGGGGCCGCTCCGGCTCCTTCGCCGCCGCCAGACCGCCCGGCAGGGCCAGCAGCCTGCTGCGCGGCGCGGGCGCCGTCACGGGCGCGGCACGGCCGGCGAGACGCGCCCGCACCGATCGCTCGGCGAGCACCTGGCAGCGCTCCAGCAGGGCCGCCGCGACCGGCCCGGCGCGCAGGGCGCGCAGCGCCGCGAGGTCGTCGGGGCGGGGGTCGTAGCCCGCCGCGAGGGCGTCCTGGAGGAGTTCCAGGTAGCCGGCGAGGGAACCGGGGAGCGCTTCGCGGTAGCGGGCGAGATCGGCGAGGAGGAAGGCGCGCAGCCGTCCCGCCTCGCTCGCCGCCTCGTCCACCGCGCCCGCGAGGCGCAGGCAGTCCTGGACATCCTCTTCCGGCAGGGGCGTGGGGTGGAGGGCGTTGGCGAGAGCACGTCGGAGCACCCGGAGCTCGTCCGCGCTGAACGCCATGCCGCCGCGTGATCCGTAGGGCGTGGGCATGGCGCGACAATACGTGCTAAAGAGACAAAATCCGTTTAACCCACCGCTCGGCGGCGCGCCGTACAGCGCCGCGCCGCCGGGTCGTTCCCGCAGGTGGCCGTGGGCGCGGCCTACAGGCGGGCGATATTGCGCTCGTACACGAGGCGCAGTCCGATGAGCGTCAGCCAGGGCTCGTGCTCGTCGATGACCGAGGACTCGCCCAACACCATCGGCGCAAGGCCCCCGGTCGCGATCACCGTCACCTCGTCGGGGTCGGCCGCCAGCTCCTTCTTCATGCGCCGGACCACCCCGTCGATCTGGCCGGCGAAGCCGTACACGATGCCGGACTGCATGGCCTCGACGGTGTTCTTGCCGATGACGCTGCGGGGCCGCGCCAGCTCGATCTTGCGGAGCTGGGCGCCCTTCACGCCGAGCGCCTCCACGGAGATCTCGATCCCAGGGGCGATCACCCCGCCGGTGTACTCGCCCCGCGCGGAGACCGCGTCGAAGGTCGTGGCCGTGCCGAGGTCGACGACGATGGCCGGGCCCCCGTAGAGCTCGACGGCGGCCACCGCGTTGATGATGCGGTCCGCGCCGACCTCCTTCGGGTTGTCCGTCAGCACCGGCACACCGGTCTTGACGCCGGGCTCGACGAGGACCGCGGGGACGTCGCCGTAGTACCGGCGGGTGACCTCGCGGAGCTCGTGCAGCACGGCGGGGACCGTCGAGCAGATCGCGATGCCCTCGATGCCGTCGCCGAGCTCGACCCCGAGCAGCGGGTGCATGCCCATCAGGCCCTGGAGCAGCACGGCGAGCTCGTCGGCGGTACGGCGGGCGTCCGTGGAGATCCGCCAGTGCTCGACGATCTCCTCGCCGTCGAACAGGCCGAGGACGGTGTGGGAGTTGCCGACGTCGATGGTGAGCAGCATCAGGCGTCGGCTCCGTCGGTCGCCGCCGGGGCCTCGCGGAAGTCCAGCCCGATGTCGAGGATCGGCGAGGAGTGCGTGAGCGCCCCCACGGCGAGGTAGTCGACGCCCGCCTCGGCATAGGCGCGGGCGGAGCCGAGGCTGAGCCGGCCGGAGGACTCCAGCAGCGCACGGCCGCCGACCAGGGCGACCGCCTCGACGGTCGCGGACGGGGTGAAGTTGTCCAGCAGGATCAGGTCGGCGCCCGCGTCGATCACCTCGCGGACCTGCTCCAGGGTGTCCACCTCGACCTCGATCGGGAGCTCCGGGAACGCCTTCCTGACCCGCCGGAACGCCTCGGCGACACCGCCGGCGGCGATCACGTGGTTGTCCTTGACCAGCGCCGCGTCCACCAGGGACATCCGGTGGTTGACCCCGCCGCCGCAGCGCACCGCGTACTTCTCCAGCGCGCGCAGCCCCGGAGTGGTCTTGCGGGTGTCGCGGACCTTCGCCCCGGTGCCTTCGAGCACGTCGGCCCAGGCGCGGGTGGCGGTGGCGATCCCGGAGAGCCGGCAGAGCAGGTTGAGCGCGCTGCGCTCGCCGGTGAGCAGGTCCCTGGTGCGGGTGGTGACGGTGAGCAGCTTCTGGCCGGCGACGACCCGCTCGCCGTCCTCCACGTGCCGCTCGACCTCGAACTCGTCGGTGCAGACGATGGACAGGACGGCCTCGGCGACGCGCAGCCCCGCGACGACGCCGGCCTCACGGGCGGTGAAGTCACCGGTGGCGACGGAGTCCTCCGGGACGGTCGCCACGGTGGTGACGTCCTCGCCCCCGTCGAGGTCCTCCTCGATCGCGACGTGGGCGATGTCCTCGACCTGGACCGGGTCGAGTCCGGCCTCGGCGAGGAGCTGGGCCAGGGCGGGATCGAGGCCGCACTCCAGGCCGTCGGGGTCGTAGCCGTCACCGCAGCCGCAGCCGTCGCCGCAGCCGCCCGCGGACTCGGCCGGGGCGCCGATGTGGATCAGCGGGACGTCCACGGGGGTGGGGCGCGGATTCTCTTCGGACGTGCTCACGGTTGCGGCTCCTCGGGGGCGTCGGCGGGTCGGTTGCGGAGCTCTGCGGACGGTGCTGCGTCCGCAGGGTCTCCGGGGCGTACGGGCGGGAACGCGGCGCTGTCCGTGGTGCGGACGACGGGCTGCCGGTCCGGGGCGATGCGGACCACGAGGTGGCGCCGCCAGGCGGTGTCGTCGCGGTCGGGCCGGTCCTCGCGCCAGTGGCAGCCGCGGGTCTCCTCGCGCTCCCGGGCGGCGGCGACCAGGACCCGGGAGACGAGGAGGAGGTTGGTGGCCTCCCACGCCTCCACCCCGGGCACGGCGTCCTTGGGGCCCTCCGCCCCGGAGGAGGCCGCGGTGCGCTGGAGTGCCTCCAGCTCGTCGGCCGCGGCGGCGAGGCTCCGGGCGGAGCGGATGACCCCGGCGCCCCTGGTCATGATCCGCTGGATCGCGGTCCGGGACTCCGCGGTCAGCAGCGCGACGGTGCCCGCGGCGCCGGCCACCGGGGTGCTGCGGGAGGCCGCGTCGGGCTCCGCCGCAGGTCCGTCCACGATGTCGGCCGCGATGCGCTCGGCGAAGACCAGCCCCTCCAGGAGGGAGTTGGACGCCAGCCGGTTCGCCCCGTGCACGCCCGTACAGGCGACCTCACCGCAGGCGTACAGGCCGGGCACCGTCGTACGGCCCCGGAGGTCCGTCCGCACGCCGCCCGAGGCGTAGTGCGCCGCCGGGGCCACCGGGATCGGCCGGGTGACGGGGTCGATGCCGTGGGCGCGGCAGGCGGCCAGGATCGTGGGGAAGCGCCGCTCCCACATCGCGGCGCCGAAGTGGCGGGCGTCGAGATACATGTGCTCGGCGCCCTGGAGGTGCATCTGCCGGGTGATCGCCTTGGCGACGATGTCGCGGGGCGCCAGCTCGGCCAGCTCGTGCTGCCCGAGCATGAAGCGGGTGCCGGAGGCGTCCACGAGGTGGGCGCCCTCGCCCCGCACCGCCTCGGAGACCAGCGGCTGCTGGCCCTCGGAGCCGGCGCCGAGAAACAGGACGGTCGGATGGAACTGGACGAATTCGAGGTCGGAGACCTCGGCGCCGGCCCGCAGCGCGAGCGCCACCCCGTCGCCCGTGGAGACCGGCGGATTGGTGGTGGCGGAGAAGACCTGCCCCATGCCGCCGGTGGCGAGCACCACCGCCGGGGCGCGGACGGCGCCGACACCGTCGTGCTGGCCCTCGCCCATGACGTGCAGGGTGACGCCCTCGGTCCGGCCTTCGGCGTCCGTGAGCAGGTCCAGGACCAGGGCGTTCTCGATGATGCGCAGGGCGGCCGAGCGGACCGCCCCGACGAGGGCGCGGGAGATCTCGGCGCCCGTCGCGTCGCCGCCCGCGTGAGCGATGCGGCGCCGGTGGTGGCCCCCCTCGCGGGTCAGCGCGATCGCGCCGGTGTCCGTGGTGTCGAAGTGCGCGCCGGTGTCGATCAGCCGGCGCACGGCGTCGGGTCCCTCGGTGACCAGGGCGCGCACCGCCGTCTCGTCGCACAGGCCGGCACCGGCGACCAGGGTGTCGTCGAGGTGCTGCTCGGGGGTGTCGCCCTCGCCGAGGGCGGCGGCGATGCCGCCCTGCGCCCACCGGGTGGACCCGTCGTCCAGGCGGGCCTTGGTGACCACGACGGTGGTGAGGCCCGCCGCCGCGCAGCGCAGCGCGGTGGTCAGACCGGCCACACCGGACCCGACCACGACGACGTCCGCGTCGATGGCCCAGCCGGGGGCGGGGGCGGTCAGCCGTATACCGGTCACGCGAGCGCTCCGAGGGTCAGTGGGATGTTGTCGATGAGGCGGGTGGCTCCCACCCTCGCCGCGACGGCGAGGACCGCCTCGCCGCCGGCGCGGTCGTCGGTCACCTCGGTGAAGTCCGCCGGGTCGACGAGCGCGACGTAGTCCAGGGCCAGCGGCGGGTCCGCCTCGGCCGCCTCCTCCAGGACGGCCCGCGCCGCGGCCAGCACCGCGGAGGGTGCGACGGTCGGCCGGGCCAGCGCCACGGCCTGGGTGTCGGCGGCCGCGCGGGCCTCGCCGAGCCGGGTCAGGGCGTCGGCCCGCCCCTCACGGTCCGGGACCGTCCGGGCGCGGGCGTGCAGGGTCTGCTGGGCGGCCAGCCGGTCGCGGGCGGCGAACAGGGCCCGCGGCAGGGCCAGCGCCGTCCCGCGCTCCTCGGCGGAGAGGAAGCGGTTGCGGCTGGAGAGCGCGAGGCCGTCCGGGTCGCGGACGGTCGGCACCGCGACGATGTCGATGCCGAAGTTGAGGTCGCCCACCATGCGGCGCACCAGCGCGAGCTGCTGGGCGTCCTTCTGCCCGAAGAACGCCGCGTCCGGCCGCGTGAGGTGGAGGAGCTTCGCGACGACGGTCAGCATGCCGTCGAAATGTCCGGGGCGCGCGGCACCCTCCAGCCGCTCCCCCATGGGGCCCGCGGTGATCCTGACCTGGGGGTCCCCGCCGGGGTAGACCTCGTCGGCGGAGGGGGCGAAGACCGCGTCGGCCCCGGCCCCGGTGGCGACGGCGAGGTCGGCGTCCAGGGTGCGGGGGTAGCGGTCGAGGTCGGCGGCCTCGCCGAACTGGAGCGGGTTGACGAAGACGGTGACGACGACCTGCCCCTCCGGTCCCGCGGCGGCGCGCGCCGCGCGGATCAGGGTGGCGTGGCCGTCGTGGAGCGCGCCCATCGTCATGACGACGGCACGGCGTGCGCCGGCGGCCCGGCCGAGGGCCTCCAGCTCGGCGGCGGAGCGGAGCAGGGTGGCGGGTGCGGTGTTCATCACTTCTCCCCCGGTCCGGACTCGCCGGGACCGTGTGTGCCGTTCGTGCCGTTCGTGCCGTTCGCCGTGCCGCCGTCCGACAGGACGCCGAGGAGCGCCTCCGCGGACTCGGGCTTGAGCAGGCCGTGGTCCAGCGCCCGGTCGGCGGTGGCGCGCGCCAGGGCGAGGTAGCCGGGCACCGTCTGCGGTGCGTGCGCGCGGAGCTCCCGGATGTGCGCGGACACCGTGCCCGCGTCGCCCCGGGCGACGGGACCGGTCAGCGCCGCGTCGCCGGAGCGCAGGGCGTTGTCGAGCGCGGCGCCGAGCAGGGGGCCGAGCATCCGGTCGGGCGCGCCCACACCGGCCCGCCGCAGCAGGTCCATGGACTGCGCGACGAGGGTGACCAGGTGGTTCGCCCCGAGGGCGAGGGCCGCGTGGTAGAGCGGCCTGGACTCCTCGTCGATCCACTCGGGCTCGCCGCCCATCTCGATGACGAGGGCCTCGGCCGCGAGCCTGAGCTCCTCGGGGGCGGTGACCCCGAAGGAGCAGCCCGCCAGCCGCTGGACGTCGACGGAGGTCCCGGTGAAGGTCATCGCCGGATGCAGGGCGAGCGGCAGGGCGCCCGCCCGCCGCGCGGGGTCGAGCACCCGCGTCCCGTACCGCCCGGAGGTGTGGACGAGCAGCTGGCCCGGTCGCACGGCTCCGGTCTCGGCGAGGCCCTCGACCAGGCCGGGCAGCGCGTCGTCGGGGACGGTGAGCAGCACGAGCTCGGCGCGGGCGAGCACCTCGGCGGGGGTCACCAGGGGGACGTCGGGGAGCAGCGCGGCGGCCCGGCGCACGGAGGCGTCGGAGACACCGGACACGGCGACCGGGCGGTGCCCGGCGAGCGCCAGCGAGGCGGCGAGCGCGGGGCCGACCCGTCCCGCGCCGACGACTCCGACGGTGAGGCGGGCAGGGCGGTCCCTCGCGTCGAGGGATTCTCTGGAAACTGATGCGTTCACGCGGCGACGGCCTTCCGTTCCAGTCCGCAGGGGGTACCGGACGATTTCTCTGCATGCTACGCCAGCGTTTCGCCCCGCACCCCGGCCGTCCACAGCCTGTGGATAACTTTCTCCTCCGGGAGCCGCGGGACAGCGGGCGTCGGCGTGCCGGGTGGCGATGGTCCCACGGGAACGGCCCGCGGGCGGACGCTTCGGAACCGGGGCCCGGCCGGGTCGGGGGGCCCGCCGGCCGACCGGGCCGTACGGCCGCCGACGGCTCACCCGGCCTCCCGGAACCGCACCGGGCACGGGCTCCGGGACCGCATCGGAACCGCACCGGAGCCCCGTCGGCGCCCGTTCCGGGCCGGCCGGCGGCTCGCGGTCCGCGGCCCGCATGCGCGGCGGGCGCCCCGGGGCGTGCGACCGGCCCCCGTCTCAGGCCAGGGGCGGCCGGTGCGCGACCAGCCAGGCACGGACGCGCCTGCGGATCGCGCGCAGGACCGCGCGGTCGTGGGTGCCGGGCGGCGGGGGCGGCGCCTCACCGTGCCGCGCCGCCCGGCAGCTGTCGAGCATGTGCTGTTGAACGATGTCCATGCGTCCAGCCTGAACCGCGCCCCGCGGGTCCGCCCGTGGATTGACGGGCGCGGTCAAGTGACGCCGGATCCGCCCGCCCGCCCCGCACCATGGAGGGGTGAGTGTGCACATCGACATCGCGGGCCTGCCGCCCGAGCGCGTGGTCTTCGCGACCTCCCCCCTCGCCGAGCTGGGGCTCGCCCTCCACGCGCTCGCCGAGCCCGGTCACCACCCCGGCCTGCACGGCTGGACGACCGCGACCTCGGCGGCCCTGGAGCCGGATCTCGCCGACCGGCTGCACGAGGCCGAGTTCCTGTGGCGGAACACCTTCTCCGACGTCTTCATGCCGTTCGCCGGTGTCCGCGGCGGGGACGGCAGGACCGGCTCGACGCTCGCCGAGGACCTGGACGTCCTGGACCGGCTCGACGACGAGCGGTTCGTCTCGGCCGCCCTGGAGTTCACCTGTTCGAGCCTGTACGACACGGGGGCGCCCTCCCCGCTCACCGATGCCGACGCGCGGGCCCGCGCGTTCGAGATGGCCACGGCCAGGGGGGCGAAGCAGCTGGAATTCACCCGGCAGCTGCTGGCCGACCCCACCTCCGTACGCGTCTGGGTCCGGCGTCTGCTGGAGGACTGCGACCAGGCGTTCTTCGCCGACACCTGGCGGCGCGTCCGGGTCCAGCTCGCCGCCGACGCCCGGCACAAGACCGAACTGCTGCGGCGCAAGGGCGTCGGCGCGGCCCTGGAAGCCGTCTCCGAGGCACTGTCCCTGGACGAGGAGGCCGGCCGGATCAGCGTCGACAAGCTGTCCACGGGCCGGACCGTGGCCACCGGAGCGGCGGCGGGAGCCGGTCTCACCCTCGTCCCGACCAGCTTCGGCTGGCCGCACCTGATGGTGCTGCACGCCCCCGGCTGGCGTCCGGTGATCCACTACCCGGTGCACCGCCCGGAGCTGCCCTCGCCCGCCTCCGTCGAGCTCCTCCAGCTCCGGATGGAGGCGCTGGCCCACCCGCTGCGGATGCGGCTCTGCCGCAACCTGGCCCGCTCCGCCTACACCACCGGCGAACTCGCCGACTCGCACGGCATCACGCCCCCCGAGGTCTCCCGCCACCTGGCGGTGCTCAAGAAGGCGGGCCTGGTCACCACCCGGCGCCGGGGCCGGTACGTCCTGCATGCACTGGACCTGACGGTCGTGGCCCGGCTGGGCAGCGACTTCCTGGAGGGCGTGCTGCGGTGAGCGCCGGACGGCGCGCGTGACCCGCGGGCCGGTCAGCCCGCCCCGCCTCCGGCCCTGACCAGGCCCGTCTCGTAGGCGAGGACGACCACCTGGACACGGTCGCGCAGGCCCAGCTTGGTCAGGATGCGGCCCACATGGGTCTTCACGGTGGCCTCGGACAGCACCAGACGGCCCGCGATCTCGCCGTTCGACAGGCCCTGGGCGACCAGCAGCATCACCTCGCGCTCGCGCTCGGTCAGCTTCTCGACGTGCTTGTGCTGCGGCTCCTTCCGGCCGCTCGGCAGCATCGGCGAGAACCGGTCGAGCAGCCGGCGGGTGGTGGACGGTGCGACGACCGCGTCCCCGCTGTGCACCGAGCGGATGGCGGAGAGCAGTTCGCCGGGCGGCACGTCCTTGAGCATGAAGCCGCTGGCGCCCGCCCTGAGGCCGGAGAAGGCGTACTCGTCCAGGTCGAAGGTGGTCAGGATCAGCACCTTGGGCGGATCGGTGCGGGCCCGGATGCGCCGCGTCGCCTCGACGCCGTCCAGCCGGGGCATGCGGACGTCCATCAGCACCACGTCGACGGCCGTGGACCGCAGGGTCTCGACCGCCTCGGCGCCGTCGCCCGCCTCCGCCACGACCTCCATGTCCGGCTGGGCGGCCAGCACCATGCGGAAGCCGGTGCGCAGCAGCACCTGGTCGTCGACGAGCATCACGCGGATGGCCATGGGGTCTCCTGTCCTGGCAGTCAGTGTTCGGCCGGCTTGAGCGGGAGCAGGGCGCTGATCCGGAAGCCGCCGCCCTGGCGCGGGCCCGCGTCCAGGGTGCCGCCGACCATGCCGACCCGTTCGCGCATCCCGATCATCCCCTGTCCCGCGCCGTCGGCCCCGCCGTCCTCGTAGAGCTCGTGCGGAGAGCCGCGGCCGTCGTCCTCGACCAGCAGGCCGAGCCCGTCGTCGAAGTAGACCAGCCGCACGCTCGCCCCGGCGTCCGGGCCGCCGTGCTTGCGGGTGTTGGTGAGCGCCTCCTGGACGATGCGGTACGCGGTCAGCTCGACCCCGCTGGGCAGGGGGCGCGGGGTGCCCTCGATCCGGAAGTCCACCACGAGGCCGGTCTCCCGGACCTTGCCGACGAGTTCCTCGATCTGCTCGACGTCGGGCTGGGGGACGTACTCCCCGCTCTCCTCCGCGTCACCGGTCCTGAGCACTCCGAGCAGCCGGCGCATCTCGGCGAGTGCCTGGCGGCCGGTGCCGGAGATGGTCTCCAGCGCCTGCCGGGCCTGATCGGGAGACGAGTCCATGACATATGCGGCGCCGTCGGCCTGGACCACCATCACCGAGACGTTGTGCGCCACGACGTCGTGCAGTTCGCGGGCGATGCGGGCCCGTTCGGCGGCCACGGCGACCTTCGACTGCGCCTCCCGCTCCCGCTCCAGCCTGGCGGCCCGCTCCTCCAGCTGGCTGAAGTAGGCCCGCCGGGTGCGTATGGAGTCGCCGAGCACCCAGGCCAGGACGAACGGCACGGTCATGCTCACGATGTAGCCGAGCGACTGCGCCCAGCCGCCGTACGGTGCGTCGTCGGGCCAGCGCAGACGCGAGATCCCCGCGGCGGCCAGGCTGCATCCGAGGGCGAGCCGGGACGCCCAGCGCTCCCCCGACGTGGCCACGGTGTAGGTGATCACCAGCATCGCGAGGTCCGCGACGTCCGGCCGCACCCCGAGCAGCAGCTGGGCCAGCCCCATCGCGATCGCGAGCAGCAGCATCCGCTCCGGCACCCGGCGGCGCAGGGCGACCACGACGGACAGGCCGAGGGCGACCGGCACGGCGGCGACGCGCTCCAGGCCGGAACCGACCTGGCCGGCCACGATGGACACACCGGAGAACCCGAGGAGGAGGACAGCCCAGAGGATGTCGACGCCCGTCGGGTGCCTGCGGAGGAAATCGTAGAAGCGCTGCACGTCACCCAGCGTAGGGACAGCTGATCGGTGACCGGGTCAGCCGGAGGGCCGATCCGGTTCCGGGGACCGTACTCCCCAAGGTGGAGACTTGCCCACGTGACGTATGACTGGTGCCGCTGGCGGGAGGCCGCCGAGACCGCTTTGTACGGGGACGAGGGGTTCTACCGGCGCCCGGAGGGCCCCGCGGGCCATTTCCGCACGTCGGTCCACGCCTCGCCGCTGTTCGCCGCCGCCGTCGCCCGGCTGCTGACCGCCACGGCGCGGGAGCTGGGGACGGACTCGGTCGACCTGGTCGACGTGGGGGCGGGCCGGGGGGAGCTGCTGACCGGTGTGCTGGCGGCCCTCCGGGACACGGCCGACGCCCCGGCCGTACGGGCGTACGCCGTGGAGGTCGCCCCGCGCCCGCCGGGACTGGACCCGGCCGTCGAGTGGTGCGCCGGACTCCCGCAGGGCGTACGGGGCCTGCTGTTCGCCAACGAGTGGCTGGACAACGTGCCCACGGACGTCGCCGAGGCCGACGAGCACGGGGTGCCCCGGTACGTCCTGGTGCGCGCGGCGGACGGCGCGGAACGGCTCGGCGACCCGGTGGCCGGGGCCGACGCGCGCTGGCTGGAGCGCTGGTGGCCGCTGTCCCGGCCCGGCGACCGCGCGGAGATCGGCCTGCCCCGCGACGCGGCCTGGGCCCGGGCCGTCGCGTCGTTGTCCGGCGGCACCGCGGTGGCGGTGGACTACGCGCACGTACGGGCGTCGAGGCCGCCGTTCGGGACGCTCACCGGATTCCGGGAGGGCCGCGAGGTGCTGCCGGTGCCGGACGGGAGCTGCGACCTGACCTCGCACGTGGCCCTGGACGCCTGCGCGGACGCCGCGGGCGGTGCGGCCGGGCTCCTGGACCAGCGGACGGCGCTGCGGGAGCTGGGGGTCAGCGGCGAACGGCCGTCACCGGCACGGGCGTCGGCCGACCCCGTCGGCTATGTGCGGGCCCTCGCCTCGGCCGGGGAGGCCGCGGAACTCACGGCGCGCGGCGGGCTGGGCGACTTCGGCTGGCTGCGGCACCGGGTCCCGGACCGCGGGCAGGACTGAGCGGACCGCCGAGGACCACCGGCGGGCGCCGGGGGATGCCGGGGCATGCCGGGGGATACTGTCCCGCATGACGGAGACGACGATCGGCATCGGCGGCGCGGCGGAGAGCACCGACATGGTGCTGAACATCGGCCCGCAGCATCCCTCCACCCACGGGGTGCTCCGGCTGCGGCTCGTCCTGGACGGCGAGCGGATCCTGCAGGCCGAACCCGTCATCGGCTACATGCACCGGGGCGCCGAGAAGCTCTTCGAGGCCAGGGACTACCGCCAGATCATCATGCTCGCCAACCGCCACGACTGGCTGTCGGCGTTCTCCAACGAGCTCGGGGTCGTCATGGCCGTCGAGCGGATGCTCGGCATGGAGGTCCCCGAGCGCGCCGTCTGGACGAGGACACTGCTCGCGGAGCTGAACCGGGTCCTCAACCACCTGATGTTCCTGGGGTCCTATCCCCTCGAACTCGGCGGGATCACACCGGTGTTCCACGCGTTCCGGGAGCGCGAGGAACTGCAGGCCGTGATGGAGGAGGTCTCCGGCGGCCGGATGCACTACATGTTCAACCGGGTCGGCGGCCTCAAGGAGGACCTGCCCGCGGGCTGGCTCGGCCGGGCCAGGGACGCCGTGGCGTCGGTGCGTTCACGGATGGACGTGTACGACCGGCTGGTCCTCGGCAACGAGATCTTCCGGGGCCGCACCCGCGGGGTGGGGGTCCTGTCCGCCGCGGCGGTGCACGCCTACGGGGTGTCCGGGCCGATCGCCCGGGCCTCCGGCGTCGACTTCGACCTGCGGCGCGACGAGCCGTACCTCGCCTACGGGGAACTGCGGGACACGCTCAAGGTCGTCACCCGGGACGAGGGGGACTGCCTGGCCCGCTTCGAGTGCCTGCTGGAACAGACGCACAACGCCCTGGACCTCGCGGACGCCTGCCTGGACCGGATGGCCGACCTGCCTCCCGGGCCCGTGAACCAGCGGCTGCCCAAGGTGCTCAAGGCCCCGGAGGGCCACACCTACGCGTGGACCGAGAACCCGCTGGGCGTCAACGGCTACTACCTGGTGTCCACCGGCGAGAAGACCCCGTACCGGCTGAAGCTGCGCTCCGCCTCGTTCAACAACATCCAGGCCCTCACCGAACTGCTGCCGGGCACGCTCGTCGCCGACATGGTGGCGATCCTGGGCTCGCTGTTCTTCGTCGTCGGGGACATCGACAAGTAGTCCGCCGCCGGCGGGCGCGGGAGGAGCGCGGCGGGCGGCCTGCTGTCACCGGCCCGGTGAGCGGGGCCGCCGGGCTTCTGCGCCGGCGGGCCGATGGCGCCTGCGGTTCCCTCGGCTACGAGGAGACCGCGCTGCGCAGCTCGACGACCTCCAGCTGCTCGGTCTCGTCGTGCGCCGTGAGGTCGATGACCTTGCCGACGGCGCGGTTCTCGGCCGCACCCGTGCGGTGCGCCGCCAGTGCCTCCTCGCCCACCACGTCCGCGAGGTCCTCGTTCTGCACGGACTCGATCGCGGCGTTCGCCTTCTGCGTGCCGAAGAAGTCGAAGCTCCCCTGCGGCACGAGGTGCCGGCGCGCGGCGGCGTACGGGACGACGGCCGATGCGGCGGGGACGGCACGGGGCGGCCGCACGGCCGCGGGCGACAACTGCGGTGCGGGCGGGGCGGCCTGGGGACGGCGGTGCTGGAGGTCGCCCGCCCCGCCGACCGCCGCGTGCTTCCCCTTCGGGCCTCCGCCCTCCGGGTCCCGGTCCGGGGAGCGCTCACCGGTGTCGCGCGGGCGGGCCCCTCCGGCCGTGCGGCGCGCCTCCTGGAGCGCGGCGTTGCGGCTCAGGTCCCGCAGGGCCAGGGCCGCACGCTGATACGCGCCCGGCGTCGGCGTGGACCGGGCGGGCAGGAGCTCGCGCGGTGCGGACGCCTCGATGGCGAGCTGCCTGCGGCCCTCCAGCGCACTGGCCCGCTCCGTCTCGGCGTTGGCGTACCGGCGCAGCAGCCCGGCGTGTTCGCCGCGCAGACCGGCCAGTTCGACGCGCTTGCGGCGCAGCTTGGTCTCCAGCCGGGTGCGCAGCGCCCGTGACTCCTCGATGTCCGCCTCGAGCTCGGCTATGCGCTCCTCGGTCTTCCACTCGTCGCTGGCCCGGGCCCGGGTGAGCTCGGCGACCCGCAGGCCCGCCGCACGGTCCCAACTGCGCATCAGACAGGCACCGGTGACCGCCGCGGCCGCCGTCACCGCCACCAGGGCGCGCAGCGCCAGGGGATCCGCGAGGAGCCAGGCTCCGGCGGCGCAGACGGCCGGCACTCCGGCCACCACGGCGGGAGGCAGGATTCTGTGGAGGGGCGGCGAATGGCGGTGGCGTCCTCGTGGCATGGCCCGAAATTTACCGTGCGTACGAGTCACGTGGGAGGCCACCCGGCAATCTGTTCCCCGCCGGTTACCTGGCGGCCTCTCACCTGTCCCTCCGGCAGGCCTTTCTACTTCTTGATCAGCCCCTTCGACCGGAGATAGTCACCGGCCGCGTCGGCGGGCTTCGCCCGCTCGGCGTCCACCTTGCGGTTCAGTTCCGCGAGATCCTCGGTGCTCAGTGTGTCGGTGAGCTTCCCGAGCGCCTCGGCGATCTCCGGAGCTCCCGCGTCCTTGGCATTGAGCACCGGAAGGACGTTGTCCGCGTTCTGCAGCTTCTTGTCGTCCTCCAGGAACACCAGCCCGTAGGAGTCGAGCACCGCGTCCGTGGTGGTCGTGAGGACCAGTTGGTCCTTGCCGTCCTTGACGGCCTGCTTCGACTGCGGCGTGCCGACGCCCTTGGGGTCGATTCCGGTGACGTCGATGCCGTACGTCTTCTTCAGTCCGGGCGCGCAGAACGGGCGCACCTCGCACTCGTCACCCGCGGCGATCTTCACCTTGAGCTTCGATTCGCCGAGATCGGAGAGCGATGTGAGCTTGTTCTTGTCGGCGAATTCCTTCGACACCGCGAAGGCGTTCTGGTCGACCGCCCCGCCCGCCGGAAGGACCTTGAGTCCGAGCGGGGTGGCGAGCTTCTCCAGCGCGGCGACGGTGGCCGCCACGTCGCCGGAGGCGACCGGCTTCTTCTCCGCCTCGGCCGCTCCGTTGACCTTGGCGTTGAGGAATTCCGCGAGGGTCGCCGCGTATTCCGGGACGACGTCGATCTCGCCCTTCTCCAGCGAGGGCTCGTACAGCTCGCGGTTCTTCACCGTGGTGACCGAGGTGTCGTACCCGGCGTCGCCCAGGACCTGGGCGTACAGCTCGGCGAGCACCTTGGACTCGGTGAAGCCGGCGGCGCCCACGACGAGCGAGCCCTTCCCGGAGCCTGCGGCCGTGTCCGAGCCGCCCTTCTCCTTCTCCAGGCTGTCGCCGCCGCAGGCTGCGAGTGAGCCCGCCAGCACGACCGCTCCGACGACCGCACCCGCTATGCGCGAGGTCCTGCTCATGGTGTTCTCCGTCCGGGAAAAAAGGGTGTGACAGTCAAGGGGGGCCGCGCGCTCACGCGACCCTGCGGCGGCGCAGGGGCGACAGCAGCCGGTCCAGCGCCACGAGGACGCCCTCCACCACCAGGGCCAGGAGGGCGACCAGCACGGCGCCCGCGAAGACCTGAGCGGTGTCGTAGGTGTTGAAGCCGGCGGTGATGATCCGGCCCAGGCCGCCGAGGCCGACCATCGCCGCGATCGAGGCGGTGGCGATCACCTGGACGGCGGCGGACCGGAGGCCGGTCATGATCATCGGGTAGGCGAGCGGGAGCTCGACCCGCACGAAGAGCTGGACGCCCGACATCCCCATGCCGCGCGCGGCCTCCAGGACCGACCGGTCCACCTCCGTCATCCCGACGTAGGCGTTGGTCAGCAGGGGCGGCACGGCGAACAGCACCAGCGCGATGACCGTGGGCAGATAGCCGGAGTTGCGCAGCGGCGTCATCATGAAGAGCGCCAGCACCGCGAACACCGGCACCGCGCGGCCCACGTTGGAGATGTTGACGGCGAGCCCGCCCCCCTTGCCCACGTGCCCGAGGAAGAGCGCGACGGGCAGGGCGATGACACAGGCCACCGCGAGGGCGATCCCGCTGACGTACAGATGCTCGGACAGCCGCTGTGCAGCCCCGCCGTCCCCCGACCAGTTCGCACCGGTGGTGAGCCAGGTCCAGGCCTCCCCTATGACTCCCATGGATCAGCCGCCCTCCGTCGTGGCGATGCCCGGGCCGCCGGGCGCCCCGGCGGGGGTCCGTATGCGGGTCCAGGGGGTGAGCAGGCGCTGGACGCCGAGCAGCAGCAGGTCCGCCGCCACCGCGAGCAGCACGCAGAGCACGGAGGCGGTGAGCACCTGGGCCTTGAAGAAGCTGGGCAGCGCGTCCTCGATGAGGTTGCCGAGCCCGCCCTTCCCGACGAGGGAGCCGACCGTCGTCAACGCCACGGTCGACACCGTGGCGATCCGCAGCCCGGCCATCAGCGCGGGCAGCGCGAGCGGGAGCTCGACCTCCCAGAGGAGCCGGACCGGTCCGTAGCCCATGCCCTTCGCCGCCTCCCTGGCCTCCTGCGGAACCGCTTCGAGGCCGGCCAGGATGTTGCGGACCAGGATGGTCAGCGAGTAGAGCACCAGGCCGGTGACCACGAGCGCGGCGGACAGCCCGAAGAGCGGGAGCAGCAGCGAGAACATCGCCAGGGACGGCACGGTGTAGAGCACGGTGGTCAGGCCCAGCACGGGACCGGCGAAATGCCGGCCGCGGCGGGCGAGCAGGGCGAGCGGAAATGCCACCGCGAGCCCGATCAGCACGGAGGCCGCCGTGATCCAGATGTGCTGGACGGTCGCCTCGGTCAGCTCATGGCCGCGGGAGCGCAGATACTCTCCGCAGATCCAGTCGTTCGCCACCAGGCAGTTCTGTCCGGCCATCCGCCCCCACCTCCTGTTTGCCGTCGCGATGCGCACCGGGTCCGGTCCTGGAAGACCCTATCCCCGACCACCGACAATCGCCGAGGCTGTCGTATTCCGGCAACATGGCCTTCACAGAACCCGCGTCACAATGGGGAATCATGATCCGTTTCGAGCACGTCACCAAGCGGTACGCGGACGGCACCACCGCCGTCGACGACCTTTCCTTCGAGGTCGCCGAGGGTGAACTGGTCACGCTCGTCGGACCTTCCGGCTGCGGCAAGACGACCACGATGAAAATGGTCAACCGCCTGACCGAACCGACCGGGGGCCGGATATTTCTCGACGGGGACGACATATCGACCATCGATCCCGTCCGGCTCCGTCGGCGTATCGGCTACGTGATCCAGCAGGTGGGGCTCTTCCCGCACAAGACGATCCTGGAGAACACCGCGACCGTCCCCCACCTCCTGGGCTGGGGAAGGGAAAAAGGAAGGAAGCGCGCGGCCGAGCTGCTGGACCTCGTCGGACTCGACCCTTCCGTCCACGGCAGCCGCTATCCCGAGCAGCTTTCCGGCGGCCAGCGCCAACGCGTCGGAGTGGCAAGGGCTTTGGCCGCGGATCCGCCGGTCCTGCTGATGGACGAGCCTTTCGGCGCGGTCGATCCCGTCGTACGGGAAAGGCTCCAGAACGAATTCCTGAAACTGCAGGCACAGGTCCGCAAGACCGTGTTGTTCGTCACCCACGACATGGAGGAGGCCGTCCGGCTGGGCGACCGTATCGCCGTGTACGGGCAGGGCCGCATCGAGCAGTTCGACACCCCGGCCACGGTGCTGGGGGCTCCCGCGACGCCGTACGTCGCCGACTTCGTCGGGGCCGACCGCGGGCTGAAGCGGCTCTCGGTCACGCCCATCGAGGAGAGTGACCTGGACCAGCCGCCGGTCGTCCATCTCGACGATCCGCTGGCCGAGGCGACCGCGCGGCTCCGGGCCGACGGTGCGCGCTGGGCCGTCGTCCTGGACGGCCAGGAGAAGCTGCACGGCTGGATCGCGGCGGGCGACGGGGCCGCCGGGGACGGGACGACGGCCGGGGGCACGGTCCGCGAGCACGCCCGGCGGATGGAGGCCTGGCTGCCGCTCGGCGCGCCGCTCAAGCAGGCCTTCGCCACGATGCTGCAGCACGACGCGGGCTGGATCGCGGTCCTGGACGAGGAGGGCGCCGGCCGGTTCCTGGGCGTCCTCACCCCGGCCCGCCTCCATGAGGCACTGCGCCGCTCGATCGACGCCGACGCGCAGGACGTGCCGCGCGCCGACGTCGCCGTGGAGACCGTCGCGGGCGTCACCGCCGTCTGAGCCCCCGCCGGGCCCGAGCCCGGGGCGAGAGGGCCAGGGGGCCAGGGCGAGAGGGCCAGGGGGCCGCGCCCGCCCGACCCGAGCCGCCCGGTGGCGCGGGCCGGGCGCGGTCCTGTCCCGGGCGTTCCGGCGGGGTGACCGCCTCCGGCACGGAGGACCACGGCACCCGGGTCCGGCCCCCTCCACCGGGCTCGCGGCACCCTCGCCCCGGCCGCCCGCACGGCGCGGGCCACCCCTTCGGGCGTACGGCGGGATCCCGCGGACACCCCGCGGGCCGTCCCGTCGCCCCCTGGTGGATCAGCGCGCGGCGGCCGGCCGGCGGCGCCGCGAGACGGAGGCCCTCCGCGCGCCGCGGGAGTCCGAGGGGCGCCCCACGGGAGGTACGCGGGCCTTGCGACACCGCGGCGAGGTGCCGCGGCCGTCCCCGTGCTCCGTCGCAGCCCCGTCGTGCCGTCGCCGTGCTGCCGCTCCGCCACCGCCGTGCTGCCGCTCCGCCGCCGTCGCGGGCCCGCCGGGCGCGACGGGACAGACCTTAGGCTGGTCGCATGAGTACGTTGCGAGGACGGGGCACGGTGCGGGGTCTGCCGGAGTGGGACCGCTGCGCGGTCATGGGTGTCGTCAATGTGACGCCCGACTCCTTCTCCGACGGCGGCCACTGGTTCGACACCACTGCGGCGATCAAGCACGGCCTGGAACTGGTCGCCGACGGTGCGGACCTGGTCGACGTCGGCGGTGAGTCGACCCGTCCGGGCGCGACCAGGGTGGACGAGGACGAGGAACTGCGACGGGTGATCCCCGTGGTGCGGGGACTGGCCTCCGAGGGCGTCACCGTCTCCGTGGACACCATGCGCGCCAGCGTCGCCGCCCGGTCCGTCGCCGCCGGTGCGGCCCTGGTCAACGACGTGAGCGGCGGTCTCGCCGATCCGGGCATGATCCCGGTCGTCGCCGACGCCGGAGTGCCGTTCGTGGTCATGCACTGGCGCGGTTTCAGCACGTCGATGAACAGCCGCGCGGTCTACGGCGACGTCGTCGCCGAGGTGGTCGCCGAGCTCCGCGACCGCATGGAGGCCGTGATCGAGGGCGGGGTGGCCCCGGAGAGCCTGGTCGTCGACCCCGGCCTCGGCTTCGCCAAGGACGCCGCCCACGACCTCTCGCTCGTCGCGCACCTCGCCGAGCTGCACGGACTGGGCCGTCCGCTGCTGGTCGCCGCCTCCCGGAAGCGGTTCCTCGGCCACGTCCTGACCGGCGAGGGCGGGGCCCCGCCGCCCGCGCGGGAGCGCGACGCCGCCACGGCCGCGATCTCCGCCCTCGCGGCGGACGCGGGCGCCTGGGCCGTCCGGGTGCACGCGGTACGGGCGACGGCCGACGCCGTCCGGGTCGCCCGGGCCGTCGAGGGAGCCGCGTGAGCGCCGCCCGCGACGAGCACGAGGAGGCCGCGGCGGACATCGCCGCCGTCGAGCAGGCGAACACCGCCTTCTACGAGGCGCTGGAGCGCGGCGACCTCGACGGGCTCTCCGGCCTGTGGCTGCCCGGCGAGGACCTCACCGTCTCCTGCGTCCACCCGGGCTGGCCGGTGCTGACGGGCCGCGGCGAGGTACTGCGGAGCTACGCCCTGATCATGGCGAACACCGAGTACATCCAGTTCTTCCTGACGGACGTCGGGGTCGCGATGACCGGGAACACCGCCCTGGTGACCTGTACGGAGAACATCCTCAGCGGTGGCCCCGCGGAGGAGGGCGACGCACTCGGGCCGCTCGTCGGCCAGCTCGTCGTCGCCACCAACGTGTTCCGGCGCACACCGGACGGCTGGAAGCTCTGGTCCCACCACGGGTCACCCGTACTGGCGGAAACCGGCGAGGAGGAGGACGAGGAGCCGACGGCCTGAACGGCCGGACCGGACCACGGGGATTGGGCTCCCCGATCCCCGGGTATACGCGCCTACCGGCTTCGTGCCGGGGCCGGCCCGCGCCCCCGCGGGCGGGAGCTGCCGGGGCCCGCGGGTAGATTCGCTGGACGGCACCTCACCGCCCGCACGCGGCCGGGTGCCCCAGGAGACGACGAACAGCAGGAGTGATTCGCGTGGATCGTGTCGCGCTGCGCGGCCTCAAGGCCCGTGGGCACCACGGTGTCTTCCCCAGGGAACGTGAAGAGGGCCAGACCTTCATCGTGGACCTGGTCCTCGGCCTCGACACCCGCCCCGCGGCAGCCGCCGACGACCTGTCGAAGACCGTCCACTACGGGGTGGTCGCGGAGGAGGTCGTCGACGTCGTCCAGGGTGAGCCGGTCGATCTGATCGAGACGCTCGCGGAACGCATCGCGCAGCAGTGCCTCAAGCACGGAGGGGTCCAGGAGGTCGAGGTCGTCGTCCACAAGCCGGACGCCCCCATCACCGTCCCCTTCGACGACGTGACCATCACCATCACCCGGAGCCGAGCATGACTGCATTTTCCACCGAAGGGCAGAGCGACCCGACCGTACAGCCGGTACCCGCGGCCGTGGTCGAGCAGGTCGACGCGGCGGACGTCACCCTCTCCAACCCCAAACGGGCCGTGATCTCGCTCGGCTCCAACCTCGGCAACCGCCTGGACACGCTCCAGGGCGCCATCGACGCCCTGGAGGACACCCCGGGCCTCCGGGTCAAAGCGGTCTCTCCGGTCTACGAGACGGAACCCTGGGGCGTCGACCCGGACTCCCAGCCGTCCTACTTCAACGCGGTGGTCGTCGTGAAGACGACCCTGCCGCCCTCCTCCCTGCTGGAGCGCGGTCAGGCCATCGAGGAGGCCTTCGACCGGGTCCGCGAGGAGCGCTGGGGTCCGCGCACGATCGACGTCGACATCGTGTCGTACGCCGACGTCGTCTCCGACGACCCGCGGCTGACCCTCCCGCACCCGCGCGCCCACGAGCGCGCCTTCGTCCTCGCCCCCTGGCACGACGTCGACCCCGACGCCCAGCTGCCCGGTGCCGGACCGGTCGCCGACCTGCTGGCCGGTGTCGGCCGCGACGGCGTGCTTCCCCGGCCCGACCTGGAACTCCGTCTCCCCGAGTAGTCGTTAGGGTCTAGGACGACCGCCTGCGGGCGACGACACGGGCAACGGCGACGAAGGGCGGCACTCTCGGTGAAGCAACTACGGCTCGGCATCCTGGCCGGACTCTTCGCCGGGGCCGGCGTCCTGTCCTGGGGTGCGGCCCGTCTCTGGGACGCCCTGGGGACACTGCCGAGCGTGCCGCTCGCCGCGTCCGTCGTGCTGGCCGTGATCGCCGTCATCCTGCTCGCCACGGCCCTGTCGATCCGGGCGCGGCTGCGCGCCCAGCGGGAGCGGCGCCCCGGAGCGAAGGGCGTGGAGCCGATGATGGCGGCGCGCGCACTGGTCTTCGGCCAGGCCAGCGCGCTCGTCGCCGCGCTGGTCGCCGGGATGTACGGCGGCACGGGCGTCTTCCTGCTCAGCTACCTCGACGTGGCACCGCGGCGGGACCAGGCCATCTACGCGGGCTCCGCCGTGGTGGCCGGCATCGGCGTCGTGGCCGCCGCCTTCTTCCTCGAACGCGTCTGCAAGCTCCCGGACGACGGGGAGAACGAGCGGAACACGGCACAGCCCGCCTGAGCGGCGTCCGCGCACCCCACGCCCGGCAGGCGGAGCCTCCGCCCCGGAAGCCGCCGGCCGTCAGGTCGCGATCGGGGCCCCCGTCAGGTTCACCGCCGTCAGGTGTCTGACAGGTCGCCGTCCCGGCCGTGGAACGCGGCTGACCGCCGGACGTGCGCCCCAGGGCCGATCTAATCTCCCGGCCGACAGGACGGCCGCACGCCCACCGCCCGGCCGGCGCCGGTACCGTCCGCCGGCCCGGTCACCGCGGGAACGGCCCCGCAGAGCGGGAACGCCCCCGCAGACCGGGAAGGACCCCGCCGACCCGGAAGGGCATCTGCGACAGCCGGACGGCACCGCCCCGGCAGGCACACGTGGCCGCCGTGCACGACAGGCGGACGGCACCGCCCGGCAGGGACCGGGACGCCAAGACCCGACCGGCGGACGCGGCCGAGCCCCACAGGCACCGGCCCGGTCCGCCCGGCGGTCGGCGCAAGGTCACCGTCCGGTCAGCGCGCCATGATGAGGCTCATCGCCTCGGCGCGCGTGGCCGGGTCCCGCAGCTGGCCGCGGACCGCCGACGTGAGCGTCTTCGCTCCGGGCTTGCGGATGCCCCGCATCGACATGCACATGTGCTCGCACTCCACGACCACGATCACCCCGCGCGGCTCCAGGATCTCCATCAGGGACTCGGCGATCTGGGTGGTGAGCCGCTCCTGCACCTGGGGCCGCCGGGCGAAGACGTCGACCAGCCTGGCCAGCTTCGAGAGGCCGGTGATCTTGCCGGTGGCCGCCGGGATGTAGCCCACGTGCGCGACCCCGCGGAACGGCACGAGGTGGTGCTCACAGGTGCTGAACACCTCGATGTCCTTGACCAGCACCATCTCGTCGTGGCCGAGGTCGAACGTCGTCGTCAGGACGTCCTCGGGCTGCTGGTGGAGACCGGCGAATATCTCCTTGTAGGCACGGGCCACCCGGGCCGGGGTCTCACGCAGGCCCTCACGGTCGGGGTCCTCGCCGACGGCGATGAGGAGCTCACGGACGGCGGACTCGGCCCGCTTCTCGTCGAACGCGCCGATCGGGCTCTGCCCGTCGAGCGTCACCGGGTCGGTCATTCTGGTGCCTCGTTCCTCTGTGCAGTCATATACGCGGACCCGCCCGGCCTCCACGGAATGACGGCAGGCACCAAGCAGGAAAAGAAAAGCCGCGCCCCCACAGGCTAGAACCTGGGGGGCGCGGCATCCATTCCTGGCCTGGTGGAGCCCCCGTGACAGGGGCCACACCGGGTGTCGGGCCGGGGTCAGCTCTCGGGGCGGTCCTCCGGGAGCGTCTCGGTCGACGGACCGTCGTGCTTCGACAGGTCCGTCGGAGCGATCTCCGGAGTGCCCGAACCGTTGGCGGAGCCGTTGGTGAGGGCGAGCTCCTTGGGAGAGAGCACGGGCGGACGCGTCGACGGGGTGCGCCGGGCGGAACCGGTCCACGCCGGACGGGCCGGGCGCTTCACGATCGGGGCGAAGATCTCGGCGATCTGCTCCTTGCCGAGGGTCTCCTTCTCGAGGAGTTCGAGGACCAGGGCGTCGAGGATGTCGCGGTTCTCGACGAGGATCTCCCACGCGTCGTTGTGGGCGGTCTCGATGAGCTTCTTGACCTCCTCGTCGACGAGCGCCGCGACCTCTTCCGAGTAGTCGCGCTGGTGGCCCATCTCCCGGCCCACGAAAGGCTCGGTGTTGTCCCCACCGAACTTGATCGCGCCGAGCCGCTCGGTCATGCCGTACTGCGTGACCATCGCGCGGGCCGTTGCCGTGGCCTTCTCGATGTCGTTCGCAGCACCGGTCGTCGGGTCGTGGAAGACCAGCTCCTCGGCCGCGCGCCCGCCCAGCATGTACGCCAGCTGGTCGAGCATCTCGTTGCGGGTCGTGGAGTACTTGTCCTCCTCCGGGAGCACCATCGTGTAACCGAGGGCGCGGCCGCGGGAGAGGATCGTGATCTTGTGGACCGGGTCCGACTGGGGCGAGGCCGCCGCGACCAGAGCGTGTCCGCCCTCGTGGTACGCGGTGATCTTCTTTTCCTTCTCGGACATGATCCGGGTCCGCTTCTGCGGTCCCGCCACGACGCGGTCGATGGCCTCGTCGAGCATCTGGTTGTCGATCAGCTTCTTGTTGCTGCGCGCCGTGAGGAGCGCGGCCTCGTTCAGCACGTTCGACAGGTCGGCACCGGTGAAGCCGGGCGTACGGCGGGCGACGGCGTTGAGATCGACGTCCTCCGCGACCGGCTTGCCCTTCTGGTGCACCTTGAGGATCTCCAGGCGCCCCTGCATGTCCGGGCGGTCGACGGCGATCTGCCGGTCGAAGCGACCGGGACGCAGCAGCGCCGGGTCCAGGATGTCGGGCCGGTTCGTGGCGGCGATCAGAATGACGCCGCCCTTCACGTCGAAGCCGTCCATCTCGACGAGCAGCTGGTTGAGCGTCTGCTCGCGCTCGTCGTGACCGCCGCCCATACCGGCACCGCGGTGCCGGCCGACGGCGTCGATCTCGTCGACGAAGACGATCGCCGGAGCGTTCGCCTTGGCCTGCTCGAAGAGGTCCCGGACACGGGAGGCACCGACACCGACGAACATCTCGACGAAGTCGGAACCGGAGATCGAGTAGAACGGGACGCCCGCCTCGCCGGCGACGGCGCGCGCGAGCAGCGTCTTGCCCGTACCGGGCGGCCCGTACAGCAGGACGCCCTTGGGGATCTTGGCGCCGACGGCCTGGAACTTCGCCGGCTCCTGGAGGAACTCCTTGATTTCGTACAGCTCTTCGACGGCCTCGTCCGACCCCGCCACATCGGCGAACGTCGTCTTCGGCGTGTCCTTGGTGATCAGCTTGGCCTTGGACTTGCCGAACTGCATGACCTTGGAGCCGCCGCCCTGCATCTGATTCATCAGAAACAGGAACACGACCACGATCAGGACGAAGGGCAGCAGCGAGAGAAGGATCGAGACGAACGGGGACTGCTTCGACGGCGAGACGGTGTAACCCTTCTCGATGTCACCGCTCTCGAACTTCTTCTGCAGCGTGTCGGCGAGCTCGACGCCCTGGTTGCCGATGTAGCTCGCCTGGAACTTGCTGCCGGACTCGCCGTCGAGCTTCTGCTTGTCCTTCAGCTCGATCTTCAGGATCTGTTCGTCACCGGTGGTCAGCTTGGCCTGCTGCACCTGGTTCTTACTGATCGCCTGGATCACCTTGCCGGTGTCCACCGTCTTGTAGCCGCCGGACGAGCCGACGACCTGCATCAACACGACCACGGCGAGGACGGCCAGCACGATCCACATGACCGGCCCACGGAAGTATCGCTTCACGTCCATCCATACGGAGCGAAGTCGCCCCGTCCCTCCTGCCCGTAGGTAAATGCTGCTGTGAGAAAAGACTGTTCTTCGGACGGTACCCCAGCTTTGTCACCCGTGACCGCAGGGGACGCCCGACAAACCCGCCTCGAAGGCTCCAACGGCGGGAACACCACGAGGGTTCCCGGGAGTCCGGCCGGGTTCGGCCGGGCCCCTCCGGGCGGCCGGCTCAGCCGCCGTAGACGTGGGGGGCGAGCGTACCGACGAAGGGGAGGTTGCGGTACTTCTCGGCGTAGTCGAGTCCGTATCCGACGACGAACTCGTTGGGGATGTCGAAGCCGACCCACTTCACGTCGATCGCGACCTTCGCCGCGTCGGGCTTGCGGAGCAGCGTGCAGACCTCCAGGCTCGCGGGTTCGCGCGAGCCGAGGTTGGTCAGCAGCCAGGAGAGCGTCAGACCGGAGTCGATGATGTCCTCGACGATCAGGACGTGCTTGCCCTTGATGTCGGTGTCGAGGTCCTTGAGGATCCGGACCACGCCGGACGACTGGGTGCCGGCGCCGTAGGAGGAGACGGCCATCCAGTCCATGGTGACGGGGGTGGACAGGGCCCGGGCCAGGTCCGCCATGACCATCACCGCGCCCTTGAGCACGCCGATGATGAGCAGGTCCTTGCCCGCGTACTCCGCGTCGATCTTCGCCGCCAGCTCGACGAGCTTCGCGTCGATCTCTTCCTTGGTGAGGAGCACCGACTGGAGGTCGGTGCCCATGTCCTTCTCGTTCACCCGCGTCTCTTTCCCTGCCCTGCCGCACCCGGACTGTTCCCCGGACCGGACCGGCGTTTCGCCTGCGTGTCAGCCGCTTGTGCTTCAGCTCTGCCGAATCACCAGTCTGCCACCCTGCCGTCGCACCTCGACGCGGCCGGGCAGGTTGATGGCTCCCTGGCCCCGCCAGCCGGTGATGAGGCGGTCGACCTCCTCGATGTGGCGGGCGAAGAGCGAACCCGCGGGAGATCCGGCGTCGATCACGGCCCGGCGCAGCACCCGGCGGCGTACCGCGGGCGGCAGGACGGCGAGCTTGGCGCACTCCAGCCGTCCGGCGTCGTCGCGGACCGAGCCGGCGGCCTCGGCGGCCCAGGTGTCGAGGGCGTCGGCATCGTCGCGGGACAGCTGGGCCGTCCGGGCGAGCGCCTCCACGACCCCTTTGCCCAGCGCCTTCTCCAGGGCGGGCAGACCCTCGTGGCGGAGCCGGGAGCGGGTGTAGGCGGGATCGATGTTGTGGGGGTCGTCCCAGACGGGGATCGACTGCACCAGGCAGGCCTTGCGGGCGGTCTGCCGGTCGAGCTGGAGGAACGGCCGGCGGTAGCGGCCCGCCGGCCCGGAGGCGGCGGCCATCCCGGAGAGCGAGCGGATGCCCGAACCGCGGGCCAGGCCCAGCAGGACGGTCTCGGCCTGGTCGTCGCGGGTGTGGCCGAGGAGCACGGCGGCGGCGCCGAGGCGCTCCGCGGCGGCGTCCAGGGCGGCGTAGCGGGCGTCACGGGCGGCGGCCTCGGGCCCGCCGGCGCGGCCGACCCGGACGGCGACGGCCTCGACCGGGTCGAGCCGCATCTCGGCGAGACGGGCGACGACCTCGTCGGCGCGGAGCCCGGAGCCGGGCTGGAGGTTGTGGTCGACGGTGATGCCGCCGGCGCGGACGGGCAGCTTGCGCGACTCGAAGGCGAGGGCGGAGGCGAGGGCCATGGAGTCGGCGCCGCCGGAGCAGGCGACGAGCACCAGCGGGGCGTCGGGCCGCTCGGGGAGCCCGGAGTGCCGCGCGCCGGCGCCGGCCTCGGCGAGCTCGGCGCGCCCCGCCTGCTCGGTGCGACGGGTGGATTCGGTGATGACGTCGTGGAGTACGCGGCGGACCGCCAGGCGTATCGCCGCGACCGCAGGATGGGGACCCATGTCCGGTGCCCTTCGGGTGGAGTTCTGGGTGTGCCTCGGAGCGCCCGGGATGAAGTCCCGTCACTCAGAGTGCGTCGATGGTGACAGAGCCGGGCCGCCCATCGAGCATTGCACGCCTCCCCATGCCCCTACGGTCCCTCGGATGGGTGATTGGAGAGGCGGTCTTCTGCCACCGGACCGGCCAAGATCACGAATCCGCCTTACGGTGCACCCGCGCCACCCAGTCCGCCGGTGCGGCGATCTCGGCCTTGGTGGGGAGGGTGTTGGGCGAGGTCCACACCCGGTTGAAGCCGTCCATGCCGACCTCGTCCACCACGGCCCGGACGAACCGCTCGCCGTCGCGGTACTGCCGCAGCTTGGCGTCGAGCCCCAGGAGCCTGCGCAGCGCCAGGTCCAGCCGGCTCGCGCCGCGCGCCCTGCGCTGCTGGAACTTCTCCCGGATCTCGGCGACGGAGGCGACCACCTCGGGGCCCACCCCGTCCATCACGTAGTCCGCGTGCCCTTCGAGCAGGGACATCACGGCCGTGAGCCGTCCCAGGATCGCGCGCTGGGCCGGCGTCTGGACGATCTCGACGAGGCTGTGCCCGCCGTCGTCGCCCTCCTCGCCCTCGGGGCGGCTGCCGCCCGTGAAGGCCTGTGCGGCCTCGCGGAGGCGTTCGAGCACGGTCATCGGGTCGACGTCGGTCTCCTCCAGGAACGCCTGGATCTCGCCCCGCAGGTGGTCGCGGAGCCAGGGGACCCCGGTGAACTGGGTGCGGTGCGTCTCCTCGTGGAGCGCGACCCAGAGCCTGAAGTCGTGCGGGTCGACGCCGAGTTCCCGCTCGACGTGGACGATGTTGGGGGCGACCAGCAGCAGCCGTCCGCCTCCTTCGGCGGAGCCGGGCAGCTCGCGGGTGGCGGGCGCGAAGGTCTCGTACTGCCCGAGGACCCGGGACGCGAGGAACGACAGCAGCATGCCCAGTTCGACGCCGGTCACCTTGCCGCCGACCGCGCCCAGCACGGCGTTGCCGGGGCCGTTGCCGCGACGTTCCTGCATCTTCGCGAGCAGGGGGCCCAGCAGCTCGCGGAAGCCCGCGACGTTCGCCCTGATCCAGCCCGCCCGGTCCACGACGAGGACCGGGGTGTCCTCGGGTTCGTGCCCGTCCGGGATCATCCGGGTGAACGAACGGACATGCTCCTCGGAGGCCTTGGCGTGCCGCCGGAGCTCGGCGACGACGGCACGGGCCTCCTCACGGCTGATCTCGGGACCCGGCCGCACGAACCGGGTCGCGGTCGCGACCGCGAGATTCCAGTCGACCATCTCGGCACCACCGATGCTCGTCATGCGTCAACCGTACGTGAGGCGGCCGCTCCGCGGTGGGGTGTCAGCCGCTCATCGGGTGCCTTCGGCGAGGGTGGTGGCCAAGGTGTCCAGGGACGCCTCCGCCTCGGCCGGGGACGTGGTGCCCGAGGCGAGGAACGCGAACGCCAGGAGCCGGCCCTGCGGGTCCACCGCGGTCCCGGCGAGGCTGTTCACCCCGGTGAGCGTGCCGGTCTTGGCCCGGATCAGACCGGTCGCCGGGGAGGTCACGGGGAAGCGGTCACCGAGCGTGCCGCTGAATCCGGCGACCGGGAGGCCGGTGAGGACGGGGCGGAGCTCGGGGTGGTCGGGTCCGGCGGCGAGCGCGAGCAGGCCGGCGAGGAGGCCCGCGGTCACCTTGTCCGCACGGTCGAGCCCGCTGCCGTCCGCGAGCCGCGCCCCGGCCGTCGGCAGGCCCAGTCCCTTCAGCTGCGCGGTGACCGCGCGACGGCTCCCGGCGAAGGAGGCGGGCTCCCCGGCCTCGATCGCGGTCTGCCGGGCCAGGGCCTCGGCGATGTCGTTGTCGCTGTTGGTCAGGGCCCGCTCGACCAGGGCGGAGAGCGGCTTCGACCGGTGTGCCGCCAGCGTCCGCGACCCGGCCGCGGCCTTCCCCGGCACGGGGGCGGACCGGGTGGCGGCGCCCGCGTCGCCGAGCAGTCCGGCGAAGACGCCGGCGGCGTCGCGCGCGGGGTCGTCGCTCCGGGGCGCCGGCCCCCGGTCGCTGCCGTCGAGGCGGCCCTCGTCGGCCATGAGCGCGCTCATCGGCGCGATGTTCTCGTTGGGGCCGATGGGGTGGCGGGCCGGTCCCGTGTAGCGCGAGGTGTCGTAGGTCAGCCGCACCGGTCCGGCGCCCGCGTCGCGCAGGGAGCGCGCCGTGTCCGCGGCCAGGAGGCGCAGGGCCGCCTCGTCCAGGGTGGGGTCGCCCCCGCCGACGAGCGTGAGCGTCCGGGAGTCCGGCGACAGCACGACCGTCGTGGCGATCCGGTGGTCGGGGCCGAGCGCCGCGAGGGCGGCGACGGTCGTGGCGATCTTCACGGTGGACGCGGGGATCATGGGGGTGGTCGCGCCCCGCGCGTACAGCTGCTCGCCGGTGGCCGCGTCGACGACCACGCCGGTGCGGACGGAACCGAGCGCGGGCGTGTCCAGCAGGGGGTCCAGGACGGTCTTCAGGCCGCTCGATCCGGCCGGGGTGAGGCCGGTGTCGGTGCCGAGGGCGCTGAGGACCGCGGGCGCGCTGGGCGCGGGGGCCGGTCCGCCGGGCCCGTCCCCTTCGTGATGTGCGCCACCTGCGTGCCGCTCCACGGCCGCCCGGTCCCGCTCGGCCTTACGCTGACCGGAGTCCCAGGGACCGGCGGCCAGGACGGCGCCGGCGGCGACCACCAGGCCGAGCACCGCGGAGCCTGCGGCGAGCCGGCGGTTCCCCGATCCGCCCCCGTGCTTCAGGTACTTCGGGGCTTTCCACCCGCCCCACCTGCTCAACGGTTCCTCTGTCGGTCTCTGCACCGGCTCGGCCACCGTTGACCAGCCCCTTTCGCGAGCACTCGTCTGCGTGAGGGACACTTAACCACCAGTCGTATGTGTTGATCATGGAGGAGCCACCCGTGGAGTTCGACGTCACCATCGAGATCCCGAAGGGTTCGCGGAACAAGTACGAGGTGGACCACGAGACCGGTCGGATCCGCCTGGACCGTCGACTCTTCACCTCGACCAGCTACCCGGCCGACTACGGCTTCGTCGAGAACACCCTCGGCGAGGACGGCGACCCGCTGGACGCGCTGGTCATCCTGGACGAGCCGACCTTCCCGGGCTGCCTCATCAAGTGCCGCGCCATCGGCATGTTCCGGATGACCGACGAGGCCGGCGGCGACGACAAGCTGCTGTGCGTCCCGGCGTCCGACCCCCGCGTGGAGCACCTGCGCGACATCCACCACGTGTCGGAGTTCGACCGCCTGGAGATCCAGCACTTCTTCGAGGTCTACAAGGACCTGGAGCCCGGCAAGTCGGTCGAGGGCGCCGACTGGGTCGGCCGCGCCGAGGCCGAGGCCGAGATCGAGGCCTCCTACAAGCGCCTCGAGGTGCAGGGCGGCTCGCACTGACGCAGTCCCTCCGGATTCCGCTTCCGGGCGGATGAGGTGGACAGCAGCACAGGGGGCCGACCGGCCCGGCTGACCGTACGGACAACGGGCGGCGCACCTTCACCGGTGCGCCGCCCGCTGCGTGTGGCGCCCATGCCCATGCCCATACTGGGCAGAAGCGCTCCCGTGGCGGGCGGTCGAGGAGGAACGAGGTCAAGTGGTGGCGGAGCAGGGCGGTCCCGAGGACCAGAAGCCCCAGTCCGACGAGGCGCACAGCGCCTTCGCCTCGCCGGCCGGGGTCGAGCAGCCGACGGCTCCCCACGAGGACGACCACCCCTCGTCGGAATTCGCCCTTCCGGTCGGTCTGCACCCTGATCCGTCGGCCTCCGGGGGCCATGGTCAAGGTTCCGCTTCCGGGTCGGGGAACGGTTCGGGGTCCGAGTCCCTGTCCTCCGCCTTCGTGCCGCCGAGCGGATACAACGCGCAGCAGCAGAACCCCGCGTTCACTCCGGCGCAGGGCGTTCCGATGGTCCGGCTGACCAAGGAGGCGCCCTGGCAGGACCGGATGCGCACGATGCTCCGGATGCCCGTGTTCGAGCGTCCGGCGCCCGAGATCGTGCAGCGGACCGACGACTCGGGGCCCGCGGTGCCGCGGGTGCTCGACCTGACGCTGCGTATCGGCGAGCTGCTGCTCGCGGGCGGTGAGGGCGCCGAGGACGTCGAGGCGGCCATGTTCGCGGTGTCGCGTTCGTACGGCCTGCACCGCTGCGAGCCGACGGTCACCTTCACGCTGCTGTCCATCTCGTACCAGCCGTCCCTGGTCGACGACCCCGTGACGGCCAGCCGCACCGTGCGCCGACGGGGCACCGACTACACGCGGCTGGCGGCCGTGTTCCGGCTGATCGACGACATCACCACGGCGGAGCACGTCGAGGTCTCGCTGGAGGAGGCCTACCGGCGCCTGGCCGAGATCCGCCGTAACCGGCACCCCTATCCGGGCTGGGTGCTGACCGCAGCCGCGGGCCTGCTTGCCGGCTCGGCATCGGTGCTGGTCGGCGGCAATCTGCTGGTCTTCGTGGTGGCGGCGGCGGGCGCGATGCTCGGCGACCGGCTGGCCTGGCTCTGCGCCGGCCGCGGGCTGCCCGAGTTCTACCAGTTCACGGTCGCCGCGATGCCGCCGGCCGCGATGGGCATCGCCCTGACCCTCACCCACTCGACCGATGTGCGGCCCTCCGCGGTGATCACCGGTGGGCTGTTCGCGCTGCTGCCCGGGCGGGCCCTGGTCGCGGGGGTGCAGGACGGCCTGACCGGCTACTACATCACCGCGGGGGCCCGTCTCCTGGAGGTCATGTACTTCTTCATCGGCATCGTGGCCGGCGTCCTGCTGATGCTCTACCTGGGCGTGCAGCTCGGTGCGATGCTGAACCCGGAGGCGCGGTTCGTCTCCAACGACCGGCCGGTGATCCAGATCCTGGCCTCGATGGTCCTCACCCTGGCCTTCGCCATCCTGCTCCAGCAGGAACGGTCCACGGTCATCGCCGTGACGCTCAACGGCGGCGTGGCCTGGATCATCTTCGGGGCGATGGCCAGCACCGGCAACATCTCCCCGGTGGCCGCGACGGCCGTGGCGGCGGGCCTGGTGGGGCTGTTCGGCCAGCTGTTCTCGCGCTACCGCTACACCTCGTCCCTGCCGTACATCACGGCGGCGATCGGCCCGCTGCTGCCCGGTTCCGCGACCTACTTCGGTCTGCTGGGCGTCGCGCAGAACGAGGTGGACGCCGGGCTGACGTCGCTCTTCACCGCGGTCGCCACGGCCCTGGCGATCGCCATCGGGGTCAACCTGGGGAGCGAGATCTCCCGCCTGTTCATGCGGGTGCCGGGCGCCGTCGAGGGGCCGTCCCGCCGGGCGGCCAAGCGGACCCGCGGCTTCTGACGGACGAACGGCGCCCCGGTCCCCGAGCGGGGACCGGGGCGCCGTCGTCGCGTGCGCGGCCCGTCAGCGCCTGTCCTGCCGGCCGTACGGACCCGGGTCCTCCTCCTGGCCGTCGCCCGGTCGGGCCCCGCCGGCGTGACCGGGCTGACCGGCCGCGTACCGGCCGTCGTGCCCGGCCGCGTCGTACGGGGCCGCCTGGCCGCCGTACGGACCGGCCTGGTCACCGCCGCCGTACGCGCCGGAGGCGTACGGGCCCTGCGCGCCGTACGGGCCGCCCTGGTCCGCGGCGCCGTACGGGCCGCCGGAGTACGCGCCGCCCTGACCGGCGGCGTAGGGGTCCTGCGCGCCGTACTGGTGCTGAGCGCCGTACTGGTTCTGCGCGCTGTACTGGTTCTGTGCGCCGTACTGGCCGCCCTGGTCCGGGGCACCGTACTGGCCCTGTGCGCCGTGCTGGCCCTGTGCGCTGTACTGGCCCTGCGCGCCGTACTGGCCGCCCTGCTCCGGGGCGCCGTACCGGGGGGCTTCGTACGGGGCGTTCCGGGGGTCCTGGCCGCTGCCGTACGGGGCGGCCTGGCCGCCGTACTGACCGCCCTGCTGCTGACCGCCCTGGCCGTACTGGCCCGCCTGACCGCCGTACTGACCGCCCTGGCCCGCCTGACCGCCGTACGGGGCCGCCTGGGCAGCGCCGTAGGGGCCGTCGCCGTACGGGCCCGCCTGACCGCCGCCGTACGGGCCGCCCCGGCCGTTGTCGTACGGGGCGGCGCCCTCGGCCGTGTACCGGTGGGCGGCCGGGCCCTGGCCGTCCTCGTCCGCCCCGTCGTGCGGGCCCGCCGCGGGGCCGCCGGCCGAGGGGCCCTGGTCGTCGCGCTGCTGCGCGGCGTTCTGCTTCTTCGACTTGCCGCGGGCCCTCAGGAACTCGATCAGGATCGGCACCACGGAGATCAGCACGATCAGGATGAGGATCATCTCGATGTTCTCGTGCACGAAGGCGATCTTGCCGAGGGCTGCGCCGAGCAGCGTCACGCCGACACCCCAGAGGATGCCGCCGATGATGTTGAAGGTGATGAACGAGCGGTAGTCCATCCGGCTCACACCGGCGATGATCGGCGTGAACGTCCGGACGATCGGCACGAAGCGGGCCAGCACCAGCGACTTCGGGCCGTACTTCTCGAAGAACTCGTGCGCCTTCTCGACGTTCTCCTGCTTGAAGAGCCGGGAGTCCGGGCGCTTGAAGAGAGCCGGCCCCACCTTGCGGCCGAAGAGGTAGCCGACCTGGTCGCCGATGATCGCCGCCAGGGCGACCAGGACGCAGACCAGCCAGAGCGGGTACTTGAGGTCGCCCGTCGTCACCAGGAGGCCCGTGGTGAACAGCAGGGAGTCACCGGGCAGGAAGAACCCGATCAGCAGTCCGGACTCGGCGAACACGATGAGCAGGAGGCCGGGCAGCCCGAAGGTGTTGAGCAGATAATCCGGGTCCAGCCAGCTCGGGCCGAGCGCAAGCGTATTCAAGGGTCCGGGCTCCAGGGTTGGTCGGTGTGCGCGGCTGCGTGGCCGCCCCAAGCTATCAACGCTGCGGCGTACGCCTGGGTTCCACTGGCGTAAGCGGGGATGCGCACGGGGCGAACCGGGGCAAAGCTTTCCGCAGGAGGTGCCACGTCATGGGCATTGAGGACTACGGCGGCGGACAGACGCCCCGTGCGGACGTCCTGGTCGTCACGACGAACGACGTTCCCGGCCATCAGGTGACCGAGGTCATCGGCGAGGTGTTCGGACTCACGGTCCGCTCCCGCCACCTCGGCAGCCAGATCGGGGCCGGTCTGAAATCGATGGTCGGCGGTGAGCTCAAGGGGCTGACCAAGACCCTCGTCGAGACCCGGAACCAGGCGATGGAGCGGCTCGTCGAGCAGGCCAGAGCCCGCGGCGCGAACGCGGTGCTGATGATGCGCTTCGACGTGAGCGAGGCCGCTGACGTGGGCACCGAGGTCTGCGCCTACGGAACGGCCGCCGTGATCAGCAGGACCTGACCCGCACGTCCCTCTCCCCCGCGTCCGGGCCGCCCCTTGTCTCCGGCCCGTCCGCGCTCCCCGCCGCGTCCCCGCACCGGAGGTTCCCGCATGCCCACGCCCGTCAACGTAGCCGTCGTCTACTACTCCGCCACCGGCACGGTCTCCGCGATCGCCGAGGCCCTCGCGAAGGACGCCGAGGGCGCCGGCGCGCAGGTGCGCCTGCGCAAGGTCGCCGAGCTCGCCCCCCAGGCGGCGATCGACTCCAACCCGGCGTGGGCGGAACACGCCAGGGCCACGGCCGGCACCCAGGAGGTCTCGCCGGACGACATGGTCTGGGCGGACGCGGTGATCTTCGGTTCGCCGACCCGCTACGGCAACGTCTCCGCCCAGCTCAAGCAGTTCCTCGACACGCTCGGAGGGCTCTGGCAGGCCGGGCAGCTCGCCGACAAGGTCTACAGCGGCTTCACCGCCAGCAGCACCGCCCACGGCGGGCAGGAGTCCACCCTGCTGGCGCTCTACCAGACGATCCACCACTTCGGCGGCATCCTGGTGCCGCCCGGCTACACGGACCCGTCGAAGTTCGTCGACGGCAACCCGTACGGCACCTCCCACGTCTCGGGCCAGGGTGACATCCCGGTCGCCGAGCAGACCCTGACCGCGGCGCGGGTCCAGGCCGAGCGCGTCGTGAAGTTCACCCGGGCCATCAAGGCCGGACTCGCGGCCGAGGACTGAGGGGACGGCGCCCGATGGCACTCCACCAGGGACGGCGCGGCGCGGCGGCCCCGTCCGACGAGCACCGCAGGCTCGCCCTCAACCCGTTCTTCGGGGAGGCCGACCCGACCGCGCCGATGATCGCGGCACCGCCGACCCACCGGCTCCCGGACGACCCGCTCCCGCCGTCGACCGCGTACCGGCTCGTCCACGACGAGCTGATGCTCGACGGGAACTCCCGGCTCAACCTCGCCACCTTCGTCACCACCTGGATGGAACCCCAGGCCGGTGTGCTGATGAGTGAGTGCCGGGACAAGAACATGATCGACAAGGACGAGTACCCCCGCACGGCCGAGCTGGAACGGCGCTGTGTGGCGATGCTCGCCGACCTCTGGAACGCCCCCGACCCGGGGTCCACGGTGGGCTGCTCGACGACCGGCTCCAGCGAGGCCTGCATGCTGGCGGGGATGGCGCTGAAGCGGCGCTGGTCGGCCAGGAACGCCGACCGCTACCCGTCGACGGCGCGGCCCAATCTGGTGATGGGCGTCAACGTGCAGGTCTGCTGGGAGAAGTTCTGCACGTTCTGGGAGGTCGAGCCGCGCCAGGTCCCGATGGACGGTGAGCGGTTCCACCTCGACCCGCAGGCGGCCGCCGAACTGTGCGACGAGAACACCATCGGCGTGGTCGGGATCCTCGGTTCCACCTTCGACGGCTCCTACGAGCCGATCGCCGATCTGTGCGCGGCGCTCGACGACCTCCAGGAGCGCACGGGCCTCGACATCCCGGTCCATGTGGACGGGGCGTCCGGAGCGATGGTCGCCCCGTTCCTCGATCCCGATCTGGTCTGGGACTTCCGGCTGCCGCGGGTGTCCTCGATCAACACCTCCGGGCACAAGTACGGCCTGGTCTACCCGGGGGTGGGCTGGGCACTGTGGCGTTCACCGGCCGAACTCCCCGAGGAACTGGTCTTCCGGGTCAACTACCTGGGCGGCGACATGCCGACGTTCGCCCTGAACTTCTCCCGGCCCGGCGCCCAGGTGGTGGCGCAGTACTACACGTTCCTGCGGCTGGGCCGCGAGGGCTACCGGGCCGTGCAGCAGGCGTCCCGGGACATCGCGTGCCGGCTCGCCGCGGAGTTCGAGACCCTGGAGGACTTCAGGCTCCTGACCCGGGGCGACGAGCTCCCGGTGTTCGCGGTGACGACGAACCCCGACGTCCGGGCCTACGACGTCTTCGACGTGTCGAGGCGGCTGCGGGAGCGCGGCTGGCTGGTGCCCGCGTACACCTTCCCCGCCAACCGCCAGGACCTCTCGGTGCTGCGGGTCGTCTGCCGCAACGGCTTCTCCTCGGACCTCGCGGAGCTGCTGCTCGACGACCTGCGTGGGCTGCTCCCCGAACTGCGGGCCCAGGCTCATCCGCTGAACCGCGATCCCGGGGTCCGGACGGCGTTCCACCACTGAGCCGGGGGCGGGGCCCGGCCGTGCGGATCTCCGTACCGCCGGGCAGCCGGTCAGCGGGCGTCCCCGGGATCGGGCACACCGGTGGCGTAGGGGTTGCGCTGTCCCTCCGCGAGCACTCCGACGAAGGGCTCCCCCTCCCCCGCGAAGGTGTAGGCCCCCGCCTCGATGCGGGCGATCAGGCCGCGGGTCCACTCGGCACCGGAGTCGGCCGAGTGGATCCACATGTTCATGATCTCGCCGATGTGGCCGAGGGACTCCGGCCCGTCCGAGGGCGTGTAGTGCTCCGTGACCGAGGCCCGCCAGCCCTCGATGGCCGCGACGCGCTCCTTCAGGAGCGCCACCGCCTCGTCCCGCTCCAGGTCGACGAGGAAGCCGATGCCCGCCGAGAGCACGTCCATGCTCTGGTCGTACGAGGTCAGTGAGGACCGCAGCAGCGTGAAGAACTCCCGGTCACCGAGGTCGGTCGTCTCGTACTCGGTGCGGGGCGGCCCGCCCGCCGTGGACGGGGCGACGTCGTGGGCGAGCAGCAGTCCCTGCTTCGCCATCTGCTTGAGCGCGTGGTAGATCGAGCCGGGCTTGGCGTGGGACCACTCGTGGGCGCCCCAGTACTCCAGGTCGTTGCGCACCTGATAGCCGTGTGCGCGGCCGTGCTGCCGCACCGCGCCCAGGACGAGGAGACGGATCGCCGACATACCACCCACCCTTGTGCTCGGCCTCGACCAGACTAAGGGCTGCCCCTCAGCGGCCGGCCGGAGGGCGGTCCCGCCGCCCGACGTCCGCGGAGGGCACCGGCGTGGCCCGTTGCGGGGACCGGTCGCCGTGCCGGTACGGATCGTCCGCCGGTGCCTCGCGCGCTCCGCGCCCGGGGCGGCGGGAAGGCGGTCGTCCCCGCGGACCTGCGGTGCCGTAAGGGTGGCGGCCCGCACCGCCGGTGTGGCGGTCCGTCAGGCCGGCCGGCGTGCGCCGTCCGGCACGGTCAGAAGGGGAACGCCGTCCGGCCGTGCTGCACCGAGATCCACTTCCGGGTGGTGAAGGCCTCGACCGCGGCCTCGCCGTCGAGCCGTCCCGTCGCGGAGCTCCTCCCGCCTCCGAAGGCGACCGCCGGGTCGTCCTGGACGGTCGCACCGTTCACATGGAACGTCCCGCCGGTGACGCGCCGGGCGAACCGCACCCCGCGTTCGGTGTCCGCCGTGTGGACCGCGCCGCTCAGCCCGCCGGGGCTGTCGTTGACGATGCGCACCGCCTCGTCCTCGCCGTCGAAGGGCACCAGCAGCGCCGGGGGACCGAGGATCTCCTCGGTCGGCAGCGGCGGCCCCTCCGCCGGTCCGGCCGGCACGGTGGCCGTCTCGGCCCGGAGTGCACCGAGGCCCGGGGCCGTCCGGGGGTCCGGGGCCGTCCAGGGGTCCGGGGCACCCGGGTCGCCCGCCGGGAGGGCGGCGGCGACCGCGGCGGTGAACAGCCGGGTGAACTCCTCCTGCACGGTGCGGTCCACCAGGATGCGGTCGGCGGCCGTACCGGCCTGCCCCGGGAACAGGGAGCGGCTGTGGACGGCGGCCCGGACCGCGTGGCCGAGGTCGGCGTCCTCCAGCACCACCAGGGCGCTGGTGCCGCCCAGTTCGAGGACGGTCCTCTTGAACAGTCCGGCGGCGACCGCGGCGACATGGCGGCCCACCCGGTCCGAACCGGTGAACGCGATCACCTTGGGCACCGGGTGCTCGATGAAGGCGTCGCCTATCTCGGCGCTGTCGGTGACCAGGACGTTGAGGAGGCCGGCCGGCAGTCCGGCGTCCTCGAAGATCCGGGCCACCAGCCCTCCGCCGGCGACCGGGGCGTGCTGATGGGGCTTCACCACGACCGCGTTGCCCAGCGCGAGCGCGGGGGCGACGGACCTCATCGTCACCAGGAAGGGGAGGCTGACGGCACTGATCACGCCGACGACCCCGACGGGCAGCCGGTAGACCCGGTTCTCCTCGGCGTCGGCGACCGAGGGCAGCAGCCCCGCCACCGGCCGCACCGCCTGCCCTGCGGCCGCGCGCAGGACCTCCTGTGCGGCACGCACCTCGTACGCGGCCCTCGCCCTGGTCCCGCCGAGCTCATCGGTGATCAGGTCGATGATTTCTTCGCCGCGTTCTCCGACGATGCGAACGGCGTTCTCCAGAACGGCCCGCCGCTCGTGCGAACGCGTCGTCGCCCAATTCCGCTGCGCGCGTTCCGCGGCCCGATAAGCGAGGTCGACTTCCGCGGCCGTCGCCACGGTGATCGAGCAGAGTTTCTCGCCGTTGCCGGGATTGATATCGATGATGTCCCACGCACCGTTGCCGGTCAGCCACTCGCCGTCGATGTACTGGCGGGCCAGTTCACTGGGGAAGGACATGCAATCCCTTACTGCAGGCGCAGACTCCTGTGGGTAAGTCATCGTACTGTCGAATCAGATCAGCTGAAGGAGACCTCGGAGAAGATCCCGGCTCTCCTCCGGCCCCGGACTGTCCTCGTGGAGCCGGATCATGGCCTTTTCGTACTGGGCGACTTCTTCGGCCTTGTCCAGATAGAGGGCACTTGTCAGCTGCTCCAGGTAGACGATGTCCGACAGATCGGATTCCGGGAATCGCAGCATCGTGAATGCGCCGCTCTCACCGGCGTGACCGCCGAAGCTGAACGGCATCACCTGCAGAGTGATGTTCGGCTGTTCCGACATGTCGATCAGATGCCGCAGCTGCGCACGCATCACCTCGCGCCCGCCGTACGGGCGGCGGAGCGCCGCCTCGTCGAGCACGGCGTGGAAGCGGGGGGCGTTCTCGGAGACGAGCGCCTTCTGCCGCGCCAGGCGCAGGGCGACTCTGCGGTCGATCTCGGCGGCCGGCGCACCGGGCATGCCGCGGGCGACGACCGCCTGGGCGTACGCCTCGGTCTGCAGCAGCCCGTGGACGAACTGGACTTCGTAGATCCGGATGAGCGAGGCCGCTCCCTCCAGACCGACATACGTCTGGAACCAGCCGGGCAGCACATCGCCGTAGCTGTGCCACCAGCCCGCCACATTGGCCTCACGGGCCAGGCCGAGGAGGGAGCCCCGCTCCGCCTCGTCCGTGACTCCGTACAGCGTGAGCAGGTCCTCGACGTCCCTGGCCTTGAAGCTCACCCGTCCCAACTCCATGCGGCTGATCTTCGATTCGGAGGCGCGGATGGAGTAGCCGGCCGCCTCACGGGTGATGCCGCGCGACTCGCGCAGCCGCCTGAGCTGTGAGCCCAGGAGGATGCGTCGCACCACGGAACCACTCGACTCGCCTGCCGTCACCGGCTTACCGACCCTCCCCATCGCTTCCCGTACTCCGGAGCTCCCCCGAACCCCGGAGGCGGATTCTGCCACCAAAACGCTTCAGCCCGTACTCATTCGATTACAGAGAAGGGAAGACTTTCGGAAAGCTTCAGAACTGCGAAGCGGAAGAAATGAGTTCGAACCACCACGCTATCGGGCAGACCTCGCGCGTGCACGTGCATCTGCTCTTGCATCTGCCCTGCGCATTGGCAACCATGGGCCTCGCGCACCTGCGCGCTCGTTCCTGTCGCATCGCGTGGTGACGCTCGTGTCGTGTTGTACCGCCCTACCCGCAGTGCCCGCCAGAAGCTGTGACGCTACAGCCGCGAATCCCGGGAGTGCCTCGCATGGGGACGAATGGATCGACGATGCTCGAGCCGTTACGGCAGGGGCTTCCCCCCATCGATCTCTCGGCGGTCTCGGGCTCGGCGTCCTGCACGCTGCCCGCCCGGTACGAAGCGGTGGGCGGGGCACGGCGGTTCACCCGTTCGACCCTCACCTCCTGGGACCTCTGCGACCACTTCGACGACGTGGCCCTGGTCGTGTCCGAGCTGGTCACCAACGCGCTGCGGCACGCCCTTCCGGCCGACGCGGCCCGCGAGCGCCAGGACACCTCCGTCCGTCTGCATCTGATGCGCTGGACCTCCCGCCTGGTGTGCGCGGTGCGCGATCCCAGCCGGCGGGGACCGGTCGCGGGCGAGGCGCCGGACTCCGCGGAGTCCGGCCGGGGGCTGTTCCTCGTCGAGTCCTTCAGCGACTGCTGGGGCTGGCACCCCTCACCCGTACCGGCCGGGGACGATCCGTCCGACGGCGGGCTCGGCAAGGTGGTCTGGGCCCTGTTCCGGCTGACGGACCCCTCCGTGCCGGAGCTCCCCGTCACGGTCGACGCGCTCCCGGACGCCCGGTAGGCACGGCGCGCCCGCGGGCGGCCGGCAAGGGCGCCGGGGCGCGACGCGGCCGGCCGTCAGCTCCCGGCGGTCAGGTGGTCGAACTCCCCGTCCTTGACGCCCAGCAGCAGTGCCTCGATCTCGGCCGGCGTGTAGACCAGTGCGGGCCCGTCGGGGTACCGCGAGTTGCGCACCGCGATATCTCCACCGGGCAGTTTCGCGAACTCCACACATGATCCCTGTGAGTTGCTGTGCCTGCTCTTCTGCCAGACGACCCCGCGAAGCTCTGTGGCCGCCATGCCGTTGTACACGTCGTGCACAGGACGCTCCCGAGTTGCAAGGTGCAAGTGTCAACTAGCTCGGATCATAGCTGTGTTGAATTGCCAATGCATGAGCAGATGCACGTGCACGCGGGGTGCACACGTGATTACACCTTTCCCCGCGGTCCGTCCACCCCTCGGACCACAGTTTCCCCACCTCTATGAGGAAGAGACGAACGGCGTACCAATTCGGCTCCCGATCAACAGAGTTGAATGTTTCCGTTCTGCCGGCCGATGCGGTCTTCCCGGCCCATGAATCGGCCGCGGAACTCCCCGGGGACAGAGTCCCGCACCGCGGCGCACCCCGCCAGCGGTCGCGCGGCCCGCGTTCACGCCCGCCCGCTGCTGATCTCCAGCGCGTGCGAGAAGTCCTCCAGCGCCCGGAGCAGCAGGGTGGCCCCGTTCCGCACGAAGGCGTCGGGCGGCGTACCCGGGTCGGCGTCCCGGCGCTCCAGTGCGTCCCGGACCCGGCCCCAGTCCGGGACGCGACGCTCCCGCACCGCCCTGGCGCCCTCCTCGGTGGCCCGGCGCAGCGCGTCGGCCAGCCCGGCCGCCTCGGGGACGGGGGTGGCGGAGGCGGCGGGCAGGTGGGCCTCCATCAGCATCGCGACCCTGCCGAACTGGGCGAGCGCGTCCTGCGCGTCGGCCGCCGAGGTCCGGGAGATGCCCCGGTGGCGCACCGGTTCGTGCCGGGCCGTCTCCAGCGCCTCCTGCCAGGCCACACGGGCCTCCCGGGTGGTGAGGAGTGCGCTGCGCACCTCCTCCAGGCTCCGGGACGCGGGGTCGGCGTAGCGGTCGAGCACGGTGGCCGCGTAGCGCCCGTCCGTGACGACCCAGGCGGCCAGCCGGTCACGGAGCCGGGGCGTCTCCCAGGCCGGGTAGAGGGCGTACGCCAGCATCGCGAGCAGTCCGCCGATGAAGGTCAGCACCACCCGCTCGGGCACGGTCTGCGACCAGTCGTCACCCGCCATGCCGAGCAGGAAGACGACGTAGGCGGAGACGCAGACCTGGCTCACCGCGTACCCGGTGCGCATGAGCAGGTACATCAGTCCGGCGCTGACGACGGCGAGCACGGCGGACAGCACCGCACCGGGGTGCGCGGCCTGGACGATCCCGGTGGCGACGGCGACGCCGACCACGGTGCCCGTGAAGCGGGCCACCGACCGTGAGTAGGTCTGGGTGAACTCCGGGCGCATCACCATCACGGCGGTCATCGGCGCCCAGTAGCCGTGGCCGAACGGCAGCACCGATCCCAGCAGGTAGCCCGTCGCGGCGACCACCGACACCCGGACGGCGTGCCGCAGGATCGTCGAGCCGCGGCGCATCTCGCGGCGCATGGAGCGGTAGATGACGGGGACGAGCCGCAGCAGGGTGGGCCGGCGGCGGTGCGGGACCAGCGGTTCCCCGGGGGTCCGGTCGTCCGTCCCCGTCCCCTCGGCGATCTCGATGACGTCGGCGAGCAGTGCGGCGAGCCGGTCGGCGGCCCGGCGGGGAGGGCCGGTGAGGATGACCTCGGTGTCGGGGGACTTCAGCACCGACAGCGCCGTCTCGTCCAGCCGGACCGGATCCCCGTGGCGCACCGCCCGGGCCGCGGAGTCGAGCAGCGACCCGGCGGCGCCGAGGATCTCCCGCGCCCAGTAGCGCTCGGGGCCCTCGGCGGGGACCCCCAGCGCGGGGTCGGCCAGCGAGGCGAGGACGGGCCGCAGGCGTTCGGCGACCCCGCGCGCACCGTGCAGGTCGGCGGGGCGCCGACGGGCCTGGCGCGGGGTGACGGCGGCGGCGTTGCGCGCGGTCATCAGCGGTACGGGGTCGAACGGCGCGACCGGGTCGTGCCGCAGCCGGCGCGCGTAGTCGGCCACCCCCGCCAGGGCGTCGGCGAGCGCGTCGCGCTGTGCTCCCCACCGGCGGACCGGGAACAGCACGATCAGTGACGCCTGGACGAGCCCGCCGAAGGCCATCATCGCGGCGTGGGCGGCGGCGTCCACGACCGAGGTCGGCAGGGTGATCGTGACCAGCATGATCGCGACGTTGGAGCCCGCGATGATGCCGCCCGTGGGTCCCGCGGCCCAGGTCATACCGGCCGCGAACGTCCAGAGGACCAGCATCGCGAGGAAGAGCGGGGTGTGCGAGACGGTGAGGTACCCGACGAACGTCGAGACGGCCAGGCTGGCCCCGGAGACCAGGGCGAGCACGGGCCGGGGGCGCCAGCTGCGCTGGAAGGTGGCGATGGCCGCCTGGAACGCGCCGAACGCGGACCCGGCGGCGATCACCGGTCCGAACAGCGCCAGGCTGACGCCGACCACGAGGGCGAGGCCCGCTGCGCCGCGCACCGCGATGAGCGGTTCGAGACGCCGCCGCTCGATCTCCATCCCCGAGCGGGCCGTCTCCTTCAGCGCCCGGAGCCAGCTCATGGGCAGAGCCTAGCCGGATTCCCCCATGACCCCGACTTATACCGCTCTAGGGATCTAACGGCCTTTTCCGGGCTCCCGCTCCGCCCATGCCGGCCCGGTCGGCCGCGGCCGTGCCGTGCGTCCACCCTTCGAGGTCCGTCGCCCCGCGCAGCCGGGTCGTGGTGGTCCTCGGGAACATCCGCTCCGCCGTGTCCGTGACGGCGACGTCCCGGGCCGCCAGGACCGGCAGCAGGGCTCCGTCCTCCTCACGGCCGGCCCTGGCCCCGGTCTCCGAGCCCGCGGCGGCGGTGACCCGCGCGGTGTCCGCCGCGAGACGGCTGCCCAGACGCTGGGCGTAGGCCATCAGGAAGGACTGCCTGAACGTCTTGGTCCGCTTGCGCCCGCCGGCCCGCTGCCCGGCCTCCGCCCGTGTCATGGCCGCGTTGCCCTGCACCAGCAGAGAGGTGAAGAGCAGCTCCACGGACTCCAGGTCCGGCTCGAAGCCCACGACCGTGGTGAAGCCGAGGTCGCCGTTCCACACGGCGCGGCAGCGGTTCGCCGAGGCCACGGCGTCGAGCAGCACGGCCTTCGCGCTCTCGTACGGGGCGTCCACCCCGATCCTGAGGGCGCCCGGCGCGTCGGCGCTGTGCGTACGGGCGGCGAGGAGCGCCTCGTCGATGCTGTGCCGGGCCATCAGCTCCTGCGCCTTGGTGGTGAGCGCGTCCGCCTCCTCCGGGAAACCCGTCGCCTCCGCCTTGGCGAGCAGCGCCCGGATCCTGGTGAGCATGCGGGGTTCGCCGTGGACCGGGGGCCGGTGCGGAGCCCCGGCGGCCGTACCGGGCGCCGGCCCGGCCGGCTCGAGGGCCGGGAGCCGCAGCAGCAGCCGGTACAGCTCCAGCAGCGCGGAGGCGTAGGTGAAACGGTCGGGACGGTTGCGGGGCGCCGGGGCGGGCATCGCGGCGAGCTGATCCGCCCAGCGCAGAGGCAGCTGCGCGTACTGCGCCGTCTCCGCCGTGATCAGGGCGGCGGCGAGCGCGGCCCCCGCCTCGTCCAGCTCGCGCCGCACCGTCCGTACGACGTCGGCGGGCTGCCAGCCGCGGTCCCAGGCCCGCCGGACGAACTCCGCGCCCCGGCGGTGCAGCGCCTCGTCGGCGGACGGGTCCGCGGCGAGCAGGGAGGCGCCGGTGTCCAGGCCCGCGTCGCCGTCCGAGTACAGGGCCGCGGCGCACGCCCGGTCGATCACCGATTCCATCGGGCCAGGGTAGGCGGCGCGGTCGGGGGCGGCGCCGGGGAGGGCGGTGCGGGTGTTCCGGGTGCCGGGGGTGCCGGGGTGAGGTACGGGGCGTGTTCCGGGTGCAGGGGCGGGGTACGGGGTGCTCAGTCCTCCCCCGGGAGCAGCACCAGCTTGCCGCGCACATGTCCCGCCTCGCTGAGCTCCTGTGCCTGCGCCGCCGCACCGAGCGGGAAGGTCTGCGCGACGGGGATGCGCAGACCTCCGACCGCGGCCGACCGTGCGTACGCGGCGAGCCGTCCGCTCTCGTCCGGAGGGTTCCCGCCGCCCGCAGAGAAGGCCACCCCGTGGTGGGCGGCGTCCGGGTCGGCGATGGTGGAGATCCGGTCGGAGGTACCGCCGCGCAGCTCCACCGAGTCCGCCAGGGCGCCCTTGCCCGCCACGTCGAACACCGCGTCCACCCCCTGCGGTGCGGCGGCCCGCACCCGGTCCACCAGTCCCGGCCCGTATGCCACGGGGATCGCGCCGAGCACCCGGAGGTAGTCGTGGTTGGCGGGTGAGGCGGTCCCGACGACGGTGGCGCCCCGGGCCGCGGCCAGCTGGACCGCGGCGGACCCGACCGCGCCGGACGCACCGTGCACCAGCAGGGTCTCGCCGGCCGCCACCGCGAGCTCGTCGAGCACCCGCGCGGCGGTCGCGGTGGCGACCGGCAGCGCGGCGGCCTCCGCCCAGCCCAGCCCCTCCGGCTTGTGCGCGACGGCCGTCACGTCGGCCAGGACGTACGCCGCGTACGCACCGGTCACGCTCCGGCCGAGGACCTCGTCCCCGACCACGAAACGGGTGACGCCCTCTCCGGTCTCGTCGACCACCCCGGCGAACTCACTGCCGGGGGTGGCGGGCAGCGGGGTGGGGAACGCCGCCTCCATCCAGCCGTTGCGGATCTTGTAGTCGACCGGGTTGACCCCGGCCGCCCGTACCGCCACCCGGATCTGCCCGGGTCCGGCGTGGACGTCCTCGACACGGGCCGGGTGCAGGACCTCGGGGCCGCCGAACTCCTCGTACACGATCGCTTCCATCACCGTCTCCTCCGCCGCCTGCCGGATCCCGGTGCGCGCGGCGCGCACCACACCCCGATCCTCGCGGCAGACCAGCGCGTCCGCCCGGCGAGCGGGGACGCCACACCGGCCGGGCCGCCCGGAGCCGGCCCCCGCCTCCCCCGCCGACCGGGGCCGCTGTCGGTGCCGGGTGCGAGACTCGGCCCATGACCGAACGCTGGGCCCTGGCCACCGCGGAAGGGGGCGGCGCGCTTCTCGCACCGCTCACGCGCGAGGGCCTGCCCGCCGGCCCGGTGCTGACCGAGCCGGATCTCGTCGAGTCGGTCCGCTCCCGCCCCGAGGTGACCCGCTGGGTCTGGCGTTCGACCGCCGCGGTCTACCCGCGGCTGCTCGCGGCAGGCGTGCGCGTCGAGCGGTGCTACGACATCGAGTGCGCGGAGCTCCTGCTGCTCGGGCACGAGGGGCGGCTCGGGGAGCCCCGCTCGGCCGCGGCGGCCTGGGCCCGCCTGAGGAACGCCCCGGTGCCGCCCGACCCACCGCCGCGCTCCGCGGAACCCGGCTCCCAGTCCTCCCTCTTCGAGCCGCGCTCCGGCACCGACCTGCCCCTCGACGCACTGCTCCGGGTCTACGCCGAGCAGGTGCGCCGCCACGGCACGGCCGAGCACCCCGGCCGGATGGCGCTGCTCACGGCCGCCGAGTCGGCGGGCATGCTCGTCGCCGCGGAGATGAACGCCTCCGGGCTCCCCTGGCGGGCCGACGTGCACCGCGAGGTGCTGCACGACCTGCTCGGCGAGCGATACGCGGGCGGCGGGGAGCCCCGCAGACTGGCCGAGGCGGCGGACGAGGTGTCCGCGGCGTTCGGCCGCCGGGTGCGCCCCGACCTGCCCGCCGACGTCGTGAAGGCGTTCGCACAGGCGGGGATCAGGGTGAGGTCGACCCGGCGGTGGGAGCTGGAGGAGCTCGACCACCCGGCGGTGGAACCGCTGATCCGCTACAAGAAGCTGTACCGCGTCTGGACGGCGCACGGCTGGAGCTGGCTCCAGGACTGGGTGCGCGACGGCCGCTTCCGCCCGGAGTACCAGCCGGGGGGCACGGTCAGCGGACGCTGGACGACGAACGGCGGCGGGGCGCTGCAGATCCCCCGGGTGATGCGCCGGGCGGTCGTCGCCGACGAAGGCTGGCGGCTGGTCGTCGCGGACGCCGACCAGATGGAACCGCGGGTGCTGGCCGCGATCTCCCGCGACCGGGGGCTGATGGAGGTCGCCGGCCACGAGGGCGACCTCTACAAGGCACTGTCCGACCGCGCGTTCCGGGGTGACCGCGACCACGCCAAGCTCGCGCTGCTGGGAGCGATCTACGGCCAGACCTCCGGAGACGGCCTGAAGAACCTGGCCGCCCTACGGCGACGCTTCCCGCACGCCGTCGCCTACGTCGACGACGCGGCGCGGGCGGGAGAGGCGGGCCGCCTCGTCCGCACCTGGCTGGGCCGTACGAGCCCGCCCGCCGCGGGGTCGGGTGAGGACGGAGAGGCGGGGATCCCGCAGGAGCCCGAGGAGCCGCAGGGCGGGGACGCCGCCGGCACGCACGGATTCACCCCCGGCTACGCGTCGTCGAACGCCCGCGCCCGGGGCCGGTTCACCCGCAACTTCGTGGTCCAGGGCAGCGCCGCGGACTGGGCGCTGCTGCTCCTGGCGGCGCTGCGGCGGACGCTGGCCTCCCAGGGTCTGCGCGCTGAGCTGGTCTTCTTCCAGCACGACGAGGTGATCGTGCACTGCCCGGCCGAGGAGGCGCCCGCGGTCGTGGCGGCGATCCGGGAAGCCGGGGAGCTCGCCGGCCGGGTCGCCTTCGGCGAGACACCGGTCCGGTTCCCCTTCACCACGGCGGTCGTCGAGCGCTACGCGGACGCCAAGTAGCGCCCGGACCCAGCGCGGTGTGCGTCCCGGCGGGACCGTGCCGTGCCTCCGGGCGGGACCGGACCGAGTCGGCTCACCTCCCGCCCGGCCCGGGCGCCGCGACGGCAGGATTCCACTGCGCGTGCGCGCGGGTGACGACCGCCTGTGACTCAGCGATGCGCAGGGGGCGGGTGGTGCGGAGCGTGTATTCGTGCACACGGCGTCGGCCGCGGTCAGGGGATGAGCAGAGTTTTGATCATGCCGTCAGCCTTGTTCCGGAACGTCTCGTACGCCCGGGGCCCGTCCTCGAGAGGAAGGTGATGGGTGGCGAAGGAGTCCACGCCCAGCGGGTCGTCATCGGTGAGCAGCGGCAACAGGTCGTCCACCCAGCGCTTGACGTTGGCCTGCCCCATGCGCAGCTGAATCTGCTTGTCGAACATCGTGAGCAGCGGCATCGGGTCGGCGGCGCCACCGTATACGCCCGAGACGGAGATCGTGCCGCCCCGGCGCACCAGGCCGATCGCTGTGTGCAGGGCGGCAAGACGGTCGATCCCCGCCGTTTCCATCATGCGCTGCGCGATCGCGTCGGGAAGCAGGCCGACCACTGTGTGCGCCGCCTTGGCCACGGGGGAGCCGTGGGCCTCCATGCCGACGGCGTCGATCACCGCGTCCGTGCCGCGCCCCTCCGTGAGGTCGCGGACGGCGTCGCCGAGGTTCTTGTCGTGGCGACGCAGGTCGAGGCAGGTGGCGCCGTGCCTGCGCGCCCGGTCGAGGCGTTCGGGGACCAGGTCCACGCCGATGACGAGACCGGCGCCCCGGTGGAGGGCGATCCGGGCGGCCATGGCGCCGATCGGGCCGAGGCCCAGGACCGTGACGCTGCCGCCGGGCGGGACAGCCGCGTACTCCACGGCCTGCCAGGCCGTGGGCAGAACGTCGGAGAGATAGACGAACCGGTCGTCCGAAGGGCCGTGCGGGACCTTGATGGGCAGGTCGTTACCGAAGGGCACTCGTAGGTACTCGGCCTGGCCTCCGGGCACCTGCCCGTAGAGCTTGGTGTACCCGAACAGTGACGCGCCGGTGCCTCGCTCGCGCACCTGGGTGGTCTCGCACTGCGAGTGCAGCCCCTGCCCGCACATGTAGCAGTGGCCGCAGGACACGTTGAAAGGGACCACGACCCGGTCCCCGGGAGCGACGGCGGTCACCTCGCGGCCGACCTCCTCCACGACACCCATGGGTTCGTGGCCCAGAATGTCGCCCGGATCGAGATAGGGGCCGAGGACCTCGTAGAGGTGGAGGTCGGAGCCGCAGATGCCGGTGGACGTGATCTTGACGATGATGTCCGTCGGGTCCTGGATCCGAGGGTCCGGGACCGTCTCCACCTGGACATTCCGCTTTCCCTGGTAGGTCAGTGCGCGCATGGTCCGCTCCCTGCTTCGTAGTCCCCGAAGGAGGGAGCGGGTCCCACTCCGGCGGTCCCGCAACGCGCGGACCGGCCGTCGGCCGGAACACGAGCGGCCCCCCTGCAGTGACGAGGTCATGAGGAACATTGCTCTGATGACGGCCGACATGACCGATCCCTACGGTCCCCCGACGCCGACCTGCTCGTGCTCTCAGTGTGGGGCACACGCCACCAGATCGCCCGTCTCGGCGCCCCGCCCTGCACAGGGCCTCCTCTTCTTTCAGGCTTGCCCGGTGTTCGGCTCGAGCTGCCGGATGGGCCCGTCGAGCTCGCGTCGGTAGAAGTCGATGAAGCCGTCGGGGTCAGGCCCGGCGTTCTGCATGACCAGCCTGTCGAAGCCCGCGTCGACGTAGGACCGGGCGACCTCGACGTAGCGCCCGGGGTCCGCTCCGCAGGCGAACTTCTGCAGAATGTCCTCTTCGCGCACGGTGCTGGTCGCGGCATGGAAGTTGACCGGATTGGGCAGCTCGCTCATCACCTTCCACCCGGTCAGCGCCCAGCGCGACGTATCCAGAGCGGCGCGCGCGGCGGTGTGCGCGTCCGGCGCCCAGGCCATCGGAACCTCGCCGTAGCAAGGGCCGGTGCCGCCGGCGTCACGATAACTCCGGACGATGCTCGGCTTGTCCTCCGTGGCGAACAGGCCATCGCCCAGCTCGGCGGCGATGCGGGTCGAATCCCGGCCGCTGGCCGCCACCGCGATCAGGGGCGGTTCGTCGGGAAGGTCGAAGACCCGGGCGTCCTGCAGACGCAGGTGCTTTCCCTCGTAGGACCGGTAGCCCCCGCTCCACAGCAACCGGATGATGTCCAGGGCCTCCCTGAGCATTTCGTGCCGGGAGTGGACCCCGTCGGGAAATCCGGGACCGACGACATGCTCGTTGAGCCGCTCCCCCGAACCGACGCCCAGAACGAAGCGGCCTTCCGACAGCAGGGCGAGCGTCGCAGCCGCCTGAGCGATGACGGCGGGGTGATAGCGCACGGTGGGGCACGTGACCCCGGTCGCCAGACCGATCCGCGACGTCCTGGCCGCGATGCTTCCCAGCACCGCCCAGGCGAACGGTGAGTGTCCCTGGTTGTCGAGCCAGGGATGGTAGTGGTCGCTGATCTCGACGAAGTCGAATCCCGCCTCCTCTGCGAGCACGGCCTGCCTGACCAGCTCCCCCGGGCCGAAGGCCTCCGCCGCCAGTTTGTATCCCACCTGCATCTGATCCTCATTCCGCACGCGCCGTGGCCGCCTCGTCCGCACAGAAATACCCTCTGATCCCTGCACATAACGGTCGACTGTGCTGGTAGGTGACTGAAGGTCTGCGTCTCAGCCGGAGCCCGACCCGAAGGGGCTCTCGTCGAGGCGTGCGAGCAGGTCGGCGGCATCGAGGTAGACCGCCTCCGCTCCCGAACCCTGCAGGTCGGCACGGGGTATGCCGCCCGACAGGAGAGCCACCGCGGTCACCCCGGCCCGGTCCGCCGCTTCCATGTCCCACACCGTGTCGCCCACGAACACCGCCCGCTCCGCACTGACTCCGGCCAGTCGGCACGCCAGCTCGACAGGCTCGGGGGAGGGCTTTCCCCGGTCGACGTCGTCCGAGCTCGCCGTGGCCCGGATCGCGTCGTCCGCGTTGACCGCACGCCGCAGAGCATCGAGCTCAGCCCCGCTCGCCGAGGTGGCGAGGACGACCTGCCAACCGCGGGCGGCCAGGGTGCGCAGCAGATCGCCCGCGCCCCGGAAGGGCGGGAGCCGATCGAAGTACGTCGCATAGAGGACCGTGTGCGCCGAGCTGATGGCCGCGTCCTGCCCCGGATCGCGATCGGGCCCCAGCAGCCGCTCGATCAGATCACCGGAGCCGAGGCCGACCGCACGGTGGATGTCCGGCATCGGCACGATGTGCCCGGCCTGCCGAAATGCCTCCCACCAGGCCACCACATGGAGGTGATTGGTATCGGTGAGCGTGCCGTCCACATCGAAGATCGCCGCCCCCGCCATGGTCTCCCCCACCGTCGCCATCAGCCCTCACCCCGCTGGACGTCCGCCTCGTCCGCGACAAGGACGGCTGCTTCCTCCGCCGCTCCACCGTCCACACCCGCGTCCTCGCCGAGAACGTCCTTCTCCCACCGGGCCGCCTCGTCCACCGCACCGAGCCGCCCTGCCCAGGGCTCACGCTCGGCTCCTTCCAGGAGGTCGCCGTCACCGTCGGACGGTTCCACGTCGTCGTCCTCCAGGGCGAGCCGCTGCTCCAGCGACTCGCCCTGGCGCACCTCGGCCCCGGTCGTACCGAACGTGTCCACAGCGACGGGATGTCCGGGAGCCCGGTAACGTGCTTCCACCCCGTCGACCGGCTCCCGCTCGTCGACCGGGTTCTCCAGGTCGAACTCGTCGTTCGACAAATCACCACCGTCGCCCTGCGGTTGGTACACGTCGTCGCCGCGTGCGTCTGCGGGCATGTCCTGGTTCCTCCCTCGTGCGGACGGCCGTTCCCGGGCGTCGTGAGCCTCAGCGTCCGAGAGCTTTGCGGAGTTGTTCCTTGTTCATGGAGGAGCGCCCGTCGACGTTCCTCTTCCTGGCCTCCGCGTAGAGCTGATCCCTCGTGGGGCCCTGCGCGCCCCCGTGGGAACGCTCGCCTCCTCGTTCGTAGGCGGACTTCTTGTCCCGGGTGGACGTCCTGCTCGCCGTCCTCGATTCACCGGACCGAGCCCGCTGCTTGTTGACGGTCCGGGCCGCGATCTCTTTCGCGCGGCCCGTCGACGCGCCCCGTTTCTCCTGGCTCTCCTTGATGTGCTCGTACTGCCGCTCGCGCTTCTTGTCGGACCCAGCAGGCATGACGTGCTCCTCCGCTCCGTCGCGTGGGCGTCGGGCCCGGAACCCGAACGGGCTCGGGGACGCCCAGCGCGTTTCCCGTACAGGCCCCACTAAACAACGCCCACCGGTACGGCGCCCCCGGAGTCAGAAGCACGAAGGGCCACCCACCCTCGAAGCCGGGCGCAGCAGCCTGCAGGCGGACGCGACCCGCTCGGCGCCTCCGGCAGGCTCACAGGTGATTCCGTCAGGTCGCAGCGAAGAGCTTCCGTCGGTGCTGTCATCGAGGTGACCATGGTCGAGCAGCCGGTGTGCGACAGCGACGCGCTCGAAAGGACACGTCTCCTGCACGTGGACCCGGAACTTTCCCTGTTCGACGGCCGGCGAGACCGCGCAGGGCGACAGGGTCGGGGTCGGCCCGCCGCCTCTCATGCGGCGATGAGCTCCGGGTCGCCCTCGGCCGTCGCCGTCACCAGGTGGCCGGCGGCTTCAGCAATGATCTTCAAACTGATGTGTCACTGCCGGACGGGAAAAAGTAAAAGCCCCAGGTCACGGCGAGTGAGTCCTGAGGCTTCCACAGAGCCGCCTTCGGGATTCGAACCCGAGACCTACGCATTACGAGGGCCTGCAAGATCGTGACGGGTGCTGCTCTTTGGTCACCCTCAGTCCAGTTATCCCAGGTCAGGGACTTGCCGATCTCGCTGACGTGCCGCGCAATCCAACAGATGCTATGCCGTCCGCTCACGCATCGCTCACGCAATCCCGACCCTACGCACGGGGCCAGGAGTTGACGTGAGCCGCTTCTGCATCTCCTCAATGCGACACCGCATCACCTCCGCTTTCTGCTCTTCGCACCGGAGCTTCCTCTTATGCTGCGACCCGTTCCCCAGCCAGACGCTCTCGATCCACCGCCGCACGTGCTGCCTGGGTGCCTCGACGCTGTAGGCAGGGACTACGCGGGCGCTCTCCACGACATCACGGCGCTCGCCGCAGTCCGGGCAATCGACGACTCGAACGGACACGCAACTCTGGTAGCGGTGCTGAGTGTGCTTGGCGACATGGCAGGTCACGGTCACCGAGCCGCGTTTCTCGCGGTCGGCCGCCCAGTCCCTTGTCGTTGTGCCGGACAGCGGATGCGGTCCTCGCCATCGCCGACCAGCCCGACTGCGTGAGCCTGGTGCCCTCCTCGCTTCAGCTCAGAGGTGGGCCGGACCTGATCAAACGAGGTCAGCGTGCCAAGCCGTGTTGCGAATCAGGTACCGGTAGCCGACCCACTCCTGTGCCAGACGCTGACCGGCGACCAAGAGGCCGACAGCCTTCGCCCGGTGCGCAGCGGGCATCCACTCGGCCAAGGCACGAGCCTCCCCCGCTTCGACGGCCTTCTCCTTCGCGCCTCGTGCCCGTCCGAGTTCCAGGAGCGCGCCGTAAAGTCGTTCAGTGGGCTGGACAGTCGGAAGTCCCCGCTCGCCGGCCGTCTTGGATGCCGCGTGCGGGATGCGGATCCCACTCAGATCGAGGTCACCGAAGTAGCGGATCTTTGCAATGCCGTGCTTGTCCGCGATCGTGTTCACCGATGCACGGAATGTGCCGCCGAGTCCCCAGGCGACGTACCCCAGGCGGTGGTCATCAGGGAGGCTGTGGACGAGAGACCACCAGGTGGCCGAGTTCTCGACCACGAGCAGGATGTCTCCGCCGCCGACCTGTTGATAGTAGCCGTCCCCGATTTCGGTCAGGAACGTCTCTGTAAGCAGCGGCGGGTGCGTCGTGAACGTACGCAGTGCCGTGTGCAGCCGGTCGGAGTCGCCGAAGATCGGCCCCGAGCGCAGGGTATCGAAGGTCTTTTCCGGCATGGGAAAGTCCGCTTCGCTCCCGTACGTTCCGAAGATCTCCAGGGCCCGCTCCCGGAGCGGCACGGGGAAAAGGTCCGGATCGGTCATCAGCCACTGGTTGACGGCTACGTACGCGGAGCGCTGCTTCGGGGTAGCCGTCGGCCATTCTCGGGCGAGTCGGTAGAGATCGGGGTGCCAGTGCGGCATGGGCGGTGCGGGTGGTCGCGGGGGTGCGGTGGCGCAGAGCCAGATTTTGAGGGGCAGGGACACCTTGTCCCGGGTGCGTTGCTTCATCTGTTGGATCAGGCCTTGCTCTTCGAGTTCGTCCAACATCCTCGACAAGAGCAAAGGTTCAAATTCGCTGTCCGGGTTACGATTGTTCACCTTTCGGAAGGCGATCCAGACGTCGTCCAGTACGACGTGCGTCCTGCGCACGCCGCTCCAGCCCAAATCCGTGGCACCGGCTCTCAGGTGCCCGATGAACTCACTCTGCCTGTGCTTCACGGTTCTGTCCGTCTTCCGTCCCTCGCTTGAAGATTCTGGTGGTGGTGACGTTGCCCGTTCCGTCTGACTCGGGCAGCGCGTCGAGCGCCTCCTGGATCCGGTCGGTCACGGTGAGGTACTTGCGCCCCGCCCGCAGATCGGCGTCGTTACGCAACCGCAGGATGAGGGGGAAGCGTTTCAGCGTGCCGTCGTCGGACAGCCCTGTGGTGTAGATAAGTTGCACACCCAGTGCCTCGGCGACCTTGCGTTGGAGGGCGAGCAGATAGTCCGCGTTGGCCCGGCCGATCGGATTGTCGAGGAACAGGACACCGGAGTATGTGTCCCTCTCCCTGCCCCGGTTACTCGCCCGTAGGGCGGCCATGGTGCAGTACAGGAGGATGGCCGCCGTGAGGTGCTGCCCGCCCGAGAAGACGTCCTTGATCTCGGAGACTCTGATGCGCTCGTTGCGCAGCACGGCGTCGGGCTTGAGCATGTCGATCCGGAACCCCCTGGGGACGGCTGCCCTCACTCCCGCGAGCAGCAACGACATCCCGTCCCTGCGTACAGACCGCCCGTCCGCGGTGCGGCCCTTCGCCGCCTCGTCGATGACCTCCCCGATGTGCAGGTGCGCGGTGTCGTCCTGTGCGGGGGTGAAGTTGAAGCGGAGGAATTCCTGGGCGGCCCAGTCGTCCAGGCTGGCCGGCAGCCGGGACATCCGCTGCGCCTGGCGCAACAGGGCCAAGGCCTTGTCGACCTGTGCCTTGAGGTTCCGCACGATCATGGTGCGGTGCCGCTCCGTCTGGTCGATCTCCTCGTTCAGAGCGCGCAGGCGCGGCCTGAGAGCGTCGGACCACTCCGTCGCACTAGCCGCCACCCTCTCCCAACCCGCGATACGAATCTGGGTCTGCACGCGGACGTGCAGGTCCTTGAACTCCTCTGCGCCGGCGTGGTGTGTGAGCTTCTCTGTCGCCGTACGCAGGGACTGTTCGTCGGTGTGGGCAACCGTTTCGCGTGTCCTGCGTTCCTTGGCCAGCCCGGTGGCGAGCTCCTGGGCAGCGTCCGCATCACCTTCGTAGGGCACGATGTCGGCTGCGTCGCCCTCGCCCTCGGACACATCCTTGGGGAATCCGTCGACGATGAACTGGAAAGCCTTGGCCGATGCCTCGGCGCCCTCCAGTTGTTGTCCAAGCCGGGTGTGCTCCTTCTGTTGGTCCGCCGCCCTACGAGCGCTCGACGTCTGCTGCTGGCCGGCTTCCTCAACGGCTTCTGCGCAGGACTCGATATCGGCTGGGTATTCGGGAAGGTTCACCGGGGTCGTCACGCGCCCCTGGGCAGTTATGAGTTCATCCTCAGCGCGGGACGCGGCCACCGCCGCCTTGCGCGCCACGCTCTCGGCTTCCCGCACCGCCTGACGCGCGCTCTCCAAAGCCGTCGCTCGTGCCGCTTCGTCGGAGCCCTCGGGGCTCTTCAGCAGTGCGGCCGCTCTGCCGCGGAGGTCCTCGGAGAGGTTGAAGTAGCCTTGCTTCGCTTTGGCGGCGCGTTCGTTGGCTCGCTCACGCTCCTCCAACAGGTCGCTCCCGACCTGAACACGGAGATAGCGTGCCGCGGCCTGGTCGTAGGTGCTCCGCAACAAGGCTGTGGAGAGTTCGGGAACAGGATCGGTAAGGCGAACGTCCTCGCTCCCGGGCAATTTGGCCCGGTCGTCGTTGACGATACGCACGGTGCGTTGGTACTCGTCAGCTCTGCGCTGATGACCGGTGACGAGCTTCTCCAGCTCGACGACCTCATCCTCCGCCTTCCCCGCGGCTTCCTGGCGCTCCCTCATCCTCTCCTTCTCGGACGAGGCCCGCTCCGTCCATTCCGGCAGGTGGACATTTCGATCGGCGAGTGCCCTGAGCCGACCGAGCCGTTTGGTGAGCGAGTCCCGAGTCTCACGTAGGGGTGGGAGCTCCTCCTTGATCTTTCGCCGCCGTTCCTGGAGCGTCTCCAGCACTTCTTCACGTTCCGTCACCCCCGCATCGGCAGCCTTGAGCTCCCGCACCACGCCCGCGTGTTCTTCCGCCAGCTCGGTGACGCTGCCTTCGGGGTAACGCGTCCGCCAGTCCGTGAGAGCGTAGGTCAGCTTGCCGTCCTGCTCGATGCGGGCCGTCAGCTCTTCGGCGCGAGCGTTGCGTACGGTGTGCCGGGCGTCAATCGCCTCGTGCTCGGCGGCCGCCGCGTCCACGTCGTAGAGGGCGGGATGAGGCGGGATCACCACCTCGACACCGTCTGTCAGCGCGGCCTCGGGGTCGGTGAAGGTCCTGGTTGTCGCAACCGACACGAAGACAGTCGGTTGGGGACGCAGTGCCGTGAGCACGTCCCGGGCGCGGTCGATGTCAGCAGGATCGTGGAGGAGGATACCCGCGGCCAGGTGCGGCAGCCGCTCCACAATGTCGCGTCGCCGCTCGGCATCGGGGATGGCGGCGAGGTAGCGCCATCCCGGAACCGCGACCACTTTGGCGTCCTCAAGGGCCTTACAGGCATCGGAGACCACTTGGGCCGGCGGCAGGAGATCACCCGCGGCCAGGGCGTGGCGCGCCTGTTCGTCGATGGACGCGGCGACCCTCAGCTCGGTCCGCTCTCGTTCGGCCTCAAGGCGTGCGGCCTTCAATGCCTCCAGGAGCGCGGCGACATCGCGTTCGAGGTCGATGTCCGGCAGGTCGAGAAGCGCCACGAGCCGGGGGTTTGTCTCCCATCGGCCTGTTTGTGTCCGGGCCTCCTCCAAACGGTCGGCGAGCTGCTTACGGCGCCCACGCAGATCGCCCGCCTGCGACTCGGCCTTCCGCAACTCGTCCTGCGCGAGGGCCTCTCGGTCTGCGAGTTCCGCCCATTCTCGTTCCTGGTCAGTGACGCGCTGGGCAGTCTTGTCGCGTTGTTCCTGAACGGTCTCCACGCTCCGGGAGAGCGCCGCGACGTCATGGAGCAGACCGTCCGAGACAGCTGCCTCGATGTCCTCGCGCAGCTGTGTGATCAGCTTGTTGAATTCGACGGCCGCGTTCTCGGCGGTCGTGGCGTCCCGGTACGCCAGGCGTGCTCGCTCTTGTGCTGCCTTCTTCTCCTCTTCCCGCGCCGAGACCCGCTTCAGCTCGTCGGAGGCGGCGTGGGCAGCGTCGTCAGCCGTCGCCCACAGGCTGCGTGCCAGGAGACGGGCCGCGCTGTCGCGCTCTTCCAATGCCGGGCGTGCCTTCTCCTCCTCGGCGCCGATGAGTTCGGTCAATGTCTTGACCTGGGCGATGCTGTCCCCGTACTCGTGCACGGTCGAGGTCTTCTCCCAGGCATCGACCATGTCTTGCGCCCGGGACAGCCCCTTCTCCCGCGCTGCCAGCTCCCGCTGAGCCCTCTGAAGCTTCAAGTCTGCCCAGTGGCGCCGGAGTTCAGCAACAACCACCTCGGCTCGTTCGGCACAACGGGTCAGCTCTTCAAGTTCCTCTTGCGCCTTGTCGAGCTTTGCTCGCCGCCCGAGCACCACGTCGTGCTCGTTTCGCGCACGTACCCGGAGCCGTCCGCCTAGTTCCGCGACGTCACGAGCGGCCTGCTCCGCTCGACGCCGCGACTGCCGGGCGGCTTCGGCCTGTTGGGCGATGGGTCCCAGGAGATCCCGTGCGCCGGCGACGAACTCCCTCTCGGCGAGGAGCAACCCCCGACCGGCGAGCCGCTCCACATGTTCGGTGACCAGCGCCGCCAGGTCGTCCATCTCATCAGCCTTGACGATGGCCCGCAGCAGGAAGTCGACGAACTTCACGTCCGAATCGAGCTTGAGCCAGTTCGCCGCTTCACCTTCGTCGACGTTCATCTCCCTCTGGTAGCGGAAGAGTTCGGGGTCGAGTTCGAGCAGCTGCAGCCGAGTAGTCCAGTCGCCCTGATGCGGTGTCCAGTACAGGGCCAGGCTCTGGTCGGCCGCGTACGCCTCCTGGAGCTCGTCCCGGTATGTGTCCAGAGTGCGCGACTTCGTACCGACCGCCATCGGGAGGGTGTCGAGGTTGATCTCGTCACTGGGCTGCAGGCAGTACCAGCGTTCCCGCAGGTTGTCGGACACTTCGGAAGCGACCTGGTTGCGCCAGGCCATCACTTTTCCGGTCAGCAGCAGCTCCCCGGTCAGCGGGTTCATCCATTCAAGGACGATGTGGGAGACGTCCTTGGGCATGACGAACTTCTCCACGACGCGCGTGTTGGTCGTGCCCACGGTGTGGCGACGTCCGGGAAGGACGACAGAGAAAACGAGCTTGAGCAGAACTGACTTGCCGCCCCCGTTCTCCAGCAGAATCAGGCTGGCGGGCGAGGGCCGGTAGGTCGTGACGGTGGTGTCGAAGAGGGCTCCTTGCTCGGCGCCCACCTGGCGTCCCACGCCACTGAGGTCCATCGTGACGTCGTGGAAGCGGGCACCGGCCGGTCCGACCGTTCTCAACCGGACACGGGACAGCTCGTACATGAATACCGTTCTCCTAGTCGTACAACGTCTCGGAGCAGGGGGTACGGAGCGTTCCCTTCCCGGTGATGGGAGGCAGCACCCCGAGTCCCATCAATTCCTCATAGGCACGTGTGCTGGCGAGTTCACGCACATGAACCTGATAGCGGTGGGTGGCGCGGAAGACGTTCTCCCCGTCCTCAGAGTCGGCTCTGCCCTGGTGGAACATTCCGCGGTCGACCAGGTACGCGAGAGCCCGGCTGATGAGAGTGCGGGTAGCCGATGCTCCTGATCGTCCGGCCTTGGTCGGGGCGACTTCGGGCCGCCGCTCGTACGCCCGCCAAGCCTTCTCCAGTTCGCCAGCATCGGCCGGTGGATCCTGCGACTCCTCGCTCTCGGCGACGCGCTCCGCCAGCACTCGGCACACCGATCGCACCAACCGGTCAATGGACGACACCCGGACCTTGCCCTGATAGCCGTCATCCGCCAAGTCCTCGGGCCGAGGGAAGGCCAGGGCCGCGACCGCCAGGTGCGTGATGCCGTACAAGATGCGTTCGGCCTCCCGGTTCTCACGCATCCGTACCTGCCGGGCGTACTGGTCCATCCGAGTCTCGAAGGCCGACCCCGGCAGAGCGGTGTGCACCATGCCGGCACGTGTGGTGACCGCGATGACCCTCAGACCCATGCCCGCCGCGTACCGAGTGACTAGGGTCTCGAAGTCCGGATCCTCGGCGTAGCGCTTCACGAGTGCCGAGTAGGCGCTGTCGCGCGCGGGTCGGACCTTGGGTCTGAAGCCGTAGCTGACGAGTCTGCCTGCGGCCTCCGCGTCGTCAGCGACGGTCTCGATGGGATCGTTGGTCATGATCGTCCACTGTTCCTCTCCAGACGGTCGGCGTCCAGAGCCGCTCGGTCGAACGCCGCGGACGTCAGCAGCAGGTCGTCACCCTCGAACCCTTGGCTGTCCAAGGGCATTCCTGCCGATACGGCGAGCAGGACACGGTCGGCTCCCTCACTCAACGCCGTCCCAAGTTGCGGGCTGAAGGCACGCAGCGCCAATAGCACCAGCAATTCGGGGAGTTCCGAATCGAGAGACGCGGCCTCCTCCAGCAAGTCGGACAACAGCCGTGCCTCGTCGGCCAGATCGAGCAAGGACTCGGCCACGCCCTGCTGCTCGTCGGTGTACCCGCACACTTCCACGACCGGAACGAGCTCCGGCTCCTCCTCCTCGCCCGTGAACCGGGCTCGTTCGGGTGAGGGGGCGAGCAACGCGGGAACCAGCGTGGCCAGACAGAGCTGGTCCTCCGTCGTCGGCCCCACGGACTGCTCGTAGAAAGAGCGCACGGGACGAGCCGCGTCGGCCAGCGTCAGCCCCAGTACCGGCTCAAGGAGGTCGCCGTACACGTCCACCGGAGCCCTGAGGGCGGTGCCGGAGAACTGCTGGCGGTCCTGTTCGTCGAGAAAAAACCTTCGAGCGCCACGCAAGCGGGTCTGCAGCCGTGTGTGTCGCCGAACACAGTCCTCCAGAATGTCTACCAGGTCGGCGGCCTGCCTCCTGCGGAGCGGATCCTCGGACTGATCACGCACGGTGGAGACGGACCGGGCGATCGCGACCTCTTCCTCTAGCCGGTTGTCGACATGGTCCAGAGCCTCGTTGAGAAGGTCCGGTATCTCGTCCGTCCAGTCGACCGTCGTCACATTGCGGCTTGTGGCGTCGAGTTGGTCCCGGATGATCTCCGCGTACTGAATGGTGCGGATGCGGGCCTGCTCGGCCACGGCCTTCGCGTCGGCCAGCCGCCCTCGGCCGATGAGGTTGCGCAACCTCACCTCGGCGGCGATCTGGGCTGACTCCACATCTGTGTCCAACGCGCCGACCAGAACGTTCAACGCCTCGTTGGAAGCACGCAGATACAGGTCCCCATTGCTGTCCGAACGCTCTTCGATCAGCTTGAAGTCCCACTTCCTCAGCGCATATGCGCCCGCGCCGTCCACTTCTCCGTAGAAGCGGCTGAAACCCCTGTCCGCGTCCCGAACGTTGATCAAGGAGTCGAGCACCCACCCGGCGACCCGTGTGTGCTCATCGGCCGGGCGGTCCGGCGCCTGCCAGCCGACGAATCCCGCAGCCCTGAGCAGGACCTGTTCGTGGTTGGCTCCCGTGTCGTAGTCCATCGCGATAGCCACGTGATCGATGATCTGCAGGGCCACTTCGGCCATCTGGTACTGGGTACCGTTCAACCAGGGCTGCTTCGCCTGACGAATGTCGAGGTCATGCAAGGGCGCCGTGCAGGCCAGGGCCTTCAGCCTGCGTGTGAGCCCCTGGTCGGCCCAGACGTTTCGACCGCCCCCGTGATCATTCATGACGTAACTACATATGCACGACGCCGCAGGCGTCACCTGATGCACATAAGTTGGCGAGAATCAGTGCGGCACCCCTCTATCGCGACCGATCAGTAACTTTGACTCCATGGGGCCTTTTCCTGCGGATTTCCCGACCTCTTCACCCTCGTAGTCATCCGTAGTAACCTCGCCGCCAGTTGCATACTTGTCCGAATCGCATCCTGCCAGGAACTTCAGCCGCCACGTTCCCTGGGGCAAGCTCGCCTTTTGGTGCCGCACACCTCCCAACAGGGCATACGCAATGGTGGGCACCGGAAGCCCATGGAATCGGCGCGCAAAGCAGCGCGACTTATACCCACCCGGTAAACATGAACCCGAGCGTCGTGAGCCCTTCGGCAACGCACAAGTGGTCCGAAGCGCCGCCGACCTCGGTCTGGAGGAGTTGGTAGGCCACGCCGTGCGTCTTGCCCCAGTGCATGGCGGCGCGCCATAGGTGCCGGCCGATACCCTGCCCGCGAGCTTCTGGGTGCACGGCGAAGTACTGCGGCATGAGCTGGGCTACTCCCGTGGGATCGGGACGGATCTCCATGGGGCCGATGGCACCGATAACACGGCCCTCCAGCACGGCGGCAAGGACCGGCCCGCATCCCTTGGCCTTCATCTGACGGTCAAGAAAGACGAAGCCGTCGGCCGCCACGGTCTGGGCAAAGGTGGTGAAGGTGCCGCGGATGTGGGCGGGCCAGTCCTCGAGCTGACGGACGGGGCCGACAGAGGCGGGACAGGGCCGCGCAGTGAAGTCCTGGAGCTGGATCCGGACGCCACGGGGATGCGGTGTCTCCGGGCCCAGAGGCCGGACGATGCGGGCAGAGGATGCTCTGTGGACGGTGGAGAGTTTGACTGCGAGTTCCGCGGCCTGGTCCAGGATGTCGCCTCGGTGACCGTAGGCGAAGACCTTCACCGCTCCCCGGCCGCGGGTCAGCAGAGTGGGGATGAGCGTGTGGTCGGGGTGGTGCACCACGTCCTCGGCGAGGACGACCTCCTGCTTCTCGGTGCTCCAGCGGCGATCCTTGTCGTACGGCAGGAAGTGGCGCTCAGTTGCGGCGGCAACGAGGGTGGCTTCGAAGAGGTCCACGGTCAGGGCGTGCGGGTGGACGGGGCCGAGGGTGGGCACGACCGGTGCGGTGAGCACGGGGCGGAGCCAGTCCCAGCGGAAGAGCATGCGGGCACCTTAGCGCTATACATCAGGGTGCTCCGGCCCGTCGGTGGGACAGGCCGGAGCACATCGATCGGGCCGGAATTAGTGGGGGTTGTCGTCGCCGGCGTCGCAGGAGCACTCGGCGCTCTCGACGACGTCGTCCAGGTCCGCGACGAGCGTCACGGCGGCCGAAGCCACCGGGGGCGCGGCGCGGCGGGCGCTGTTGGGCGGGCCGGTCAGGATCTGTACCGGTACGGGTCCGGTCATGAGGTCACCTTCTCCTTGTCTCCGTGCTGGCAGTAGCTGTGCAGCGGCGCCTTCGCCTCCTGGTAGTGCTTGGCCAGGGGACGGCAGACCCGGCAGGTGCCGGACAGGGCGCAGCCCTCGCACCCTCCGGTGCGAAGCATCAGGCGGTCGGCGATCGTGCCGAGCCGTCGCAGTCCTTCGATGCCTTCGGCCATGAGGTCGATCTGGTCGTCGCGGCCGACCTTGCAGATCGAGACCTTGGCGTGCGGGTCGGCGTGGAAGAAGGTGTGGCCCGCGTTGCATCCGGCGAACGGTTTGCGCTGGCGCAGGTGGTCTGCGGACTGGGCGAGGAGGGGTTCTCCACCGCCGTAGATCGTCGGGGTCATGTTGGTGTACGCGTGGTGCTCCACGCCCCACTCCCCGGCGAGCGCGGCCATCGCGTCTGCCTCGCTGGCGTTGTCCTCGGTGACGACGATGTTGATGCGCAGCGACAGCCCTGCGGCGCGGGCGGCGTCCATGCCGCGCCGGAACGCCTTCCAGGCTCCGCGCCGCTGGGTGAGCGCATCGAAGGACTCCTCGCTCGCGCCGTACATGCTGACGACGAGGCGGTACGGCGGGCATTCCTGGAAGAGCTGGAGCAGGTCGGGGCGGAACAGCAGGGAGCCGTTCGTGGAGATCGTGAGCATCATTCCGGCCAGCCAGGCGTACCGGTATGCGTTCTGGAAGTGCGGGTCCATGGTCGGTTCGCCGCCGGTGATCTGGAGCCAGATGACGCCGGCCTCGCGCATGATGTCCAGGAGCTTGACCTTGTCCTCCCAGGTGAGGCCGGAGAAGGGACGTTCGCCGAGATAGCAGTGCTTGCAGCCGAAGTTGCAGCCGAGGTTGATCTCCCAGGAGGCCCGGCAGTATCCGTACGTAGACGGCTCGCGGATCAGGACCGTGTCCGCGGTCGGGGCGCCGGCGACATCGAGACCCCAGGCTTCGGCCGCCAGGTCGACCGCCCAGTCGGGCAGGGGCTGCGTGCCATCAGCGGCGTGGAGTTGCTCGTAGTGGGTGGCCGGGATTCGGGCGCCGGAACGCCCTCCGGGGCGCAGCAGGAGGTGGCCGTCGAGAAACGGGGCGGCGATGAGCTGATGCATGGCTTGCCCTTCATGGTTCGAGTCGGCAGTGCAGGGAGCAGTCCGGGCATGCGCGGCCCGAGATCGGGTCGGTGCCGCTGCCGCCGCAGGTCGAGCAGACGTCAGCGCTCGGGGTTGGCGGCGGGAGCTGGACGCGCCCGAACAGCAGTCGGTCGCCTGCAAGGGCGGCGTCCAGGTAGGCGTCGAGGCGAGCGGCGTCTGCGGACTGCGGCAGTGGGTCGAGACCGAGCAGGAGGATCGCAAGGCCGGTGCGGGTGACCAGTTCGGTCCAGGTACGGCGGGTTGGTAGCTGCAGTCGTCGGAAAGCATCAGGGATGTGCAGCAGCACGCGGTCGCCGACGAGTTGTAGGCAGCTCTCCAGCTCCGGGATGACTTCGCGGGCTCCGGTCAGGCCACCGAGGCACGCGGACAGTCTCCGCATTCGGTCCTCGGCCGGCACGGCGGTGCCGCCATCAGTCAGGACCGGGGTGTACGTGATCAGGATGTGCGCGATCTCCCTGCCATCCGGTCCGGCACCCTGCCAAGTCCAGGCTGCGAGCGACACCAGCAGGCGTAGATCAGGGCCCGACGGGGTGAGAGCGACGCTCATGCTGACGTCCCACCCGGGGCTTTGAAGCACGACCAGACGATCTTCCCGAACGGGGTGCGGTTCTCCACGCCCCAGCCGTCGGCAAGCGCGGTCACCAGGAGCAGCCCGCGGCCGGCAGTGTCCGTGTCACCGGGATGACGGGGGTGGGGGTGCTGGCGGCGGCTGTCGTGTACTTCCAGGCGCACGACTTCGTCGTCGGCGTCGAGTCTGACGAGAAAGCCGCGGCCGGGATCAGTCCCGTGGAGCACGGCGTTGGTGGCGAGTTCGGAGACGCAGAGTCGGATGTCGTCGCCTCGGCCCAGCAGGCCCCAGGTGGTCAGGGCCTCGGTGGTGAAAGCCCGTGCCTCGGTGACCGATTCGGGACGGGACGCGAAGAACCTCTGGATCGCCTTGGTCATCACGACGGTCCTCACGACTAGGCGTCCACGACTCGGGTGGTGCCGGAGTGCGAACGGTGGACGGAACCGCCTCTAGAAACGGTCGAGGGCATGGAGCGCGGGTGCCGGACCAGCAGCAGCCGGGCGCCGGCCGATTCGATCTGTCGCCCGCGTTCGGCTGCTATGCCCTTCGGGCCCAGGTGCGACATGGCGGGGGCGACGACGCCGTAGACGTCCGGCAGCGCAAGCACGTCGAGGAGGCCGGTGAACGCCGCCGGGGCGGACCTGGCGGCGTCGCGGTCGGTGAATAGGCCGGACAGTTGCAGCTCGTGCTTACGGCAGTACTCGGCAAGCGAGGCGGCCAGTGCTTCCTGCCGTGCTCGGGATACGCGCACCAGCCGCAGGAAGCCGTAAACGACCGGGCCGCTGACCAGGCGATGTTCCGTGAGGGGTTCCATGCTCGGGACCGTCCAATGGCTCGACTCGTGGTGACGCTTCGAGCTTGTCGGCAGACCAACTCGCGTGGAATCACCGCTCGTTCTACTTCCGTTCCACTTCCGTCCCGCCGCGTCGTCGGGTCTGCTTCGATGGCTGGTGGAAGGGAGTGACGCGTGGCGACCGTGCACCACTGGACCGGGCTTGAGGCCAAGGCACTACGGCTCGCTCTGCGGCTGAGCGTGCGGGCCTTCGCCGAGCGTCTGGGCCTGGCGGTCGCGACTGTGTCCAAGTGGGAGAGCAAGCTCGCTGCCACCGAGCCGAGACCCGATACCCAGGCCATCCTCGACACCGCCCTCGGACGAGCGGATGCCGCAGTCCATCTGCGCTTCGAGACGCTCCTGTCAGAGATGGCCGGCACCGTCGCCGCTGTCGGCAGACGCGTCGTCGCGTCCGGCCCCCGGGCGTGGGAGTACGAGTCCTGGGCTGACGACCTCGACCGAGTCGTGGTCGCCCTGTCCCGGCAGAACTTCGCCTTCGCCGATAGCCTTCTCACCCGGTGGCTGGGCCGGTTCAAGGCCCATGAGTTGGACGAGAAGGGCCTGTACCTCTTCGCCCGCTCAACCGCCTTACTCGGTGACCTCAAACGCGACCAAGGCGTCGTCCTGGGCCCGCTCTCGGCCCAGCACTCCTACGCCGGTGCGCGCACGGTCTTCAGTCAGCTCGACATCCCCCGCCGCGTCGCCCAGCTCGATCTGTCGCTCGCCGTCGTCACCGAGATGTCCGGCAAGCTGGAAGTCGCCGCCCGCAACTACGAGACCCTCGCCGTCGACGACCGGCTCTCCCGCCGTGACCGGGCTCGCGCACGGCTGTGGGTGGGGACGGCACTGAGCAAAGACGGCGAGCACGACTACGCGACCCGCGTCATGCAAGCAGCCACCCGCGAGTTCGAGGACCTCACCGAACCGGACGACTGGTCGGTGGCCCACCAGAAGCTCGCTCTGGCCCGCCGTGGCGCCGGCGACCTCTCTCAAGCCCTGCACTTCATCGACATCGCCCGAAGCAGCGGGATGACCGACTCACCGATGCAGCGCGTACGGCTGGACACCGCTCACGGCCACATCCTGCTCTCCGATACAGCGACCCAGGATGATGGAATCCTCGTCCTCGACCAGGCCGCCAAGGTGGCCGCGCAGTACGGACTCGTGCACCAACTGCGCAGCATCGAGGGCGTCAAGGCCATGAGTGAGGGGCCGACCGGCCCCCGGCAACGGTGACCAGGGAGAACGCGTGCGCAACGACCATCAGGGCATCACCGAGGACCAGTGGCACCAGGCCAAGCTGATCTGGGACTACCACCAGATGCAGCACGAACTGCGGCCCGTCGACGTGGCAATCGGACTGGGCAGCCACGATCTCGGCGTCGCGACCCGCTCCGCCGAGCTGTACCGCGCCGGACTGTTCCAGACGCTGGTGTTCACCGGCGGCAACAGCCCCACGACCGCCAAGGTCTTCCCTCGCGGGGAGGCAGTCCACTTCCGTGAGCACGCCATCGACCTCGGTGTCCCCGCCGATGCCATCCTGCTGGAGCCCCACGCAGCCAACACCGGGCAGAACATCACGCTCTCCCGTGAGGTCCTCGCCGCCTCCGGCATCCATCCGGCCACGGTGCTGCTGGTCTCCAAGCCGTACATGGAACGGCGATCGTTCGCGACCGCCCGCAAGCTGTGGCCCGACATCGAGTTCCTCTGCGCGTCGGAGCCGCTGGAGTTCGACGACTACCTGAAGAGCATCGGAGACGAGAAGCTCGTTCTGGACATGCTCGCCGGCGACCTCCAGCGGGTCATCGAGTATCCGAAGCTCGGATTCGCCATCGAGCAGGAAGTCCCCGAGGACGTACATGCAGCGTACGAATCTCTCATTCGCTCCGGCTTCACCAGCCGCCTCATCGCCTCGTGAGCATCCCGCTCCCGGCGGACTGTGCGCGATCCACCAACCCAACCTGTTCCCGAGGCTGACGACGCTGGCCAAGCTGTTCGCGGCGGACTACTGGATCGTCTTGGACGATGTGCAGTTCACCCGCCGCGACTACCAGCACCGAGCGCGCCTCGCCGCCGTAGACGCCCCAAGTCGCCAGCAGTGGCTCTCCATCCCCACCCACCTCCCGAGCGGTCGGCCCACCCTCATCCGAGACGCGCTGATCGAAGAGGGCGAAATCGCCCGCCGAAGGACCGCCGGAATGCTGCGGCAGAACTTCGGAGCCAGCGCGCACTGGCCCTCCCTCGCCCCGGCCCTGGACCCGGTATGGGCTTCCTTCGCCACCGGGCGGACCGCAGTGGTCGCGGAGACCTCCACCCGCGTGCTGCTGGACCTGCTCGGCTGGCGGGGCCAGATCTTCACTAGCAGCCTCCTGTCCGCCAGACCAGGCCGTTCCCTCCGGCTCGCCGACCTGGCCGCCGCGACGGGTGCTCGCGCGTACCTGTGCGGGACCGGCGGCATGACGTATCTCGACCCCGTCCCTTTCGCTGCCAGGAACATCACCGTGGCTGCCTTCCAGCCGCCGCTCACCGGCATCTGGTCGACCGCACGTCGGCTCAGTGCCTTGTGGGCTCTGGCGTCGCTCGGTCCGGACGCCCTGGCTTCTCGTCTCCGTGCCGTTGCCGACGACCATGCTGCACTGGGGCCCACCGCTCGTGAACTGCGGCCATCGGGAACGTCTGTCTGAAATGACAGCGGGCCGGAGCGGTGAAGGGCCGCGCCACCGGAATCGCTACCGCCGAGGGCGACTCCCTCGCTCCGGGACGGCAACTGGCTCCGGTGGACGCTGCTCGGCCGGAGCCGGAGTACTGGCGGCTGCTGTCGACCGCGTCGAACGGATGCGTGCGGCCTCGGCTCGGCTGATGCGTACGGGGTTGCGGCCAGTGTGCTGGATGCGCGTGATCAAGACTCGGGCCGGGCGGTGGGCCGTGTCGAGTTCGCGTTGCTCGGCGGCCTCCTTGAGGAGCTGGTGCGGTTTGTGGCCACCGGCCTCCGCATCCGCCAGGACGGTGGCGAGAGCAGGCCAGTCGCCATCGGCGAGGATGCGTTCGGCATGGTCAGGGACGGCGGCGCGGACATCGCGGGCCAGAGTGCGGCGCGCCTGTTCGCGCGGCAGGCGGTGTTCCAGATCGGCGAGCGTGGGGGCGAGGGCCTGGTCGGCAGCGGTCTGGAGGTGGTCGAGGGCCCGGCGGGCGGCGTCGGCCTGGTGAGCGTGGTTCTTCGCCTCATGCCAGCGCTGGGCGAGGACCGCCGCCCAGACCATGGCGGCGAGCAGGGCCGCGAGCGCACTGCCGTCCGATCCGGTGGCGGTGTGGATGATGTCGCGGACTGCGAGGCGTACGGTGTCGGCGGCTCGGCCTTCGGCACGGATCTGGGAGCGTTGCGCGCGAGCGAACTCCTCTGACCCTGATAGGAGTTCGAAGCGTAGGTTCGCAGGGGCGTGCTGTGCAGTGGCCTCGATCAGTTCGCCGAGCGCAGCGATGTGGGCCTGGGCTCGCGCGTCCATTCCGGACTCGTCGCCGGTTGCGTCGACGAGCTCGGCGTGGAGGGTGTCGAGAGCGTCGGTGGCCTGGTGCCAGGGGGTGGTGTGCCGGGTGCGCCGCGCGGTCGGGTGCTCCTCGGATGATGCGGTCTCCAGGCGGGCCCGCAGTTTGGGGAGGCTGAGGTCGGGGGCGATCCTTCCGCCGGCGCGATAGATCTGCTCCCCCTTGTCGTTCTCGTCGCCAGGGCGGCCGACGGCGTAGCCGAGGAGGTCTCCGGAAGGGCCGCGGCGGGGCTTGACCGCGACGTCGTCAGCTTCGAGGTAGGTGAGCAGTTCCTCGGTGTCGGTGACGTGCGGGAGGGCGGCGCGGATGCGGTCTTCCAGCCACTGTTGGCTGGTCTGCTCCCAGCCGAGGCGGTCGGCCTTGTGCATCTCGGCTTGGGTGGGGCGGCGGCTGCCTGTGCCGTCTCCCTTCTTCAACCGACGTAGCCCGTAGTCCCCTTCGATCTGGCGGCACGCGTCGCCGAGGCGGATGCCGCCGTTGTGGAGCTTGGGGCGGCGGCCGTCTTCGCGGACGGTGGTGGCAAGGATGTGGATGTGATCGTCCGCGTGGCGGACGGCGACCCAGCGACAGGCCAGGTCGTCTCCTTCGGGTGCGATGCCGGCCGCGCGCACGATGCGATCTGCGATCTCACCCCACTCAGCATCCGAGAGGTGCCGGTCCTCGGGTGCCGCACGGACTGCGCAATGCCATACGTGGTCGGTGACCGGCTTACCGAACTCGCTGTTGCGCAGTTGTACGGGCTCGTCGAGGTGACGGGCGAGTTCGGTGAGTGTCGCGTCCTCGTCGCGGCCGGGGTCGGGCATGCCGAGCATCGCGAAGGCGGCCACGAGGTGCGGGTCGAAGTGCTCGTCGTGCCGACCAGGGCCGTAGAGGTAGGCGAGCAGTCCGCGGGTCTTGGATCCGGCGGGCTTGATGGCGGCGATCATTCCGGTCAGACCTCCGTCGTGTCGGCGGGTTCGCACAGGGCCTCGGCGATCAGCTCCAGCAGCTCGTGGAGTTCTTCGAGGCGATGGCGTACGTCGGGTGGGGTGAGGTCGCTGTTGAGGGCGCGGGCGATCTGGTTGACGTTGACGCCGATGCGGTTGAGTTCGCGCAGCACTTGAGCGCGGAACATGTGGGTCCGACGTCGGTCTTCGGACAGCGGCAGGTTGGCGGTGAACCGCCCGGTGATGAAGGCAACGACGACATCGGCGGCGAAGCCGCTCTCGCCCTTGTAGCCGTGCTCGGCGGTGGCTTCCGTCAACTGGGCGAGCTGGTCGCTGGTGAAGCGCAGAGGACCGATGCGCTCTCCGCGCTTGTCTCCGGTGAACCGACGGATGGTCGGCTGGACGCCTTGCACGGGAGGCTCAGCGGCGCGGGCCGGGGTCAGGATCTCGCGCTGTACGGCGTGAAGGCTGCCCGGGTCGGGGCCGCCCTCGGCTCCGACCCCCTCGCCCGGCGCCCCCTGGCGCCGGGCCGTCTCCGCCACCCCCGGGGCGGAGAACCCCGAAGACCGGCCTTGAGTCGGACTCGGGGTACTACTGGCTCCGCCCGGGGCCGTCCTCCCAAATGCCCGACGCAGGCGGGACAGCAGCCTAGGGGACTGTGTTGAGGCAGGCGGCTCAACAGGGGTGTCGTCAGGTAGGTGCTGGCTGTGCTGCATGGAAGATGCTCCCGATACGGCTCGGCGAAATGGACCAAGGCGCCCCACCGGCATGAGCCCGCGCGTTGTCCACAGATGTGTAAATCTGCGGGGCCACCGGCGGGTGCTCGGGTGACCGGAAGGGTTCCGGTCACCCGAGCACCCGAGGCGTCAGCCGCCGGAGACCTTGATGCCAGCGGCTTCAAGTTCCGGCCGGAGCGACTCCATGACTTCGGTCTGCCGCGCGCTGCCGATCGTCAGGTTCCGATCCTTCACGGCAGCTCGCAGCAGGTCACGGGTGAGTTTGCCGTGCTGATGACCGGTGGTTCGGCCGATGTCCACCAGTTCCGCGATGGTCGCCTTCGGCGGACGGCCGCCGACTGATTTGGCCTCTGGCTCCGGGGACGTAGATTCCGTCCGCTCCTCGCCAGAAGTTTGCGGATCGTCGGCGGCAGCATCCTGCCATCGGCCCTCACCGTGCTCACCGGGCTCATCGACCGGCCGGTTCCGCACGGCTACGGAACCGATGCCGGAGGAGACACCGGCCGGGACGACGAGTTGGTGGATCTGTCGCATCAGCACGCCGAACGCGACCATCGCGGCTGCCGGAGGGACGGCAGCGACCACGTAGTCGAGGAGCGGGACGCTGCGTTCGTCGCCCGTGCCGCTGACCCCTGCGACGTTCAGTGCGATGGAGCCGACCGATCCGGTAGCGGTCACGGCGATCGCCCAGAGGTCGGTCGTACGCCGGAGCGCAGCGCGCAGCATGAGCAGTTCGCCGGCAACGATGAACGCGTCCAAGGTGGCGGGCCAGGCCCACCGGCGGATGGTGGATGCGCCGAGCCCGTGCTGGCCGGCGACATCGGCGAGGTGCGCGTAGGACAGCCAGAACGCTCCGGCTGTCAGGGCCACGATGACGATGCCGGCCGCGCCGAGCGCGAGCTGCTCTACGTCGGCACGCTTCGGTCGCTGCTCTTCGGCTGGGCCGTCATCTCGTATCTGCGGCGATGACGTGGTGAGGTACGGGGCGGTCAAGCGGGAATCTCCTTGGGGTAGTGGTGAGGGGCGTCTTCGCCGTCTTGGCCGTTGCATGTGCAGGTCAGCGCGGTACGGCTGCGCGCCGGACGTGCCGTCTTGGCAGGAAGCACTGGCGTCTTGTTCCGACTCGGAACAAGAGGTGAGGCGTAGTTCACCCCGGCTCCTGTCCGAACGCCTGCACCTGCTGGGACGGCCGCGCTACAGCAGCCGTCCCAGCGGGCAGGGCTGTGAACTGCGGCGATACGGCGAGGACGCCTGGGACGGGGCAAGACGGATCTGGACGCCGTCCCCTGCGGGCTGCACGTTCTTGGGCGTGTGCGCTGCCGTCTTGCCCTCGGTCACCGTCTTGCTGGCGTGTGCTCTGACCTGCACGATCACGGCAGGGACGGCAAGTACGGGAACCAGGGAGGTGAGGGTCAGTCTTCGCTGCGACGAGCGTCGATGGGGTAGACGGTCGGGCAGTACCGCCGCCAGGCATCGAGGAACTTGTTGCGCATGTAGCCCTTGCGCTGCGTCCGGTCGGCCATGCGTACATTGCCGGGCCGGATGTCGTAGTCCCGCAGCATCCCGCTGAGCTCCCGGGAGGTCAGGCCGAAGCGTCCACGCTCTCCCCACGGTGCTTCTGCGTCCGCGTTCAGGTGGTGCAGGAGGTCTTCGGTGGAGAGGCTGTCCGCCTCTCGCTGGGCGAAGAAGACCCGTCGGATATCGGCGAGGATGCGCGCCCCGCTCGGGTGGTCCTCCTCGGCCGCCACCTCGGCGGCGACCATTCGTGCGCACGCGATCCGCGCGAGCCGTGGCCAGCGGCCGCCGGCCAGGTCGGCGACGATCACCAGGGGCTCCCAGGTTTCGGCGGCTCGGTCCTCGACCGGCATCTCCGGCTCCAGGATCGCGGCGTCCTCCAGCAGTGGGAGGGCCCAGGCGCGGATGCGGTCGCGCAGTTCGTGCAGAGCGGGGATGTCGCGTCGCGAGCGGAAGGGTTTGACTTTCTCGCCCTCGGCCCTGCGGCGCATGCGGATGACGACCGATCGATCCATGACGGTGTCCGGCAGGTCACCGATGCCCGCGATGGCCGCCATGGCGAAGGTGGCGAACTTGTGCGGGGTGTGGTCGTTGCCGACGACCCGGGTGACGTACCGGCCGCGCTGGTGGCCGGCGTTGAGGAGGCCGCGTGTCTCCTCGTTCTTCTCCGCGACCTTGGGGCCGAAGATGGTGTCGGCCTCGTCCACCAGCAGCGTCGGCGGCTCCTCTTCGTTGATCGAGCGGAAGATGGCCGCTGGTGTGGTGTTGATGGTGAGCATCGGCTCGTGGACCGTCTCGGTCAGCACGTCCAAGAGCCGCGACTTACCGCACCGCTTCGCAGGACCCACCACTGCCAGTCGTGGGGCGTGCTGCCACGCGGGCTGGAGCTGCGTCGCCGCCACCCACAGGGTGATCGCGTCCAGCGCCTCGGAAGAGGGTGGGATCACGAACTGGGCTATCTGGGAGCGCAGTTCATTAAGCAGCTCGGATCCCGGCGTCGGCTCCGCGTCGGAAATGTTCTCCAGGCCCTTCGCCGGGTCCGCCTCGCTGCTGCCGTCGGCCGGATCGTCGTACGCGTCCGCTGTGGCACCGTCAGCCTGGGCGGGACGCAGGTGGGCGCCGGGCCGGCCGGGGATGGCTGTGGTGGGCCAGGCTGCTCGGGAGGAGGCGGAATAGGAGTCGGGGTTCTCAGGTTGCACTGGGCGGCTCCTCGTCTGGCGGTACCGGGCTTGCACGCCCCTGCCGCCGGGTCGGATCTCACGGGATTGCTGGGGAGTCTCGGGGCCTCCGGCGTTGCACCGCCGGAGGCTCTCCCTTTGCTCGCGGGGGTTTCGGTACCGCGAGCGACCACGGACAGTACGTCCACGCCATGCCACAGTCCAGCGTTCCTGTGTCAGCTCAGCGCAGAATGGTCGATGGCGCATCAGACGCCTCACGCGGCCAGCCCCAGCAAGGCCAACAAGTCTGCGGTCACCACCCGGTAGGCATTCCCAAGTCGAAGCACCCTGCACGGGTACTGGCCACGCTTGGCCAGCTCGTAACCCTTGCTCCGACCGAGCCCCAGCGCCCGATTACCCGTCTCCAGGTCAACGGCCGCCGGAAGCCCCAGAAGCTCCTCGCGACTCATCCCCTTCGCCCATCCGGCGTCGTCGTTCTCGCGCATGCGCACTCCATCCATGACTGAGCCCACGGCGAACGCGACCTCCGCGTCCGTCTCCAGGTCTTGGAATCAACGCTAAGCGAGCTAATGTGTCTCTATGACACAACACCGTAGTCATCCTAGAGAGAAGAAGGCCGACGACGGGGACGACGTCCCGGAGTGGGTGGACCAGGTCATGTCCACCGTGGCCGGCGAGGTCCGCAGACGACGGAAGGAACTGGGTTGGAGCGCGCAGGACTTGGCCGACAAATGCGCGGAGATCGGCCACCCGATCCCCCGCAACGTGATCGCCAACATGGAGTCCGGGCGCCGCTCCAACCTGCCCTTGGCAGACGTCATGGTGCTGGCCGAGGCGCTCAACACCCCGCCCATCTGCCTGCTCTATCCCGTCGGCTACGTCGAGGACGTTCAACGCCTTCCACTTCAGCACCCGACCACGTCGCTGAACGCGCTGCGCTGGTTCACCGGGGAGGAGACCGCCCTCGGCGCGGACGACGACATGCTCCGCTACTTCCGCGCCCACCACACCGCGCAGGAGCAGATGCGCCGCGCACAGCAAGACGAGGAGCACGCCCGCTACCAGGCCAAGACCGCCAACAACGCAGATCGAAAGGCCGAGGCCCTGCGAGCTCAAGCGCAGGCCGCCGTAGCCGCCGAGAAGGCCAAGACACGCCTGCACCGGGTCCGCGCCTTCATCGAGGAAGAGGGCGTCACGCCCCCATACCTGTGGCCCGACGTCATCAGCGCCATCGAATCGACCGGCACCAACCCCGACACCACCGAGGAGAATGATCTTTGAAGGGCTCCACCTATCGCCGCTGCTCCTGCCGCGACCCGAAGACCGGCAAGGAACTCGGCATCTCCTGCCCAAAGCGCAACAGCAGGAACCACTGCACCTACTCCGTCCGCCAAGAGCTCTCACCCCGCGAGGACGGCACCCGTCGTTCCTTCGCCCGTGGCGGATACGGCAACCTCAAGGCGGCCCAGGTCGATCTCGACCACGTACGCGGGCTCCTCGGGCTCGCCGACTCGGACGACCCCGAGGGCACCGAACTCATCGCCGAGATGCTGGCCGAGGTCAGCCGCGAGCGGTCTCCTCTGCCCGAGGTCGAGGAGACGCGGCGGCGCCTCAACTCCGGTCAGGACCTCATCGGCAGCCTGACCGTCGCCGAATGGCTCGACCGTTGGCTGGCCGGCAAGCGCATACGCAAGTCCGGCCTCAACCGCTACGAGACCGACATCCGCGTCCACCTGAAGCCGCGCATCGGCGACCGGCGCCTGGACCGACTACGTGTCAGCCACCTCAGCGAGATGTTCACCGAAATCCGCGACGCCAACGCCCAGATCTTGGAGGACAACACCCAACGCCGAGCCGCACGCGACGAGTTGGCGACCATCCCATGGAAGGGCGCAGAGCACCGTGCCCGCCGTAAGGCGATGAAGGCCGCGATCGACGAGATGCCGCCCTTCCGGCGCATCACCGGCCCCGCCACCCGTCAGCACGTGAAGGCGACCCTTCGCGCGGCTCTGAACGACGCGATCGGGCAGCAGATCATCACGTTCAACCCGGCCGCCCACGTGGAGATCGATCCCGTACGCAAGCCGAAGGCGCTCGTGTGGACCGACGAGCGGGTCGCCAAGTGGGAGCAGACGGGCGAGAAGCCCTCGCCCGTGATGGTCTGGACGCCGGAACAGACTGGCGCCTTCCTCGACTTCGTCGCCGAGGACCGGCTGTACGCGATGTGGCACCTGATCGCGTTCCGCGGCCTGCGCCGTGGCGAGGCGTGCGGGCAGCCGTGGTCGGAGACGAACCTCGACACCCACTTCCTCACCGTCTCCTCCCAACTCTTGCAGGACGGCTGGGAAGTGGAAGCGTCAGATCCCAAGACCGAGAGCGGCTCCCGCGTGGTCGCCCTCGACGACGACACCGTCAACGTCCTAAAACACCACCGAGAACGGCAGGACAAGGCCCGCGAAGAGTGGGGCAAAGCCTGGATCGAGACCGGCCACGTCTTCACACAGGAAGACGGCTCCTGGCTCCACCCCGGCAAGGTGACCGACCTCTTCGAGCGCCTCGTCGCCGCCTCCGGCCTCCCGCCCATCCGCCTGCACGATCTGCGGCACGGCGCGGCCACCCTCATGCTCGCCGCCGGTATCGACATCAAGATCGTCTCGGACACGCTCGGGCACAGCGACACCCGGATCACGCGTGATATCTACCAGAGCGTGCTCCCCCATGTCGGCAAGAGCGCCGCCGAGGCCACCGCGAAGCTCGTTCCCCTCCAGCGCAAGGTCGAGGCCGAGAAGGCTGCGCGCAAGGCCGCGAAGAAGCAGAAGGCCAGGAAGGCTGCAGCCAACGAGGCCGACGCTGGCAAGGGCAGCAAGCCGAAGAAGAACAAAGCGAAAGCCCAGGCCAAGGGCTCCAAGAAGGCAACTCACCTTAAGCCCAAGAACTAGGCTCCCGAGCGGCTCCGCTCAAGCAAGCAAAGTCGCGGCACCCAGACCGTGTGATGTCACCTGCCCCGAGCAACACAAAAGGCCAGGTCACACGGGCTTGCAAGATCGTGACGATGCGTTCTGAGTCGTGCTCGGCGATCCGTTTTCGGCTGGTCAGCGACATGCAGCCTGCCGATCCTATGACTTCACGCAGACCGTGGGTTCGACAGCACACAGCGTGGGCCGGCCTTCATCGCTGAGCACCGAGACCCGAACTACTGATCTGCTATGCGCTCGGCGGGGCTGGCATGTCCTGCCTGATCGAAGTGGCCCACCCGTGCCACCCACGCAGAGACCAATCAGGAGCCGGCGCCCTTGCCTCTGCGCATCATTTACTTGACTCTGGCAACGACTTAACCCGATCAAGGTAGTCCGAATACAAACGGTCTATTTCGGGCTTGATAGTGATCATAGTTCCGCGTTCATCACGGAATGGGCGGTTCGGGTCCCCTCGGAAAGAAAGCCAATTAAAACTCGTTACCACGGCGTAAGAGTCGTCCGATACCAGAACCTTAGCGTGGGTGTCTCCCAGACGCGAGAAAGTGAAGCTCTCATACTCGGTCGCCAGCCTCTGCAGCTGTGCCTCTGCTTGACGATCACGCTCTCGCGCAGATTTATCGTCACCGATTCCATATCCGATTACAACATTGACGCCGGCCGCAAGAAGTTTACGAAGGTTATCCAGAAACTCCTTATCGACGATCGCCGCACGGATCCATGGCGAGATGATTAGAAGCCTACTATTGGATGAGAGCAAAGCTCTAGCTAGTAGTGGCGCATGCTCATGCACCTCTAGCACGCGGACAGGAATTCCTTCTAGTGCGGTCTCGGCCTCGTCGAGGCGCCTAGCAACTTCTGCTGCTTGGTCGACGAATTCTTCCCTCTGTTCGTGCGATACGACGGCTGCTTTCTCTTCCAGAGCCGACAATTGATTCCTGTAGCGCTCAGTCGTACGCCTAATGACCGCCACTTCGGACTCGTCTGTGCACTGTTTGAGCAGTTCATCACTGAGCAGGGACTCGGGAGAGTTACCATCTGTGATCTGCCCAACTATCCCTACTTTCCTCAGACCTTCCGCCTTAGCGAAGGCGAGATCATGCTCCTCGCTCACTCTTCCGTCAATCGCAAAACTTACATGGATTTCTTCAGGTCGATCTACCGATTGAAAAACCAGGGAGATGGCGCGAACGAAGAATTTTTCCCTTTTCCCATCCAACGCCACAACCGTCAAGAGCTCATGCTCGGAGGCTTCAGTGACGTCACGGAGAGCTGAACCAATGCTGCTAGTGTCACCCGGACCGACCGACGGCGGATCTACAGGGAATGCGGGTATTTCTAGGATGTCGTACTGACGTAGATCTCTAGGCCGCCAGCGCATTACCTTATCAATAACGGTGTACGTCCGCTTTAGGCCGTCATAAGCCAACCGTAGCGTACGCTCCTCCGGAGTGATTTCCGCAAGATCAGATAGCACCTTCTGGCCGTGTTCGGTGACCGCATAGTGGATCTCTGACGTGCTTGTAGCGACCGCAGCAAGGCTGCCTGAATTAACGAGCTTCCCCATGATCGTGTGCACTACCTGCTCCGGTATGCCGAGGAATCTCGCGACGTCAGCACTATTTCTTAGGTCGGCTTGAATGCATTTAAGGACGAACTCGTCAAGCACACCGACGGGTTTCCTGCGCAGGAGGCGGCAACGTATAGGCACGTCCCAGAAGGGAAGACCAACCTCCCTGTACGTAGCCAACCTGTAACCGGGCCGCTTGGACAAGCGCCGCACGATCTCTTCGACTGCTGATTCTGTCATGATGCATCCATTTCCACGGTACAGTCAGCAGATCGGCGCATGTAAGAAAGCACCCGCCTCAAGGGGTTGTCGATGTCTGGAACGGAATCAATAAACCCTGCATCCCCCACTATGACCAGAGAGTCACGTGCCCGTGAAACGGCGACGTTGACTCGTTCCTCGCTTCGCAGGAACCCTAGTTCATCCCTTTCATTGGATCTGGTCACGCTGAAAATTGCAACGTCAGCCTCCTGCCCTTGGTATGAATCGACTGTGGCAACCCGCACTTTGAGCAAGTCGCGAGAGAATTCGCCGGGAGCAAGCGTTTCGACTATTTCCCTCCTCTGAGCTTCGTAACCAGTTAGAACTGCGACGCTCAGAGGCTCCGTGGACTGCTGTTTGGCAACCCATTGAAGCCTGTCAAGCAATTTGGCAATCGCTCGCGCTTCACCTTTATTTTTCACGCTCTTACCAGCTCGATTTTCACGCCTGTCTGTTCTACTGCTGGTATCGAGCCACACGGCCGTAGCTCCCAGCGCTCGTTCAATCACAGGCGATATCTGTCGCGGCTCCGAAGTGAGCGTATCATCGTAAAAGCTATGGCTGACCAATTGCCCAATTGAAGGATGCATGCGGTGTTGATGCGTGAGCGAGAAACGACACGGTTCAGGCAGTCGCTCTGACAATGCTGAGAACAATGTCTCACGCATCTCTTGTCGAGTAACCTTGTACCTGTCGAGAAGGGCAGGTTCTTCCAGGGCCTTTTCCACGAATGGCGGCAATTGCTTATCGTCACCTACCAGCACCCATTTACGGCTGTTCGCAAGGGGAACCAATGCCTCCGTCGCGGTCGCTTTCGAAGCTTCATCAATGATGCAGAGATCGAATGGTGATGTATCTGCTCCAGGGACGCCTGTAAGCCCGACACATGTCGCAGCTACGACCTGAGCACGAGCTATAAGGACAGCCGTGAAGTCTTTCCCACGGCCGAACCTTTCCTCCCACTCTGAAGCAATGCGTTGAAGACTGGCCAAGCGTGGGTCGTCTACAGCTGAGCGCTTCAGCGCCGTCGCAATTAGATCGTCAGTGGCAAGATTGGGGTCAGAGGCGAGCCCTTCGACTAGCGAGTTTCGAATACTTTCTCGCTGCTCTTTGTGCAGCTTGAGTTCCTCTCGCATACCAACAAGAAGCGCTTCCATCTCCACGAGGCGTTGCCCCAGCGGCCCTCCAGTTTCGAGTTTCGAAGCAAGATCGAGACCTACCTCGATAAACCGCTCAGCCGCAACAGAAAGATCAGTTCCTACTCCCTTCCCGGCAGCTGCTTCGATCGTTGAGGCAACTTCTAGGAGGGGGGCAGCCATGGCGTTGACTCTATCGATTTCCGATACGAGCTTCCTTCGCTCCTCTTGCGAGTTTCGAAGCTTCTGCTCAATTATCTGAACGCGGTCGTGGCGGCGCTGCAAATCTGTGGCAGCATTTTTCAGATCTGCAGAATCTAGGTCGATCCCAAGTCTGGCCGCGTACTCCTTGATGAACAGCCGGCTTTGCTCAACCACAGATTGACGCCAATAGTCCATCTGTGTAGGAACCGACAAGGGCTCCACGTCCTTGGCGAGTCTGTCTGCACGTCCGAGGCGAAGTAGAACTACCGACGGATCAAGTTCAGCAATACGCATTAACGCATTGTCCAGTGCGATATGCGTCTGCGAGGTCAGTACGATCCTTGCCTGTGGGCTCCGCCGAAGATGCTGGGCCACCATCTCTGCGATGAATGTCGTCTTTCCCGTTCCAGGCGGACCTTGCACCAAAAGGAAGTCCCGCGCACCAAGCGAGGCAGCGACTGCAGCCTTTTTTGCTTCATCGAGGTTTTGCTGTATGTACGCTTCTACAGTTACTGATTGCGGTACGGCGCTCTTACGTGGATCAAGCAAGATATCGCGGAGGTCTGCACGAACCGACCTTCGATTAGTTATGCGGTCAAGTGCATCCTTTTCTCGTTTCAGCTTGGACTTTGACGCTTCGGAGTCGAACTCTAGGTAGCCCCGCCGGGGGAGTGCATTGCTACCCCCGCGGACACTGGTGACATAGAGAATCACGTCATTATTTTCGATCCCTTCAACTTCTCCGAAGAGTACCCTCCTGCTTCCTTCCCTAATCAGTCGCGCTTCACCAATTTCAACCCCCGTGGCGTCCTCAACACGGAATCGAACTCTGCTCCCGTCTCGCCGATATTGGTCATATTTGACACGAACGCCCCGCTCATTCTCAAGAGCAAACTTGGCGTTCAGAGAAGAGCGCCACGGAGAGAATGCATCTGCATCGGCTGCGGCCGCCTCTCTCTGCGCCCGCTCGCCGTCTTTCTCAGTTACCAACTCCAGAAGTTCTGTAAGCTCTCTTGCTGCATTGCGCGCATCTGTTGGTGAGCTCGTTCGCAACTTGAGACGTGGGCGATACCACGTTGAGCGCGCCAGCTCAAGCACCTGTGCAGGGGCACGTTGTACGCGAACAACTCGCAGGAGACCTGGACGGGTCCGATGCTCTTGGAGACGCAACATGAATCTTTGTCCGCACAGTTGGAGATCTGGCTTCGCTCCCGCACGTCCGTCGAAAGCCAGCGCACCCACTTCCCGGATGTCGTCCAAGACCTGGCTCTTGGACATCGATACGTTGTACTGTTTCAGGAAGGCTTGTAGCACCTGATCAGGGAAGTCCAAAAAAATCTCAACTTCAGGTGCACGTCGCATCTCCCGGCGACTTTGAATTTCCTCCAGCTGGGCTTTCAGCACACCAGCACTCGGAGGGCGATCGTCTGGATTGTCCGATAGGCATGGTGCTAGCGCTTTGGCAATTTCCGGTGGTAGGTCTAGGTTCGCAAATCCAGATAGTACATTTTCCTCATCAGCTGGAACTCGACCTGTAAGGCAGACAAGCACCAAGACAGCGAAAGAATAAAGGTCATACGACGCCGTGGGCGTCCGAGTTCCTCGCTCCTGCGGCGAATACGGCACCGTCCCCAACGGGGCCATGGTGAGTCCGAGGCTGACAGTCTCCGCAAGTCGCGTAGTGCCGAAGTCGGCGACCTTGTACCCGCCAGTCGCAGACATGAGTATGTTCTCCGGCTTTACGTCTCTGTGGACGAACCCCTCCGCATGGATGACAGCAAGCCCCGAGAGAATTTCTCTGGCCACCGGCCAGAAATCGTCCCATCCTTCAATCTGGAGGTCATCAAGTGCTGCTAGAAGATCCTGATCTAGCCATTCGAAAACGAGGTACGGGCATCCGTCGTTGCAGCGGCCCCAGTCGATCAGCCGGGCAAGATTTGCATGATCTCCAAGCGCTTGGTAAGCACTCAGTTCGTTAGTCCAGGCAGCTTGCAGAACGCGATCATCCAAGACCTTTGAAGGATTGAAGATCTTGACTGCCACTGATGAATTATCATTCTCAAGGTCTGCTGCCTTAAATAGCTTCGCATGCCCTCCTTCGCTGACAGGAGAGCTAGGCAGAGCGAATCGATCTGCGATGATCGGCAAATTCATTACCCCCAGCTAAGCCGCCGCGACTCCCCCTGCTGCACGCTGAATCTGCGACGTGACAGCAGAGTTCATACCTGTTGTACCGCACAGATGCACTGTGTACCCGGGTTTCAAGGCAACCGCCCTGGCCACTCTTCTGACGAGCAACGTGTGACCGCCGAGCTCCGCGCCAGGACTGCGGGTCATAGGGAAGCGGGGCGATTGCGTCACGCGGACGTTCCCCATCGCCAGGTTCCGCCTGTGCACCACCGTCACGGACCCGACGGCCTCACAGGTAGCCGACCTGCTGGAGAAGCTGTCGACCTCGCGCTTGGCGGCGAAGACCCGGCGGATCTCGGCCAGGATCCGCGTTGAGCTGGATGGTATTCCTCAGCCGCCGCTTCGGCCGCCACCATCTGCGCGCACGCCGCGCGGGCGAGGCGAGGCCAGGGCCCGGCGGCAAGGTCGGCGACGGGCACCAGGGGCTCCCAGGTGTCGGGGGCGCGGTCCACCGGCATCACCGGTTCCCGGCCGGCGGCCTCATCGAGCAGCGGCTGTGTCCATGCGGCTATGCGGTTGCGCTGGTGGTCGGCGTTGAGCATGCCCCGCATCTCCGCCATCTTCGAGGTGCTGAAGATGGTGTCCGCCTCGTCCACCAGCAGGGTGGGAGGTTCGTCGGTGATGGAGCGGAGGACGGCCGCGGGCGTGGTGTTGATGGTGAGCATCGGCTCGTGGACCGTCTCGATCAGCACCTCCAGCAGCCGCGACTTGCCGCACCGCTTCGCCGGCCCGACCACCGCCAGACGCGGGGCATGCTGCCACGGGGGCTGCAGGTGCGGCGCCGCCACCCACAGCGTCACCGCATCCAGCGCCTGCCGGGAAGGCAGGATCACGAACTGGGCTACCTGAGAACGCAGGTGAGAGGTCGAGACCTCCGAGCCCAAGACAGACTGCGGCTTCCGCGTGGTCGCGCTCGACGACGGCACCGTCAACGTTCTGAGGCGGCACCGCGCGCAGCAGGACGCTGAATGCGAGGAGTGGCGATCAGCCTGGGTCGAGACCGGCATGGTCTTCACCCGGGAAGACGGCTCCCGGCTCCATCCTGGGAAGCTGACCGACCTCTTCGAGCGCCTCGTCGCCGCTTTCGGCTTCCCGCCGATCTGACTGCACGACCTCCGGCACGGCGCGGTCTCACTCATGCTCGCCGCCGGCATCGACGTGAAGATCGTGTCGGTCACGCTCGAGCACGGTGACACTCGGATAACGCGGGACATTTGCCAGAGCTTCCTGCCGCAAGTCGACAAGAATACGGCCGAGGCCAGGGCCAAGAGGAAGGGCAAGCGGAGAAGCGCAAGAGGTAGGGCACCAGCCCGCTCCGCTCACGCATCGCTCACGCAAGCAAAGCCACGACACCCCGACCGCGTCCCCCGTCACGCCCAGAGCAACAAAAAACCCCAGGTCACGGGCAATGTGACCTGGGGTTTGACTGAGCCGCCTTCGGGATTCGAACCCGAGACCTACGCATTACGAGTGCGTTGCTCTGGCCATCTGAGCTAAGGCGGCACGCTCTGTCACACCATGGTGCGGTCAGCAGCGAGGCCAAGTCTACACAGTTTCGCGGGGTGCTCCGCACCACCCGTCACCGCGGCCGTATGCGCAGGTCAGGTGCACTTCTTGCCGTCCTCGGGAGGTGTGCCGTCCAACAGATAGGTGTTGATCGCCGTGTCGATGCAGTCGCTCCCCCGGCCGTACGCCGTGTGGCCGTCGCCCTCGTAGGTCAGCAGGGTGCCGGAGGAGAGCTGGTCCGCCAGGGACTTCGCCCACGTGTAGGGGGTGGCCGGGTCGCGGGTGGTGCCGACGACGACGATCGGGGCCGCGCCCTCGGCCTCCGTGCGGTGCGGAGTGCCGGTGGGCTCCACGGGCCAGGGAGCGCAGTTCAGGGCCGCCCAGGCGAACCCCCGGCCGAAGACCGGGGATGCCTTCTCGAACTCCGGGAGCGCCTTCTCCACCGCTTCGGGGCCGGAGAAGGCGGGGGCGAGGTCGAGGCAGTTCACGGCGGCGTTGGCGAACATCAGGTTCTGGTACGAGCCGTTCGGGTCGCGCTCGTAGTAGCTGTCGGCCAGGGCGAGGAGGCCGGAGCCGTCGCCGCGCTGCGCGGCGGCGACCGCCTGGCGGAGCTGGGGCCAGGCGGACTCGTCGTACATCGCGGCGATCACCCCGGTGGTGCCCAGCGACTCCGTCAACCGGCGGGTCCCGCCCGTCGCCGCCGGCTCGGAGTCCAGGTCGGCGAAGAGCTTCTTGAGCTCGGTCGCCGCGTTCGCGGTGGACGTCGTGCCGAGCGGGCAGTCGTCCTGCTTCACGCAGTCGGCGGCGAAGGACTGGAACGCCGCCTCGAAACCCGCGGTCTGGTCGCGGTTGATGTCGATCGCGGGGAGCGACGGGTCCATGGCACCGTCCAGGACGAGCCGCCCGACCCGCGCGGGGAAGAGGTCGGCATACGTCGCGCCGAGGAACGTGCCGTACGAGGCCCCGACGTAGTGCAGCTTGTCGTCACCGAGCAGCGAGCGCAGGATGTCCATGTCGCGCGCCGTCTCGACGGTGGAGACGTGCGGGAGGATCTTCCCGGAGCGCTTCTCGCAGCCGGCCGCGAACTTCTCGTAGGACGCGGCGAGCGCGGCGACCTCGGCCTTGTCGTCCGGGGTCTGGTCCACCTGCGTGTAGGTGTCCATCTCCTTGCCGGTGAGGCACTCGACCGGCTCGCTGCGGGCCACCCCGCGCGGATCGACGGCCACCATGTCGTACCGGGCACGGACCGGCGCCGGGTAGCCGATGGCCGCGTACCCCTGGAGGTAGCCGACGGCCGAGCCGCCGGGTCCGCCGGGATTCACCAGGAGCGAGCCGATCCGCTTGCCCGGACCGGTCGCCTTCTTCCGTGAAACGGCGAGCTTCACGTCGCCGCCGTCGGGCTCGGCGTAGTCCAGCGGGGCCTTCATCGTGGTGCACTGGAAGCCCTCGACTCCGCAGTCACGCCAGCGGAGCTCCTGGCCGTAGTACGGCTGGAGTTCCTCGGAGGCGGCCGAGCCCGTCGCCGACGCGCTCGGCGCCGAACCTCCGCCGGAACAGCCGGAGACGAGAAGGCCGGCAGTGCCGAGCGCGATGGCGAACGTACGGAGCAGGCGCCTGGTGTCCATCCCCGGAGCGTAGCCGCCGTGTGACGAGTCGACCGATTCCCTGCTCATACGGGTGAATTCAGCCGGCCTCACCGACCGGGCGGGACCACGGCGCCGGGCACCCGCTCCCGGACTCGGCCCGCCCGGAGGGGATCGGCCCCGGACGGAGTCGGCCCGCCCGGAGGGATCAGCCCGCCCGGACGGGGTCGGCCGGGGAGGGATCAGCCCGCCCGGAGCGCCACCGCCATCGACTCCACGGCGAGCAGGGGTGCGACGTTGCGGTCGAGGGCACGGCGGCAGGCGAACACGGCCTCGATCCGGCGCAGGGTGCGCTCGGGGGTGGAGGACTCGGCGATCCGGTCCAGGGAGTCCCGTACGTCCGTGTTGGCCAGCGCCGTCCCGGACCCGAGCTGGAGGGCCAGCACATCGCGGTAGAAGCCGGTGAGTTCGCTCAGCGCCAGGTCGAGGCTGTCGCGCTGGGTACGCGTCCTGCGGCGCTTCTGCCGGTCCTCCAGCTCCTTCATCGCCCCCGCGGTGCCCCGCGGCATCCGGCCGCCGGCCACGGCGCCGAGCGCCGCCTTCAGGTCGTCCGTCTCCTTGACGTCGACCTCCTCCGCGACCTGCTTGGCGTCGTCCGCCGCCGTGTCGATGAGCTCCTGGGCCGCCTTCAGGCAGCCGCCGACGTCGTGGACGCGCAGCGGGAGCTTGAGCACCGCGGCGCGCCGGGCGCGCGCCCGCTCGTCCGTGGCGAGGCGGCGCGCCCTGCCGATGTGCCCCTGGGTGGCGCGGGCCGCGGAGGCCGCCCGCTCCGGGTCGATGCCGTCCCGCCTGACCAGCACATCGGCGACGGCGGCCACCGGAGGCGTGCGCAGGGTGAGATGACGGCAGCGGGACCGGATCGTGGGCAGCACGTCCTCCAGGGACGGGGCGCAGAGCAGCCACACGGTCCGGGGCGCGGGCTCCTCCACCGCCTTCAGCAGGACGTTCCCCGCACCCTCCGTGAGGCGGTCGGCGTCCTCCATGACGATGACCTGCCAGCGCCCCACGGCGGGGGACAGCTGGGCACGGCGGACGAGCTCGCGGGTCTCTTTCACACCGATGGAGAGCAGATCCGTGCGGATCACCTCGACATCGGCGTGGGTGCCGATCAGCGCCGTGTGGCAGCCGTCGCAGAAGCCGCATCCGGGTGCCCCGCCCAGCGCCCGGTCGGGGCTGGTGCACTGGAGCGCCGCGGCGAACGCCCGGGCCGCGGTGGCCCGGCCGGAACCGGGCGGACCGGTGAACAGCCAGGCATGGGTCATCCTCGAACCGGGGGGAACCGGCTCCCCCACGGACTGGGCGGTGACCAGCGCATCGGCGTCCCCGGCGGCGGCACCGAGCTGCTCCTGCACTCGGTCCTGTCCGACCAGGTCGTCCCATACGGTCATGGTCACCGCCCTTCCGGTGGTGTGGTGCGGGAACGCCGGGTGTTCCGTCGCCTCCCCATTGTGCGGGAAGGCTCTGACAGCCCCGGCGCTCCGCTCCCGGTCACGCTCCCGGATGCGTCGTGCGCCCGTCAGCGGCGCGGCTTGCGCCCGCCCCGCCCGGAGTCGCCCTGATCGTCCTCGTGGCCGCCGAGCAGTTCGTCGGCCAGGGACGGCAGATCGTCGAGGGGCGTCTCCTCGGCCCAGTCGGGCCGCGGCCGCTTCCGGCGGCCCTGGGCGTCCTGTGCCGCCTGCGGGTCGTCGCCGACCTGCGGCAGTTCACGGGTGCGCTCGTTCTCGTTCTCGGCACCGGAAGCCCCGCGCTCCTCGCGGAAGACGCCCGGCGGCACCCGGTCCGAGGGGTCCTCGTCCCGTACGGGCCGCAGCACGGCGGTCTCGTCCGCGTCCCGCACGGGCGGCAGTACAGCGGTCTCGTCCACGTCCCGCTCCGGCCGGGCGACCGGGACGGGCTGCGTGATCTCGTTCGGGTTGACGACCGGTGTCGGAACGGTGAGCTCGTTGTCCGGAACGGACGGCCCCGAGGACCGCGTCGACCCGGAACCGGACCGGCCGGACTCCTGGGACCGCTGCGCGGCGGCGTCGGCCGCGGACTTCTCCGCGCGGGCGGCCGCCTCGGCCTCGGCACGGCGACGGGCCTCCTCGGACCTGAGCAGCGCCTCCTCCGCCTTGCGCTGCTTCTCCAGGCGGGCCTGCTCCGCCTCCTTGCGGAGCCGTGCCTCCTCCTGGGCCTGCCGGCGCAGCCGCTCCTGCTCGGCCTCGCGCACCCGGTCCTCGGCTTCGAGACGGGCCCGCTCCTCCTCCGCACGGCGTCGGGCGTCCTCGGCGCGCTGCCGGGCCTCCTCCGCCTGCCGCTCGGCCTCGCGCTGCCGCGCCTCTTCCTCCTCGCGGCGCTTGCGCTCCTCCTCCTCGGCACGGAGCTTGGCGAGCTGAGCCTGCCGCTCCTGCTCGAGGCGCTCCTCCTCGGCCTTGCGCGCCGCCTCTTCCTCGGCCTTGCGCCGGGCCTCCTCCTCGGCCGCCCTGCGCGCCTCCTCCTGAGCCTTGATCTCGGCCTCGGAGAGGGGCAGGAGCCGGTCGAGCCGGTGGCGTACGACGGTGGTGATCGCCTCCGCCTCCTGCCCGGCGTCCACCACCAGGTAGCGGGCCGGGTCGGCCGCCGCGAGGGTGAGGAAGCCGGAGCGCACCCGGTCGTGGAACTCGGCCGGCTCGGACTCCAGCCGGTCGGGCGCCTCGGTGAAGCGTTCCCGGGCGGTCTGCGGGTCGACGTCCAGGAGCACCGTCAGATGCGGGACGAGTCCGCTCGTCGCCCAGCGCGAGATCCTGGCGATCTCGGTCGGGGCGAGGTCACGGCCCGCGCCCTGGTAGGCGACGGACGAGTCGATGTAGCGGTCCGAGATGACGATCGCGCCGCGCTCCAGTGCCGGGCGCACGACCGAGTCGACGTGCTCCGCCCGGTCGGCGGCGTACAGCAGCGCCTCGGCGCGGTTGGACAGGCCGGCCGACGAGACGTCCAGCAGGATCGAACGCAGCCGCTTGCCGATCGGGGTGGCCCCCGGCTCGCGGGTCACGACGACCTCGTGGCCCTTGGCGCGGATCCATTCGGCGAGCGCCTCGACCTGGGTGGACTTGCCGGCTCCGTCGCCGCCCTCCAGGACGAGGAAGAAACCGTTCGCCGCGGGAGCGACCGCCGGGTCGCCGCCGCGCAGCGCCTCGCCCAGGTCACGGCGCAGCGGGACACCGGAGCGGTCGTCGGTCTTCGCGAGGACGATCACCGCGACGGGCAGCAGCAGCGCGCCGATGAGCATCAGCGCGAAGGCGGCACCGCCGTGCGCGAAGACGAAGTCGCCGGAGCCCAGCCGGTGGCGGCCGATCGCGGCGGCGAGCAGCGGGCCGCCCACCGCGCCGAGTGCGACCAGCACGCGGACGACCGCCTGGAGGTGCTCGGTGTTCCTGGCCTGCCGGGAGGCCTCGGTCTCCTGGTCGATGACCGTGTGCCCGAGGTGCGCGGCGACCCCCGCCGCGTAACCGGCGAGGAGCGCGATCAGCAGGCCGGTGGCGGTGTCCGGCACCAGGCCCAGCGCGAGGAGCGCCACCCCGGTGACGGCCACCGCCAGCGCCAGCAGCCGACGCCGCGACAGCGCGGGCAGCACCTTGCGCGCGGTACGGATACCGAGCGCGGTGCCCCCGGTCAGCCCCAGGATCAGCAGGGCGAAGGTGGCGGGGCCGCCGCCGAGGTCGGAGGCGTGGAGCACGGAGACGCCGGCAGCGGCGGCGACGGCCCCCGCGACCGCGGAGCACGCGGCGACGACCAGCGGGATGCTGCCGGTGCGGCCCTTGTCGGTTCCCGTGCCGGCGGACGGCCGGCGCAGCCCCTCCAGGGGCGAGCGCGGCCGGGGCGTCTGGGTGGCCGGGAGTTCGAGGAAGTACAGGGTGGAGACGGAGGCGGAGAAGAGTCCCGCCGCGATGTAGGAGCCGAGGGCCGCCTGGTGGAAGGAGAACCAGTCGAAGCCGGTGCCGAGCAGTTCACCGATCAGCGCGGCGACCAGCAGCACCGCGGCGGCCGCGGGGACCGCCAGGAAGGTCGTCCGCAGGGAGAGCCTGCGCAGGGCGTCGAGGTGGTCCGGCAGCGGGCGCACGGCGGCGCCCTCCGGGGGCGGGGCGGGGAGCAGCGCGGGGGCCGCGCTCTCCTTGGCGACCGCCCAGAGGCGTTCACCGAGACCCGCCACGAACACGGTGATGAGGACCATCATGAGTGCCTTGTCCGGCATCCAGTCGATCCACAGGGGCGCGACGACCAGCAGGGCGAGCCGGAGCCCGTCCGCCCCGATCATCAGCCACCGGCGGTCGACCGGCCCGCCGGGCGCGACGAGCGCCGTCAGAGGCCCCAGGAGGACGGCTCCGAAGAGCACGGTGGAAAGGATCCGGGCACCGAAGACGGCGGCGACGGCGAAGGCCGCCCCGCGGTATCCGGGCCCGAAGGAGCCCTCGAGGACCGCCGCCTGCAGCGACAGCAGAACCAGCACGAGAAGGGCGAGTGAATCGCCGATGCTGCCGACGAGCTGGGCGCTCCACAACCGCCGGAGCGGGGGAACACGCAACAGGGCTCGTACGGCGCGCTCGCGTGAGTCTGCGGCAAGTGTGTCGGAGGTGGGGCTCACGACCGGAGGCTGCTCGGCTCGCGTCATCCGCCCAGCCTATCGGGCGCGGCACGGTGCCTGCGGGCCGCGTCCGAACATATGCCCCATAGCGGCGCCGGCCCGTCTCACGCGCATGCCGTGAGGTCCGGGGCGACCCGGTCCTCACGGCATGGAGGCAGGGCCGACGGCCGGCTCGGCGACGTCCCGCGCCCGGCCGTACGCCCGCTCCCGCGGGTGCCCGGTGCCGTGCGCGCAGGCCGGGCGCCCGTTCGGTCAGCTCTCCTCGGACGGCGCCGGGGCGGCGCTCCTCGCCGTGGTGGCGGCCTTCTTCGCGGGGGCCTTCTTGGCGGCCGTCGTCTTCTTCGCGGCCGTCGTCTTGGTGGCCGTGGCCTTCTTGGCGGTCGTCTTCTTGGCGGCCGTCGCCTTCTTGGCCGTCGTGGCCTTCTTCGCGGTCGCCTTCTTGGCCGGGGCCTTCTTCGCCGTCTTCTTCTTCGCCGGCCCCTTGGCCCGCTTCTCCGCGAGCAGCTCGTAGCCGCGCTCCGGCGTGATGTCCTCGACGCTGTCATCGGTCCGCAGCGTCGCGTTGGTCTCACCGTCGGTGACGTACGCGCCGAACCGGCCGTCCTTGACGACCACCGGTGCCCCGCTGACGGGGTCCGTGCCCAGTTCCTTCAGCGGCGGCTTGGCGGCGGCCCGCCCGCGCTGCTTCGGCTGGGCGTAGATCGCGAGGGCCTCGTCGAGCGTGATGTCGAAGAGCTGCTCCTCGGACGTCAGCGAACGCGAGTCGGTGCCCTTCTTGAGGTAGGGACCGTAGCGGCCGTTCTGCGCGGTGATCTCGACGCCCTCGGCGTCCTCACCGACGACGCGCGGCAGCGACATCAGCTTGAGCGCGTCGGCGAGCGTCACCGTGTCGAGCGACATCGACTTGAAGAGGGACGCGGTCCGCGGCTTCACCGCGTTCTTGCCCGTCTTCGGCGTGCCCTCCGGCAGCACCTCGGTGACGTAGGGGCCGTAGCGCCCGAGCTTGGCGACGATCTGGTTCCCGCCGACCGGGTCGGCGCCGAGCTCGAAGTCGCCGCTCGGCTTGGCCAGCAGCTCCTCCGCGAGCTCCACGGTCAGCTCGTCGGGCGCCAGGTCCTCCGGCACGTCCGCGCGCTGGTGGTCCTCGGAGTCCTTCTCGCCCCGCTCGATGTACGGACCGTAACGGCCGACCCGCAGCTTGATGTCGTTGCCGACGGGGAACGAGGAGATCTCGCGGGCGTCGATCGCGCCCAGGTCGGTGACGAGCTCCTTCAGGCCGCCGAGGTGGTCGCCGTCACCGTTGCCCGCGTCGGAGGCCGCACCGGCTCCGGCCGTGTCGTCCCCCGCCCCGAAGTAGAAGCGGCGCAGCCACGGCACGGACTGGGCCTCGCCCCGCGCGATGCGGTCGAGGTCGTCCTCCATCCGGGCGGTGAAGTCGTAGTCCACGAGCCGGCCGAAGTGCTTCTCCAGCAGGTTCACCACGGCGAACGAGAGGAACGACGGCACCAGGGCCGTGCCCTTCTTGAACACGTAGCCGCGGTCCAGGATGGTCCCGATGATCGAGGCGTAGGTCGACGGACGGCCGATCTCGCGCTCTTCGAGCTCCTTGACCAGCGAGGCCTCGGTGTAGCGGGCCGGGGGCTTGGTCGCATGACCGTCGACCGTGACCTCGTCGGCGGTGAGCGCGTCGCCCTCGGCGACCTGCGGGAGCCGGCGCTCACGGTCGTCCAGCTCGGCGTTCGGGTCGTCGGCGCCTTCGACGTAGGCCTTCATGAAGCCGTGGAAGGTGATCGTCTTGCCGGACGCGGAGAACTCGGCGTCGCGGCCGTCGCTCGCCCGGCCGCCGATCTTCACCGTGACGGAGTTACCCGTGGCGTCCTTCATCTGGGAGGCGACGGTCCGCTTCCAGATGAGCTCGTAGAGCCGGAACTGGTCACCGGTGAGGCCGGTCTCCGCCGGGGTGCGGAAGCGGTCGCCGGAGGGGCGGATCGCCTCGTGCGCCTCCTGCGCGTTCTTGACCTTGCCGGCGTACGTGCGGGGCTTCTCGGGCAGGTAGTTCGCCCCGTACAGCTGCGTGACCTGCGCCCGGGCCGCGGAGACCGCGGTGTCCGAGAGGGTCGTGGAGTCCGTACGCATGTAGGTGATGAAGCCGTTCTCGTACAGCTTCTGGGCCACCTGCATCGTGGCCTTGGCGCCGAAGCCCAGCTTCCGGCTCGCCTCCTGCTGGAGGGTCGTGGTGCGGAAGGGCGCGTACGGCGAGCGGCGGTACGGCTTCGACTCGACCGAGCGGACCGCGAACGCGGAGTCGGCGAGCGCCGCGGCCAGGGCGCGGGCGCCGGTCTCGTCCAGGTGCAGCGTCTGGGCGGAGCCCTGCTTCAGCTGCCCGTCGGGGCCGAAGTCGCGGCCCTGGGCGATGCGGCGCCCGTCGACCGCGCTGAGGCGGGCGACGAGCGTCGAGGGGTCGGAAGCGTCACCGGTGCGCCCGGTGGCAAACGTGCCGGTCAGGTCCCAGTACTCGGCGGAACGGAAGGCGATGCGCTCGCGTTCCCGCTCGACGACGAGGCGGGTGGCGACGGACTGGACACGGCCGGCGGAGAGCCGCGGCATGACCTTCTTCCACAGGACCGGCGAGACCTCGTAGCCGTAGAGGCGGTCGAGGATACGGCGGGTCTCCTGGGCGTCGACCATGCGCTGGTTGAGCTCGCGCGGGTGGGCGACGGCGGACCGGATCGCGTCCTTGGTGATCTCGTGGAAGACCATCCGGTGGACGGGGACCTTCGGCCTGAGGACTTCCTGCAGGTGCCACGCGATGGCTTCGCCCTCGCGGTCCTCATCGGTGGCGAGGAAGAGTTCGTCGGATTCGGCGAGGAGCTGCTTGAGCTTCCTGACCTGGGCTTTCTTGTCCGCGTTGACGACGTAGATCGGCTGGAAGTCATTGTCGACGTCCACGCCGAGACGGCGTACCTCACCGGTGTACTCGTCCGGCACCTCGGCGGCGCCGTTCGGCAGGTCGCGGATGTGCCCGACGCTCGCCTCGACGACGTATCCGGGGCCGAGGTAGCCCTTGATCGTCTTCGCCTTGGCAGGCGACTCGACGATGACGAGTCGGCGGCCTGCGGTCTCGCTGGTCGGGGACAACTTCGCTCTTCTCTCCGGTCGGCACTCGTGGGCATCCGGGCGGCGCTGTGGCGCTGCCCGCGGTGCTGTCGCTGCGGAGTGTGACGGTACAACCCGCCCCCGTGTCAAACGGCAAAAGCCCGCAACGGCCACTCGAACGGTAACCCGACTTCCGCCATTCCTGCCGCCCGGACCACCCGGTCCGCTCGTCGGGGAGCCGCCGCCTGCGGGTTTCGGGGCCCGGCCGGGGAACCTTCCGGAAAGCCGTCCGGCGGCCCGCCGCCCCTGCGGGAGAAGAGGATCAGATGCGGGTGAGGCACCACACGCCGAGGACGAGGAAGAGTACGCCGAAGAGCGTGGCCAGAAGGGTGGAGGCGACGGGGCTCACACCGCGTGCCACCGGCGCGCGCTGGACGGTGCGCGCCCCTGTCCAGACGAGGAGTGCGGTACCGAACAGCGCGAACGTCGCACCGGCGAAGACCGCGGTGACACTCTCCATGCCCGTACCCCTCACACTCTTCGCCCCGGCTTCCGCCGCGGATTCCGTGCGCCGTCGTGCGCCCCGCTGGACGGCGTGGCCGTCGGGGATGCCCGGACGGCTCCGCAGGGGGAGGCTGCCACCCCGGGGCATCGGTGCGTGGAACCCGGGATGAACGCCGCAGGACCGTCCGGCGTACCGCCGTAGCGGAACCCGCACGACGCACCGGAGCGCTGCGCGACCGGGACCGGAACACCGCTGGCAGGGCCGCCCCCCGACGCCGGAAGGGGCTGCTCCGGTACGCCGGAGCGGAGCGGTACGGACGCGTGCTCCGCACGGGTGCGGAGCACGCAGGTGGAGAGCGGGGGCGACGGGACGTGCGGAACGGGGGCGACGGTGGGGCGGGGGCGGCTGTGGCAGGGGCGGCTGCGGGGCGGGGGCTGCCGGGCAGAGGCGGGACAGCCGAGACCGGGCGTGGGCTGCCACCGGGGCCCCGGGGCGGTCAGGACGCGGGGCAGCCGGGACACAGGAACAGTGAGGCAGTGGGGCTACCGGACAGCCGGACGGCCCGGTGGTCGGCCGGGAGCCGCCGCGCCACCGAGGGCCGTCCCGGACGTGAGGCCTCCGGGGCCGGGGGACCTCGGACGCCGGGGACGGTCGGCGCCGCGGGTCGGCGACGGCCGGGCCGTCACCGCACGGGCTCCAGGAAGCCCTCCTCGACCAGCAGCCGGATCGCCTGGGGCGTCCGGTCGCGCAGCAGCACCGGGTCCTCCGCCATCAGCTGGGCGATGGCGTCCAGGATCCGGCCCGCGGGCAGCGAACCGTCGCACACTCCCGCGAACCCCGCTCCGACGGCGTCGACCTTCGTCGCCCGGCGCATTCCGCGGTGCTGACGCAGCACCACATGCTCGGGGTCCTCGGCGCCCGGCAGTCCGACCTGCTCCTGCACGACCTCCTCGGCCAGGGTGAAGTGCGCGGAGAGCAGGGCCGCGTCGTCGTGCTCCCGCAGATAGTCCTGTCGTGCGAAATGAGCCTCCACGGCGGCCCCTAGGGGCTGTTCCACCGCGTGCGGCCACTCCTCCGCCACGACCGAGGGACTTCCGACGGCCGCCGCGGACTTGCGCAGCGTGATCCACCCGAAGCCGACGGCCTTGGTGCTGCGGGCCTCGAACTCGTCGAGCCAGGCTTCGTACCGCTCGGCGTACAGGGCCGGATCCGTGCGGTGGTCGCCGCTGTCACGCAGCCACAACTCGGCGTACTGCGTGACGTCCTGCACCTCGCGCTGCACGATCCAGGCGTCGCAGCCGGCAGGCACCCAGGAGCGCACCCGGTCCTGCCACTCCTCACCCTCCACGTGCTGCCAGTTGGCGAGGAACTGCGCGTAACCGCCTTCCTCCAGCCGCTCACCGGCCTGCTGCACGAGCGTCCGGCACAGATCGTCACCGCCCATGCCGCCGTCGCGGTAGGTCAGCCGGGCGCCCGGCGAGATGACGAAGGGCGGGTTGGACACGATCAGGCCGTACGTCTCGGTGCCGACGGGCTCGAAGAGCGATCCCTCCCGCAGGTCGGCGGGGGTCGCCCCCGACAGGGCAAGGGTCAGACGGGTGAACTCCAGGGCGCGCGGGTTGACGTCCGTGGCCGTGACCCGGGTGGCGTGCTGGGCGGCGTGCAGGGCCTGGATACCGGAACCCGTGCCGAGGTCGAGCGCCGAGGTGACGGGCCTTCGCACCGTGATCCCGGCGAGCGTCGTGGAGGCCCCTCCGACGCCCAGGACGACGCCCTCCTCGTGCGAGCCGATGCCCCCGGCCCCGCCCACGGCGCACCCCAGATCGGAGACGATGAACCAGTCCTGCCCCTCGGGCCCGCCGTACGGGCGGACGTCGACGGTGGCCCTGACCAGGCCGTCCTCGTGGACCGCCCAGCCGTCCTCGACGCACTCATCGAGCGGGAGGGCTTCGGCGGCCGAGGCAGCCGGCACGGGGCGCTGCAGGAGGAACAGCCGCACCAGTGTGTCCAGCGGCGTGTTCCCGCGGGCGGCTCGGAGCGCCGGGACGGTCTCGCTGCGGGCGAGGGCGGCGTACGCGGGCGCGCCGAGCCGTTCGAGGAGGCCGTCGGCGGTGAACGCGGCGGCGATCAGGGCTTCGCGGAGCCGGGCGGCGCGATCGGATGCGGGGAGGCTGGTCGTACTCACCCGACCATTGTGGACGCTCCCGCCGACAACGGCAGCGGCCCGGCGCCCAGGGGGACGGCCGGGCGGCAGCGGCCCGGCATCCGGGGGGACTGCCGGGCCGCTGTGCGCGTGTCCGGGGGACGGCCGGGCCGTCCGCCGGTCAGGGGCTTTCTACGACTTCTCGCTCGCCGAGGCGGACGGCGACGCGGACTCCGACTCCGGCGCGGGCTGAGCGGGCGCGGGCGAAGCCGAGGCCGTCGGCTTCTGGCAGCCCTTCTGCTTCGCCATCGCGGAGCCGACCTCGCCGGACTGGAGCTTCTTCAGCGCCTGGTCACCGTTGGTGCTGATCTTGTTCAGCTCGTCGGCGATGCCCTTGAGACCGTCGGCGAACTTCGCCTGGTCCTTCGTGTCGAGCGCGTCGACCTTGGTCTTCAGGTTCGCGTAGGCCACCGAGGAGGCGTTGAGCTCCTTGACGGCCTCCTTCTGCGTGGTCTCACCGCCGTCCACGGGCGGCGCACCCGCGGACTCCACGGCCGAACCCAGCGCCTTGTACGCCTGCGAGATCTGCTGGAAGGCGGCCGAGTCGGTCTTCTGGACATCGGCGGGCTTGCTGTTGTCGGCCGTCTGCTGCTGGATCGCGGCGTTGGCGTTCGCGATCTTCTGCAACTGCGGCTGGACCTGGTCGCAGACCTTCTTCGCCCAGTCGTTGACCTTGTTGTCGCTGTCGTCGCTGCAGCCCGACAGCGTCAGTACGAGTACCGCACCGCCGGACAGTGCGGCTGCAAGCTTCTTGTTCACCGGATTGGGTCCCTTCCAAGGCTCTCGGCCCCGGAACTTACACGGCGCGTGGGTGACAATCAGGCGCCCGGTATCCGATATGTATTCTTTTGCAGCCATTTGCACCAAGAGATGTGAGGGAGATACAACTCACCCACCCGCTCGGACGCTCCCGCGGACATCCATGCGGACACACCGTCCGGTCCGCCCGTCCGACCGCTGCCCACCCGGGCCGGATGCGACGGACGCTGCGTCAGGGCGTCTGGCCGGCTGCCCCGGTGAGCGGGCGTCACCGATGACCGGCTCGGCTTCGGTCATGACCGTCCGTCTCAGGAAAGAGCCGCCGGACCGGAGGGCGTCGGGGCGCCGTCACCACCCGCGTGACCGTCTCCACCGGCCGGTCCACCGCTGTCCCCCACCGCGATTCCCCGCCGTTTGGACACGACGACCGCGGCGACGATGACCACGACGGCGATGACGGCGACCAGAGCCCGTACGCCCGCGCTCGCGTCCTGGCCGTAGCTGAACCGGACCACTGCGGGGGCGATCAGCAGCGCCACGAGATTCATCACCTTGAGAAGCGGGTTGATGGCCGGGCCCGCCGTGTCCTTGAACGGGTCACCGACCGTGTCACCGATGATCGTCGCCGCGTGGGCCGGGCTTCCCTTGCCCCCGTGGTGACCGTCCTCGACGAGCTTCTTGGCGTTGTCCCACGCTCCGCCGGAGTTGGCCAGGAAGACCGCCATCAGGGCCCCGGTGGCGATGGCACCCGCGAGGTACGAGCCGAGGGCCCCGACCCCCAGGGTGAAGCCGACGGCGATCGGTGCGAGGACGGCGAGCAGACCGGGTGTGGCCAGTTCCCGCAGAGCGTCCCTGGTGCAGATGTCGACCACGCGCCCGTACTCGGGTTTCTCCGTGCGGTCCATGATCCCGGGGTGCTCCCGGAACTGCCGGCGCACCTCGTACACCACGGCTCCCGCCGACCGGGAGACCGCGTTGATGGCCAGCCCGGAGAAGAGGAAGACCACGGCGGCCCCGAGGATCAGCCCGACCAGGTTGTTCGGCTGGGAGATGTCCAGACTCAGCCCGAGCTCCCCCGCCCGGGCACCCACGTCGCCGACCGCGGTGGCGAGGGCGTCCCGGTACGAGCCGAAGAGCGCGGACGCCGCCAGGACCGCCGTGGCGATCGCGATGCCCTTGGTGATCGCCTTGGTGGTGTTGCCGACGGCGTCCAGATCGGTGAGGACCCGGGCTCCCGCGCCCGTGACGTCGCCGGACATCTCCGCGATGCCCTGGGCGTTGTCGGAGACCGGGCCGAAGGTGTCCATCGCGACGATGACGCCCACCGTGGTGAGCAGGCCGGTACCCGCCAGGGCCACGGCGAAGAGCGCCAGCGTGATCGACGTACCGCCGAGCAGGAAGGCTCCGTAGACCCCGAGACCGATGAGGAGAGCGGCGTAGACGGCCGACTCCAGGCCGAGGGAGACACCGGCGAGCACGACGGTCGCCGGGCCCGTCAGCGAGGACTTCCCGATGTCCCGCACGGGCCGGCGGCCGGTCTCGGTGAAGTAGCCGGTGAGCTGCTGGATCAGGGCGGCGAGCACGATCCCGATGGCCACGGCGACCAGCGCGAAGACGCGCGGATCACCGCCGTGCGAGGTGATGGCCCTGTCGGTGACCCCGCCCAGCTCGGCGTAGGAGGACGGCAGATGGACGAGGACGGCCACCGCCACGAGGACGAGCGAGATCACCGCGGACACGAAGAACCCGCGGTGGACGGCGCTCATCCCGCTGCGGTCCGCGCGCCTGGGGGCCACGAGGAGGATCCCGATCACCGCCGTGACCACGCCGATCGCCGGAACGATCAGCGGGAAGGCGAGACCCGCGTCCCCGAAGGCAGCCTTGCCCAGGATGAGTGCGGCCACGAGCGTCACGGCGTACGACTCGAAGAGGTCCGCGGCCATGCCCGCGCAGTCCCCGACGTTGTCACCCACGTTGTCGGCGATGGTGGCGGCATTGCGCGGATCGTCCTCCGGGATGCCCTGCTCCACCTTGCCCACGAGGTCGGCCCCCACATCGGCGGCCTTGGTGAAGATGCCGCCCCCGACGCGCATGAACATGGCGATCAGCGCGGCACCGAGGCCGAAGCCCTCCAGCACCTTCGGCGCGTCCGCCGCGTAGACGAGCACCACGCAGGAGGCGCCGAGCAGGCCGAGGCCCACCGTGATCATGCCGACCACGCCACCGGTACGAAAAGCGATCTTCATCGCCCTGTGCGACACGACGGCGAGGTCTTTCTCCGGTTCTCCGTCCGCGGGAGTCGCCTCGCGGGCGGCGGCTGCGACGCGCACATTGCTGCGGACGGCGAGCCTCATGCCGATGTATCCGGTGGCAGCCGAGAAAAGCGCCCCCACCAGAAAGAAGAGCGAGCGCCCCGCCCGCTGGGGCCAGTTGTCGGCCGGAAGCAGCAGGAGCAGGAAGAACACGGCTGCGGCGAAAATACCGACGGTGCGCAACTGCCGGGTCAGATAGGCGTTCGCGCCCTCCTGAACGGCTGCCGCGATCTCCCTCATCCGCTCGGTGCCCTCACCGGCGGCCAGCACCTGGCGCGCCAGCAGCCGCGCCACGACGAGCGCGGCAAGGGCGACGACCGCGATGGCGACGACGATCAGCCTGTTGCCGCTGGTGAGTGCTGCGGCCGCGAACGCGGTGGACCGGCCGGACGGCACGGAAACGTGCACCAGGTCCACCGGTGGGGTGCTGAGGAACTCGGCCATACGTCCTCCTTGACGCTCAGTGCTCAAGACGTGGACGGAACGCAGGAAGAAGAGCCTGGTCAACCTAGTGGGTGGTCAGTGAAATGGTTTTTCTCCCACCCGACGGCACACCATCCCGCACGTAAACGAACCCGAATGCAGCAAGGGGAGCGACGAGCCCGATACCTGCAATACGCGGAATGTCCGGAGATCAGCGATCGGCGGTCATTGATCACTGGTCGCCGGCCTCTGGTCGCTGGTTATCGACTCATGGTTGGTGCTCGCTGATCGCGCGGAGGGAGAGCCACGAACAAGCAGATCCTTCCCGCCCGCCGGGGCTTCTCGGCACACGACACGGCCCTGGCCTGAACAGGCCGACGATCGGTGATCTCCGGCCGGCCCCGGAGATCAGCAGGATCCGGGGCTGGTTGTGGTCGGGGGTGACGGGTGTCCGGGGCTGGCTGCCGTCCGGAGACGACGTGGATCCAGGGATAACCGGGATCGGGGACTGACCGGGATCGGGGGTGGCCTGGCGTCGTAGGTGGCCCGGATCCGAGAGCGGCCCGGATCCGCGGGTGGCCGACGTCGGACCACTGACCGGCACTCGGAGGCGGCCTGGATCCGAAGCTGACCGGAACAGCCCGCAGCTGGTCACGCCGTCGGGCCCGGTGTCCGAATCCAGGGCATAGAGGCGAAGGGCCGCGGGTCGAGCAGAGGGAGGGTAGGCGCAGCTGAACGCACGGAAGGCAGCTCAGTGGAGCGCGGGTCCATGCGGAGGCTTCCCGGGAAGGAGCCGGGTCTGCGGACGCACGTCGACTGCACAGGGCGGAGGCGCTGCAGCAAGTGAGCTACCTCGTCGGACGAGGCTGCGTCAGGAACCGCGGCGGGCGAAACCGCGCGAAGGCCGAGCCGGGCCTGACCTGGCGAGGGATCGAGCAGGGCGGGCCGCGTGGGCCGTATGGGCCGGGACCGCGTGCGAGCGGACGGTGTGCGGGCCGAGTCGGGCGGAGCCACGTGCAAGGCCGGGCCGAACCGGACCCGGTGAAGGGCCGAGCAGGGCGGGCGTACGCATGCGTACGGGGTCTGCGCCGAGGCGGATGGGACCGCGGGAGGAGCCGAGCAGAGCGACTGCAGGCAGGCGGAGCCGAAAGGAGGTGGGGGCTAGGTGGACCGCTCCGGGCCCAGAGGCCGGTTCCCGTCCGGGTGGGTCAGGGAAGCGCCACGGCCGGAGTCGTCGGCCAGGTCATGCGGATCACGCCGCCGTCCGCTCCCGTACGGACCTCCACGTCGTCGACCAGGCCGCTGATGACGGCGAGGCCCATCTCGTCCTCGGTGTCGGCCTCGGTCTCCGGAACATCCGGACCGCCGCCGGGCACACCTTCTGCCGAGGTGCCGCTTCCCGCGGCAAGATGCCCGTCGCCGACCTCGATGGAGAAGGCCTTCTCGTCCTCGATCAGGACGACCGTGACGGGCGCAGTGATGTCATGGCTGCGATGCAGCCCCACGGCGCGACTGCACGCCTCGCCGACCGCGAGTCTGACCTCGTCGAGCACCGCCTCGTCGACGCCGGCCCGGCGCGCCACCGCAGCCGCCACGAGGCGGGCCGTCCTGACGTGTTCGGGCTGAGCGCTGAAGCGGAGTTCAACGGTTGGCATGCCATCCCCCTCGAACGTACGGGCGTGCGTTTCAGGGGCCCGGGCGTGACGCCCGGGTACCCCTGTTCTCATTCTCCCCCGGAAACCGACGAAGCCGGCAGTCGACCACATGGTCGACCGCCTGCTCGTGGCGGCCCGTCTGCTGCCGCCTGCCGGTCCGTCACCGCCATGCCTGCCGACCTGGGAACGGCCGGCCTGCGCCGACTCAGTCGGTGGCCGCGACAGCCTCGTCGACCGTGGTGTGAATGGGAAACACCTTGGTCAGACCTGTGATCCGGAAAATCTTGAGAATGCGCTCCTGGTTGCACACCAGGCGCAACGAGCCCTCATGGGCCCGCACACGCTTCAAGCCGCCCACGAGCACGCCGAGGCCGGTGGAGTCGAGGAAGTCGACGCCTTCCATGTCGACAACCAAGTGGTAGCTGCCGTCATTCACCAACTCGACCAACTGCTCGCGCAGCTTGGGCGCGGTATACACATCAATCTCGCCACCGACCTCGACGACCGTACGGTCGCCACCAGGCCCGGACACATTGCGAGTCGACAGGGACAGGTCCACGGATCCTCCAGCACCTTGCTATCGAGCGGTCGCCCCTCGGTCTCCCCGACGGAGGTCAGGGGACGGATCGCCAGCCGCGATGGCATTCAATCACTTACCAGCAGCCATGCACGACGCCTTGGGGCCATTGTCCGTCACGCCAGTGACACACTCGGTGTCGATGGCCAAGAATCACCGCCCCAGTCGACCACCCGGGAACGCAGGCTCGCGCCCCTCTCCCGCTGTGGTTCTCGACCGGCTCGCCGCAACGGCGGGCCGGGCAGCGCGCATCACTCATACGGAGCACCTGCCCCCGCGTGCGGGAACCCATGCCACCTGGCCCGATCGCATCCGGCCAGAAGTGATCGCGGCAATCAGCCAGGCGGGGATCGACCATCCGTGGACGCACCAAGCCGTCGCGGCCGAGCACGCTCTGGACGGCGAGTCCGTGGTGATCGCCACCGGAACGGCGTCCGGCAAATCACTCGCCTACCTCGCTCCGGTACTGAGTACCCTCCTCGACGGCTCCCATGCCCCGAACGGCCGCGGCACCACCGCCCTGTACCTCGCTCCCACCAAGGCTCTGGCCGCCGATCAGCGCCGCGGAGTGAAGGCGCTCGCGGCTCCCCTGGGCTCCGCGATCCGGCCCGCGGTCTACGACGGGGACACGCCGGTCGAAGAACGCGAATGGGTGCGCCAGTACGCCAATTACGTCCTGACGAACCCCGACATGCTGCATCGGGGGATCCTCCCGTCGCATCCCCGTTGGGCCTCGTTCCTGCGCGCGCTCCGCTTCGTCGTCATCGACGAGTGCCACACGTACCGGGGTGTCTTCGGCTCACACGTCGCCCAGGTGCTGCGCCGTCTTCGCCGTCTCTGCGCCCGCTACGGATCCGATCCCGTCTTCCTCCTCGCTTCCGCCACGGCGGCGCATCCCTCCGTCGCCGCGGGCCGTCTCACGGGTCTGCCGGTCAAGGAGGTCGCGGACGACGCCTCGCCCAGGGGGGAGATGGTGTTCGCCCTCTGGGAGCCACCGCTGACCGACCTGCACGGCGAGAAGGGTGCGCCCGTACGCCGAACCGCCACGGCCGAGACAGCCGACCTCCTGACCGATCTGACCGTCCAGGGTGTGCGCTCGGTCGCCTTCGTGCGCTCACGGCGGGGTGCCGAGCTCATCTCCGTCATCGCCAAGGAGCGGCTCGCCGAGGTGGACCGCTCCCTGCCCGGGCGCGTCGCCGCCTACCGGGGCGGTTACCTTCCCGAGGAACGCCGCGCCCTGGAGAAAGCCTTGCACTCCGGGGACCTGCTCGGGCTGGCGGCCACCACCGCGTTGGAGCTCGGCATCGACGTCTCCGGTCTGGACGCGGTCGTCATCGCCGGCTACCCGGGAACGCGTGCATCCCTCTGGCAGCAGGCAGGGCGTGCCGGACGCTCGGGGCAGGGCGCTCTTGCCGTCCTCGTGGCACGGGACGATCCGCTGGACACCTTCCTCGTCCACCATCCCGAGGCGCTGTTCGACCAGCCGGTGGAGTCGACCGTCCTGGACCCGGACAACCCCTACGTCCTCGCTCCGCACCTGTGCGCGGCGGCAGCGGAGATTCCCCTCACAGCGGCCGACCTCGCGCTCTTCGGCCCCACTGTGCCCGAACTGCTGCCCCAGCTGGAGGCCGCGAAGCTGCTGCGCAGACGGACGACGGGCTGGCACTGGACGCGCCGGGAACGCGCTGCCGACCTCACCGACATCCGGGGCGGAGGCGGCCGTCCGGTCCAGATCGTCGAGGAGGGAACCGGCCGACTGCTGGGAACGGTCGACGAAGCAGCCGCGCACACCTCCGTCCATGAGGGCGCCGTCCACCTCCACCAAGGCCGGACCTACCTGGTCCGGAACCTCGATCTGGAGGATTCGGTGGCCCTGGTGGAGGAAGCCGTCCCTCCGTACTCCACCAGCGCCCGCGACACCACGGCGATCTCCGTGCTGGAAACCGACACCGAGATCCCCTGGGGCAACGGACGGCTCTGTTTCGGCTCCGTCGAGGTCACCAACCAGGTCGTCTCCTTCCTGCGCCGCAGACTGATCACCGGAGAGGTCCTGGGCGAGACCAAACTCGACCTGCCGCCGCGCACCCTGCGCACCCGCGCCGTGTGGTGGACGGTCACCGAGGACCAGCTGGACGCCGCCCGGATCAATCCGGAGATCCTCGGAGGCGCCCTGCACGCGGCGGAGCACGCCGCCATCGGGATGCTGCCGCTCTTCGCCACCTGCGACCGCTGGGACATCGGCGGTGTCTCCGTTCCTCTGCATCCGGACACGCTCCTTCCCACGGTGTTCGTCTACGACGGCCATCCCGGTGGTGCCGGCTTCGCGGAACGCGCCTTCCGCACCGCCCGTGCATGGCTCACCGCGACGCGTCAGGCCATCGCTTCCTGCGAGTGCGAGGCAGGGTGCCCCTCCTGCATCCAGTCCCCCAAGTGCGGCAACGGCAACGAACCTCTGCACAAGCGGGGCGCGGTGCGACTCCTGACCGAGCTGCTCGGAACGGCGCCGCCGGACCTCGAAGAGGTCAACCCGGGCGGAAGCGCTGAGGACTCGCGACCGGAAGGCACCGGCTGAGGAGTGCCGCGTATCTCACGGCTCGTTCCCGAGTTCTCGGTACAGGCATTTCCCGGGCTCTCGGGTTCTGGGGTTCCCGGCCCTCGGATATTCCTGACCTTTCGGGTCACCGGGCCTTCAGGTCCCAGAGTCCTCCGGCCTCGGGTCCCTGAGCTCTCCGGGGGCTGGGGATTCTCTGACTTCTTCGAATCTTCCGGTAAGGGGCTGTCCGGTTCCCGGGGCTCACGTTTCACCGAATCCAGGGTCCCCGGGTCCAAGGACTCGGTAGTCACTCATTCCCAGGTTCACGGCCCGCAAGTGTCCGCTGCGAGTGCCGGGGACGGCGCCGGAGGCCGTGCCGGTGACAGCCGGGGGCTGCGGAGGCCCGGCTCTCGACCTGACCTCCGGTGTGTAGGGGCCGAAGCGTGCACGCGCGGTCACGTCAGCGATCTCGGCACGGACCACACAGCGCACGATCTCCGCCCGCTGCGCCAGAGCGACCTCGGCAGCCGCCCCGCAGGCCGCTTCCGCACCTCGCAGCGCCCGGTCGGCTGCGGCGAGCGCCGCCAGATCTGCTGCACCACCGGCCCTGTGACGAGCGGCCACGACCTGGCCGAGCGCGAGCACCAGCGCGAAGACCGCGCAGAGCGTCGCGGTCGTGACAGCCACCCAGACCGTCGCGAGCCCACGGTCCCCGGATCCCTCCCTCCTCGTCACGAATCCACCCCGACGCTGTCCTCGGCCAGCGCGACTGCTTCGGCACTCAGCGTCAGAGCAAGCGGTCCGGGCCCCGGTGTCGGTGCCTCGACTCTGACCCGCCACAGGCCCCCCGTACGCTCCACGGCCACGCGAGCCCTGTCCGGCGCCGATTCCCGCGCCACGGTCCGCACCGCGGCCTCAGGCTCGGACCGGGCAGCCGCCCTCGCTCCGGCGCGTGCGGCGTCCACACAGCGAATCTGGTCCGCCGCGGCCACGAGCGCCCAGACGAGAACGAACGCGAAGGCCACGAGCACGGTGAGGGCCATGGCGGCCTCCGCCGTCACCGCGCCCCGGTCGCCTTCCCTCCGCCCGAGCATCCGCTCAGAACTTCGCATCGAGGGCGTCCTTGATCAACGACTGCAGCGCCGACAGCACCGCCCCGCTGGTGACCACCTTGTAGAGCACCGCCGCGAACGCGCAGGCGGCGATGGTCCCCACCGCGTACTCGGATGTCGTCATCCCCCGGTCGAGGCCCCCGCGGCGGGCGCGCCGGCCGAAGCCTGCCGTCCACCCGCGACGCAGAACGCGCAGAGACCGCTCCATGAACTTCCTGTCCACATCAACCCCCATGTCTCAGACCTCACGGTGTTCCATCCGGAACTCTTGATTCAGCTTTCATTCAGCGCTTCGCCCCGGCCGGATCCCGGCCACGCCGCGATGCGATGGGCGAGCGAGCGGCGGCCCGGCCGCCGCTCGAGAACATCCGGCAGCCCTGCTCACCCCGGGCACACTCGGCGGTGCGGCTGTGGCGCCCGCAGTCCGACGAGGCCGTGCAGCGCATCCAGAGGGACCCGTTCCGCCGGCTCGCCTCGGGCCAGCCCCTGGACGACCTGGTGCCGTGTCTCAGCCGCTTCGGGTGAGACCGGTCGCCAGTCCGATCACCACCGGTGCCACTCCCATGGCCAGAAAGGCAGGCAGAAAACAGAGCCCCACCGGTGCGGTGATCAGCACGCCCGCCCGCTGGGCGCGCGCCACAGCAGCGCTCGCACGCTCGGCGCGTATCTCGTCGGCGATCCTGGACACGGGTTCCGCCGCAGGTGCCCCCGTCGATGCGGCGCGGGCCAGACAGCGGGCCAGCGGCGCGGCCCCCGGCAGCTCTCCGAACTGGCGCCACGCCTGGTCGGGTTCGCCGCCGAGGAGGATCACACCGGCCGTACGGGCGAGCCGCTCGCCGACCGGACCGGCAATCGTTTCCCCGACCGCCTCCGCCGCTTCCCTCGGTCCGGCACCCGCCGAGAGACAGGAGGCCAGCAGGTCGGCCGTGATCGGCAGTTGCCGGGCGATCAAAGCAGCCTCGCTCTGTGTACCGGCAGGGGTGCGCCTCCTCGCGGAACGCCACCACCGCCGCGCTCCGTACGCCGCCAGAAGGCCGACCCCGCATCCCGGAATGCCGCCCACGAGGATCCAGCCGGACGCCCAGACGGCCAGGAACACCGCCCACCGGCGCGCAGGTTCCCAGCCCGCTGCCCGTGGGTCCCACCGCCTCCGTGCCGGTCTGCTCCCACCGGACGTGACCAGCCGCGCTCCCTTCCTGCGTACGCGCTGCTCACACCGCCGATCGGCCAGGGCGAGACCGAGATACCCCACTGAACCCAGCAGCGCCCCCACGGCCCCGGCCGCTGACGCCCAGGCCTCCATGGCATACGTCCCGGTCATGCCGCCTCCCCCGCCCGCACGATCCGCGAGGCCCAGAACAGACCCACAGCCTCCAGCAGACCGCCCGTCGCCAGGCAGACGAGTCCGCCCGGGCTGTGCAGCAGCACTCTCAGTGGTTCCGCTCCGAGCGCCGCCCCGAGTCCCAGGCCCAGCACCGGCAGTAATGCCAGAACCGCGACCGTCGACCACGCGCCGGCGAGCTGGGCCCGCAACTCCTCCCGCCTCCGCCTCTCCCCCCGCAGGGCGGACTCCAGCCGGGCCAGCCCCGCACCGAGCCCGGCTCCGCCGTTCACAGCGACCCGCCAGCAGGCGGCCATACCCGCGAGACCGTCGCGGCCCGGCCCGGTCGATGCCTGCAGCAGAGCGGCCGGGACATCGCCGCCGAACCGTGCGGCAGCCAGCACGGCTGGTTCGGCGGCGCCCAGCGCCCGGGCGTCACGAGCGGCGACGAGCAAGGCCTGCCCCGGCTCGCGCCCTGCCCGTAGTTCACCGGTCACCGCCCCGCAGAGCGCCGTCACCGCGCGAGCCGCCTCCTCACGCTCACGCCGCCGCTCACGCCGCTCGATCCAGCGCTTCGCGAGAGGGACCGCCACGGCGCCCGCGAACAACGGGAGCACCGATTCGCCCAGGAGAGCGAGGAGAGCCGCCACGGGAGCACACAGCCATTCCCTCCGCCGGTCGGGAAAGGCGCGGACACCGGTCCATACGGCCGGCCCCCACGGCTCTGTCCCCCGTCGGGTCATCAAGGCCCGAGCGCGCGGTGCGCCCCTGTCCCTGGCCACGACCAGACCTCCGGCCAGACCAGTCAGGCCCGCCATCGCCCACTCCGGCATGCGCATCAGAGCGTCGGAGCCCGTCACAGCCGCTCCCCGACCAGAACTCCGAGCCGCTCCCAGCCGCGTTGCGGAACGAACCCGCCGTCGCTCCAGCTCAGCGCGGGCACGGTGACGACCAGGCCTGCGGAATCACGCTCGAGCACATGGACTTCGGCCAGGCGCCGCTGCCCGTTCCTGTCACGCACGAGGTGAACGACGACGGACAGTGCCGCGGCCAGCTGGCTGTGCAGAGCCGCACGGTCGAGGCCGGCAGCCGTCCCCAGAGCCTCCAGGCGCGCCGGAACGTGCTCGGCCGCGTTGGCGTGGACCGTGCAGCACCCACCCTCGTGCCCCGTGTTGAGAGCCGCCAGGAGCTCCGTCACCTCAGCTCCGCGGACCTCTCCCACCACCAGACGGTCAGGACGCATGCGGAGTGCCTGGCGTACGAGATCCCGCAGCGTCACCCGCCCGGCACCCTCCTGATTGGCGGGACGCGACTCCAGCCGCACGACATGCGGGTGATCGGGCCGCAGCTCCGCGGAGTCCTCCGCCAGCACGATGCGCTCGCGCTCGCCGACCGCCCCCAGCAGACTCGACAGCAAGGTGGTCTTCCCCGCGCCGGTTCCTCCACTGATCAGATAGGAGATTCGGGCCTCCACCAGCGCCCTCAGCAAGCGGTCTCCGCCGGGCGGCACCGTCCCCGCCGCAACGAGCTCCGCCAGGGTGAAGGCCTTGGGCCGCACCACCCGCAGTGAGAGACAGGTCGAGCCGACGGACACCGGCGGCAGGACCGCGTGCATGCGTGTTCCGTCCGGCAGCCGCGCGTCCACCCACGGCCTGGCGTCGTCCAGTCGGCGCCCCGCCACTGCTGCGAGCCGCTGAGCGAGCCGGCGGACGGCCGCCGCGTCCTGGAACACGACCCTGGTGAGCTCGAGTCCGCCGCCGCGGTCCACCCACACCCGGTCGGGAGCCGACACCAGCACATCGGTCACCGCCGGGTCGGCAAGCAGCCGCTCCAGCACGCCTGTACCGACCAGCTCGCCCCGCAGCTGCTCGGCAGCGCCGAGGACTTCGGCGTCACCGAGCAACCGGCCCTGCTCCCTCAGTGCGGCGGCCACCCCAGCCGGGGTAGGTGCCACACCGCTTCGGGCCAGTCGTTGGCGCACGGCGTCGAACAACGCGTCGGTCATCGTGTCCCTTCCGTCCGAGGCCGGGCCGGGACGGCCTCCGAACGGGCCGGGGCGTCCGCCAGCTCCCAGAACGCGGCGGAGAAGCGAGCCAGCGTCCCGCGGGGATCTCCGCCCGGGGGTGTCCCGTTGTCCTGGGACGAGGACAGCCCGGCCTCCGGAGGCAGATCGCCGACGAGCGGGAGCTCCAGCGCCTCTGCCACCCAGTGCTCGTCCAGACCTGCGGTGTAGGGGCCTCGGGCGACGACGCGCAGGTCCTCCAGGACCATGCGGACGGACGAGGCGACGCGCTGCGCGGCCGCGACAGCCCTCAGCTCGCCGGGCACCACCAGCAGTCCGACGTCCAGCTGCGCCAACGCCTCTGCCACGCTCTCATCGACCCTCCGCGGCAGATCGACGACCACCACGCCGCCGAGCCTGCGCGCCGCCGCGAGCACGGACCGCATGGCCTGCGGCGGAACGGTCACCTCGTCGTCACGGCCACAGCTGAGCACCCGCAGTCCGTGCAACGCAGGCAGGGACTCCTCCAGTGCCCCTCCTCCCACCCGCCCCTTCGAACGGGCGAAATCCGGCCATCGCAGACCCTCGGAGGCCTCACCGCCCAGCAGTACGTCGATGCCTCCGCCCAGGGGATCGCCGTCGATCAGCATGGTCCGCCGCCCCGAGCGCGCCGCCGTCACGGCCAGCGCGCAGGCCAAGGTGGACGCACCGGAGCCACCGCGTCCTCCCAGCACCCCGACGGTGAGTGCCGGCCTGCCCACGCCCTCCACCGCATTGGCGATCTGGTCGACGAGCCACCCCTCGGAATCGGGAAGCCGCAGCACGTACTCGGCGCCGATCTCCACGGCCAGGCGCCACACACGGGGATCGTCCTGATCCCGGCCGACGAGCATGACCCCGGGGCGGCGCGCCGCCCCGCGGCAGCCTTGTGCCGCGTCGTCACCCACCAGAACCATCGGGGCACGCTCCCATCCGCCCCTCCCCTCCGGAGGCCCGTGATGGACCTCCGGAACCGCTCCGGCCGCCGCGCACAGCCTGAGCAGATCGTCCAGCAGCTCGGCGTCCTCCGTCACGATCAGCGGTCCGCTCCGTGGCCCTTCGCCGCTCGACGTGCCCTCGCCCATGAAAGATCCAGCCACGATCTCCGCCCCTCTCACTGCCCCTTCAGTGCGGTCTCGCGGCGATCTCGAAGCTTCCGAGAGGCGCGATTCCGGAACCTGCGGACTTCGCAGGTGGAATCACCATGCAACTGCACGGAAAGACATGTGGATCTTGCTCAAAAACTGTGGACAACCCCGGCGCTGTGAATAACTCGGTAGCTCGTACAGGGGACTTTCACAGCGCAGCACTTCCACTACGCACAGTCACGACGGATGATCGATCCCATGCCTGCAAGGAGACGCCGATCATGGCCCGCAGAGGAGAGGAGGCCTCGATCCTCGGCCGTGAAACACATCCGGACATGCGACGACCCCCGCCGGGGGGGAGAGCGGGGGTCGTCCCCACGGCCGACTCGGGGGGGGGAGGAGCCGGACCGGGTTAGCACGGTCGCGAACGATCCGTGACTTCCATGGTGTACCCGAGCCCCTTCTCAAGCAAACCCACCCGCCGGACTTTACGCCGAATGGCGGGCCCCTATGCTCACCTTTGTGGAAAACTGCTTCTCGCCTCGCACAGCAGCCTTCTTTGACCTGGACAAGACGGTCATTGCGAAGTCATCGACACTGACCTTCAGCAAGTCCTTCTACCAGGGCGGGCTGATCAACCGACGCGCTGTACTGCGTACCGCGTACACACAGTTCGTGTTCCTTGCCGGAGGTGCCGATCACGACCAGATGGAGCGGATGCGCGAATACATCTCAGCGCTCTGCAAGGGGTGGAACGTCCAACAGGTGAAGGACCTGGTGGCCGAGACCCTGCACGACCTGATCGACCCGATCATCTACGACGAGGCGGCGACCCTCATCGAGGGGCACCACACCGCCGGCCGCGACGTGGTCATCGTCTCGACCTCGGGGGCCGAAGTCGTCGAACCGATCGGGGAACTGCTCGGCGCCGACCGGGTGGTGGCGACCCGAATGGTGGTGGGCGACGACGGCTGCTTCACGGGCGAGATCGAGTACTACGCCTACGGCCCCACCAAGGCAGAGGCGGTCAGGGCTCTCGCCGAGTCCGAGGGCTACGACCTCTCCCGCTGCTACGCCTACAGCGACTCCGCCACCGACGTGCCGATGCTCGAGTCCGTCGGACACCCGCACGCCGTCAATCCGGACCGCGCGCTGCGGCGAGAGGCGACTCTCAGGGAGTGGCCGATTCTCGTCTTCGACCGGCCCGTCCGGCTCAAGCAGCGTCTGCCGGCCTTCTCGATGCCTCCCCGCCCCGCACTGGTGGCGGCTGCCGCGCTGAGTGCGGCCGCCGTGACCGCCGGACTGGTCTGGTACGCCAACCGCCGCCGGTCCTCGGTGCTCGCCAGCTGACAGGCCCGCCCCGAGGGAGGCTCCGGGCGCCGCGTATCGACGCGTCGCCCCTCGGCCGGCGCTCCCGGAACGCCCGACTCACGACTATTTGAACACAAAAGTAAAGAAGTGCGGGCAAGCCTTCCACTTCCACCGGCCCCGGAGTACAAAGGAGTCAACGGCCCGCGAGACCAGGGACATCCGCGAGGATGACCTTTCACGCACAGCAGGCCCCACGGACCGCGCACGAAGGCCGAGCACCCACGCGACGTCGACCCGTCGATTACGGGCCAGCCGCACCAGGTGACGGGCAATGAACCCGACCTGATGGGCATATATCGAGGACGCTTGGTAACTCGGCGGACGTGCCAGCGGCGGTACCGGAACCGGTACCGCCGCACCCCTTTCCCGGCCCCGCCGACGCACACGCAGCACCGGCCGCCCGGGGGTGCTCTGCGCACCGAGCGGCTACGCGGCGCCCCGCTGCAGCGCCTCGCACACCGCCGTGGACTCCCGGACACCCAGTTCGACCGATCGGCCGCAGTGCGCGATCCAGGCCGCCATACCCTCCGGGCTCCCCGACAGATACCCCTCGAACGCGGCCACGTACGCCGCTCGCCCCTGCTCCGCATGGCCGACTTCGGCGGGGCAGACCGACTTGGGATCGAGCCCACTGCCGATCAGCACGATGCGCTCCGCGGTCCGGGCGACCAGGCCGTTGCACGAACCGAAGGGGCGGAGCGCGAGCAGTTCACCGTGCACCACCGCGGACGCGACCAGCGCGGGGGCGGCACCACCGGCGATGATCAGTTGCGACAGCCCTTCGAGCCGCCCGGACACCTCGCCCGCGCCGGGGAGGGGCGCCTCGATCAGCGGTTCGTCGACCGGCTCACCGGCCAGCCGGGGCCTGCCGACCGTGTCGTCAGGAGTCGCGCCACCGGCCGCCACCAGGTGCAGCCGGGCCAGGACGCGGAGCGGTGACTGCCGCCAGATGGAGAGCAGTTGACCCGCCTCCGCCGTCAGCCTGAGGGCGGCACCGACGGTGCGCGCCTCGTCCTCACCGCTGAAGTCCGTACGCCGACGCACCTCCTCGAGGTTCCAGTCGGCACCCGAGAGGGCCGCCGACCCGCGAGCTCCACGCAGAGCGGCCTCGGCGGTGACCTCGTTGCTGCGGCGCCGCATGACCCGGTGGCCGTAGACGCGGTCGACGGCCTTGCGTACGGAGTCCACCGCATCGGCGACCCCCGGCAGGTCCCCGAGGGCGGCGAGCGGATCCGAGGAAGACGTACTCATAAGTAGGAAGGCTACGCGCCCGGGGTCCGCACACCGCCGGGGAGTGGCCTTCTTCACGAAGAGTGACAACAGGGAGCAATTGAGCGACTACCCTAGGTGAACATGAAGATCGCTTTCGTGGGGAAGGGCGGCAGCGGCAAGACGACGCTGTCCTCGCTCTTCATCCGCCACCTCGCTGCCAATGAAGCCCACGTCGTCGCGGTGGACGCCGACATCAACCAGCATCTGGGCGCCGCCCTGGGGCTGGACGAGAACGAGGCCGCCGCGCTCCCGGCCATGGGCGCCCAGCTGCCGCTCATCAAGGACTACCTCCGCGGGAGCAACCCCCGCATCGCCTCGGCCGCGACGATGATCAAGACGACCCCGCCCGGGCAGGGGTCCCGGCTCCTGCGCGTCCAGGAGGACAACCCGGTCTACGACGCCTGCGCCCGGACGGTCCGCCTCGAGGACGGGGAGATCAGGCTGATGGCCACCGGGCCGTTCACCGAGACGGATCTCGGCGTCGCCTGCTACCACTCGAAGGTCGGGGCGGTGGAGCTCTGCCTCAACCACCTCGTGGACGGCCAGGACGAGTACGTGGTGGTCGACATGACGGCGGGGTCGGACTCGTTCGCGTCGGGGATGTTCACCCGCTTCGACATGACCTTCCTGGTCGCCGAGCCGACCAGGAAGGGCGTCTCCGTCTACCGTCAGTACAAGGAGTACGCGAGGGACTTCGGCATCGCGCTGAGGGTGGTGGGCAACAAGGTGCAGAGCGAGGACGACCTCGACTTCCTGCGCGCCGAGGTCGGCGACGACCTGCTGGTCGGAGTCGGCCATTCCGACTGGGTCAGGGCGATGGAGAAGGGGCGTCCGGCACCGTTCGATCTGCTGGAGGCGGACAACCGGATGGCCCTGCAGGCACTGCAGAACGCCGCCGAGGACTCGTACGAGCTGCGCGACTGGGAGCGTTACACGCGGCAGATGGTCCACTTCCACCTGAAGAACGCGGAGAGCTGGGGCAACGAGAAGACGGGCGCCGACCTGGCCGCTCAGGTCGACCCCGCCTTCGTCCTGCACGAGCACCTCACCGAAGCGTCCGCCGCACAGCCGGCCTGAACCGGCCCGGGCGAGGTCCGGGCAGCCGCCCTATCCCGCGGACCCGTCGGCCGTCCTGCCTGCCGGCCGGTCCGGCCCGGCAGGGGCGGGGCTGCCGGCCGGCTCTCCGGCCGGTGCGGTTCCCGTCAGGAACGCGGACCAGCCCGGCTTGGGCGCCTGCCCCACCTTCAGCGTCCCGAGCTTGTCGAGCGTCGCGGGGTCCTGGGCGTCCAGCCAGTCGGCGAGCTGGCGGAAGGAGACGCACTGAACGTCCTGCTGGGTGCACACCGTCTTGATCGTCTCCTCGATGGCGCGCATGTAGGTGCCACCGTTCCAGGATTCGAAGTGGTTGCCGATGATCAGCGGGGCGCGGTTCCCGTTGTAGGCGCGGCTGAACGCCTGGAGCAGGCCGTCCCGCATCTGGTTGCCCCAGTACGCGTGCTTGCCCGGGTCGCCCTGTGTCGTGCCGGACTGGTTGAACATGAAGTTGTAGTCCATCGAGAGCGTCTCGAAGGCTCGTCCCGGCACCGGGACGAGCTGGAGGGGGAGATCCCAGAGCCCGTCCTTCTTCGCCGGCCAGACCTGGTTGCCCACGCCGCTGGAGTCATAGCGGAATCCCATGGTCCGCGCGGCCGCGACCATGTTCTTCTGGCCCTCCAGGCACGGAGTGCGGGCCCCGATCAGCTCCTTGTCGTAGTCGAAGGGGAGCGGCGCCTCGCCCTTGAGGGCCGGTGTGTTGGTCTTCCAGCTCTTGACGAACGACTTCGCCTGGCTGATCTCGCTCTTCCACTCCTCGACCGACCAGGTGCCGACGCCTCCCTCCGGACCGCAGAAGTGGCCGTTGAAGTGGGTGCCGATCTCGTTGCCGTCCTGCCACGCGGCCCGCAGCTCGGTGAGGGTGTCGCGGATCCCCTCGGCGTCGTTGAATCCGATGTCGGAGCGGCCGGCCGAGTGCTGCGGCGGGTCGTAGAGCGCCTTCTTCTCCTCCGGAAGGAGGTACACGCCGCTGAGGAAGTACGTCATCCGGGCGTCGTACTTCTTCGCGACCGCGCGGAAGTGCGAGAAGAGCTTCTGGCTGTCCTCACCCGCACCGTCCCACGAGAACACCACGAACTGGGGCGGCTTCTGACCGGGCTTGAGGCGCTTGGCCGCGGGGAGCTTCGGCTGGGCCCCCGTGAACGCGGTGGACCCGTCACCGATGAGGCTGACCGGACCCTTCGGCGCAGCCGCCGGAGAGTTGCCCTCCGCGCCGGGTGCCGACTGCTCGCCGGATCCCGGCCGGGTTCCCGTACCGGAGCCCGAGCAACCGGCCAGGCCGGTGATCAGTGCCGTGACCACGGCACCCAGTGCGATCCGCTTCGTGACGGCCATCATCCGTCCACCCTCTTCCTTGCAGGATTCGTGCGTTGAAGTGCCGACACGGCGCCGTCAACCTCACACGCAGCCCTGCCGGAATCAGTACGACAAGCCGAATGAAAAGCTGCTTATTCACCTGGAAGGGTGACTCACTGCGCTATTTGATCGAAAGCATGGACACCTTTCTTTACTCTCCATTACGATTCATTTACGGAGAGTTGAAAATCCCGCCGCTGTACCCCACCGCTGCACGCCGTGATCAACGGCCGCCGTCACTCGTACACCGCGACCGCGCTGCCCCGGAGGAGACGGGAACATGTCTGCCTGCGTCCCTACCCGCAACGACCACTCGTCCCGTAGTTCGCGCCCCTCGCGCGCCTCGGGCATCAAGCGTCCGCACAGCCCGCCGCCCCGTCGGGGACGTTTCCGCGTCTCGGGTGCGGATCTGTCCGCATCGATCACCGTCTTCCTCATCGCCGTCCCCATGTCGCTCGGTCTCGCCGTCGCCATGGACGCCCCCCTCGCCGCCGGCCTCGTCGCCGCGGCGATCGGAGGGATCGTCGCCGGACTCCTGGGCGGCACACCGCTCCAGGTCAGCGGCCCCTCCGCCGGACTGACCGTGGTCACGGCCGAGTTGATCCAGGTCTACGGCTGGCGCACCACCTGCGCGATCACCATCGGCGCAGGCCTCCTCCAGATCCTGCTGGGCTCGCTGAGAGCGGCCCGTAGCGCCTTGGCCGTCAGCCCGGCCATCGTGCACGGCACACTCGCCGGGATCGGCGTGGCCATCGCCCTGGCCCAGCTGCACATCGTGCTCGGCGGGGCACCGCAGAGCTCCGCTCTCGACAACGCCCTGACACTTCCGTCACGCCTGGTGGAGTCCGATCCGGCCGCCCTCTCCATCGGGATGCTGACGGTCCTCCTCCTCATCGCGTGGCCGCGTCTGCCCGGACGGGCCGGAAAGTCCCTGGGCAGAATTCCTGCCGCGCTCGCCGCCGTGGTCATCGCCACGGCCGTCGCGGCCGCGGCGACTCCCGGGATCGCCCGTGTGAACCTCCCCTCCTGGCGCTCGCACGCGCTGCCCGAGGCGCCGCACGGCCCGGTGGCCGCGCTCGCCGCGGCGGTGTTCACGGTCATGCTCGTCGCCAGCCTCGAATCGCTGCTCGCCGCGGTCTCCGTGGACAAGCTCGCCGCGGACCGGTCGGCAGCGGCACCGAAGGACGGGACACCACCCCCCGCACCGGTCGAACGATCCGATCTCGACCGGGAGCTGCGGGCCCAGGGAATCGCCAACGCGCTGTCAGGACTGGCCGGAGGTCTCGCCGTGTCCGGCGGCGCGGTGCGCAGCTCGGCGAACGTGCGAGCGGGAGCGGAAAGCCGCGCCTCCACCGTGCTGCACGGCGTCTGGGTGCTGCTGGCCGCCCTGCTGCTGGTCACCGTCCTCGAGTGGATCCCCCTGGCCGCGCTCGCGGCCCTGGTGATGGTGGTCGGCATCCAGATGGTCAGCTTCGCCCACATCCGCAAGGTGCACCGGCACCGGGAGTTCCTGGTCTACGGCGCGACGATCAGCGGTGTGATCCTGGCCGGGGTGCTCGAGGGTGTGGCGATCGGCATCGTCGTGGCGGTCGCCGTCGCCCTGCACCGGCTGGCCCGCACCAGGATCACCGTGACGGAGCAGGACGGCCGTTACCTGGTGACCGCGCGTGGACAGCTGACCTTCCTGGCCGTCCCCCGCCTCAGCCGTGTGCTGGGGAGGCTTCCCCACGGGGTCGACGCCGTCGTCGAGTTGGACGGCTTCTTCATGGACCACGCGGCGTACGAGACGATCCAGGACTGGTACACGGCGCAGACGGCGATGGGAGCCCACATCGAGTTCACCGGACGTTCCGGTGGCCGGATCGCCGAGCCTGCGTCGGCGGCCCACTCCTGCTGCCGCCCATGGACACCGTGGCGCAACCACCACTGCCACGACGGCGTGCAGGACACCCCGGCGACCAGCACACCTGCCCCCTCGTACGTCGTCTCGAGGACCGCCCCCGCCGAGGCCGCGGCCGCGGCAGGATCCTCGGCCGGCCGGCACGGCGCCAGCCGGCTTCTCAGCGGGCTGAGTTCGTTCCAGCGCACCACCGCCCCGCTCGTCCGCGGGGAGCTGGCCCGGCTCGCCGAGGAAGGACAGCGGCCCTCACAGCTCTTCCTGACCTGTGCCGACTCCCGCCTGGTCACCAGCATGATCACCGCGAGCGGCCCGGGCGATCTCTTCACGGTGCGCAACGTCGGCAACCTCGTGCCGCCTCCGGACAGCGAGGGCTCGACGGGAAACGACGATTCCGTGGCTGCCGCGATCGAGTACGCCGTGGACGTGCTGGAAGTCGAATCCATCACCGTCTGCGGGCACTCCGGATGCGGGGCCATGCAGGCTCTGCTGAAAGCCGAGCCGGAGACGCCCCGGACGCCTCTGTGGCGCTGGTTGCGGCACGGCCTGCCGAGTGTGGAGCGCATGCGTTCCCGTGACCACTCCTGGGCGCGCATCGCAGGCCGGCTGCCCACCGACGCGGTCGAGCAGCTCTGCCTGACCAATGTCGTTCAGCAGTTGGAACACCTGCGCGCACACGAGTCGGTGGCACGCAGGCTGGCGGCAGGCACCCTGCACCTGCACGGCATGTACTTCCATGTCGGCGAGGCCCAGGCCTACCTGCTGACAGAGGGCGCCAGCTCGGGGACGGGGCCCGACGAGGTCTTCGCCCGAGTCGCCCCCGGAGCGGTGTGGGGCGCGGAGCCCGACAGCGAAGCGGCACCGACCGCTCCGGTGAGTGCCTGAACCACTCCCTCATCCGGTCCGTGAGACCTGGTGGTCCCGCTTTCACATCACGCTGCACGTGGAAGCGGGACCCGTGAGTCCCCGCACGGGGCACAGGTCTAAACCAATTCCCGGCAGACACTTGTCACCTGGCCCGCAGCCTGATGAGCTGTCCTCCGGGACACAACGGACACCCTGGGAATGGGAGATGTCGTGAGCAACGAAAGTCTGGCCAATCTGCTCAAGGAGGAGCGGCGGTTCACACCGCCCGCCGATCTGGCCGCGAACGCCAACGTGACAGTGGAGGCGTACCAGCAGGCCGAGGCGGACAGGCTGGGCTTCTGGGCCGAGCAGGCCCGCCGCCTGACCTGGGCCACGGAGCCGACGGAGACGCTCGACTGGAGCAATCCGCCCTTCGCGAAGTGGTTCGCCGACGGCGAGCTGAACGTCGCGTACAACTGCGTGGACCGCCACGTCGAGGCGGGCAACGGCGACCGGGTCGCGATCCACTTCGAGGGAGAGCCCGGCGACAGCCGCGCGATCACGTACGCGGAGCTGAAGGACGAGGTCTCCCGCGCGGCGAACGCGCTGACCGAGCTCGGGGTGGGCAAGGGCGACCGGGTCGCGGTCTATCTGCCGATGATCCCTGAGGCCGCCGTGGCGATGCTGGCCTGCGCCCGCATCGGCGCCGCCCATTCGGTGGTCTTCGGCGGCTTCTCCGCGGACGCCATCGCCGCCCGCATCCAGGACGCCGACGCCAAGGTCGTCATCACGGCCGACGGCGGCTACCGCCGCGGCAAGCCCTCGGCGCTCAAGCCCGCCGTGGACGACGCGGTCTCCCGCATCGACACGGTCGAGCACGTCCTCGTGGTCCGGCGCACCGGCCAGGACACCGCCTGGTCCGAGGGCCGGGACGTCTGGTGGCACGAGATCACCGGCCGGCAGTCGGCCGAGCACGCTCCCGAGGCCTTCGACGCGGAGCAGCCGCTCTTCATCCTGTACACGTCGGGCACCACGGGTAAGCCCAAGGGGATCCTGCACACCTCCGGGGGGTATCTCACCCAGGCGGCGTACACCCACCACGCGGTCTTCGACCTCAAGCCCGAGACCGACGTGTACTGGTGCACCGCCGACATCGGCTGGGTGACCGGACACTCGTACATCGTCTACGGCCCGCTGGCCAACGGCGCGACGCAGGTCATGTACGAGGGCACGCCCGACACGCCTCACCAGGGGCGGTTCTGGGAGATCGTCCAGAAGTACGGCGTCACGATCCTCTACACGGCGCCGACCGCGATCCGGACGTTCATGAAGTGGGGGGAGGACATCCCCGCGAAGTTCGATCTGTCGTCCCTGCGTGTCCTCGGTTCGGTCGGCGAGCCGATCAACCCCGAGGCCTGGATCTGGTACCGCAAGAACATCGGTGCGGACCTCGCCCCGATCGTGGACACCTGGTGGCAGACCGAGACCGGCGCCATGATGATCTCGCCGCTGCCCGGGGTCACGGCGACCAAGCCCGGTTCGGCTCAGCGGGCCCTGCCCGGCATCTCGGCCACCGTGGTCGACGACGAGGCCAACGAGGTACCGGACGGCGGGGGCGGCTACCTCGTCCTCACCGAGCCGTGGCCGTCGATGCTCCGCACCATCTGGGGCGACGACCAGCGCTTCATCGACACCTACTGGTCGCGCTTCGAGGGCAAGTACTTCGCGGGCGACGGCGCCAAGAAGGACCAGGACGGTGACATCTGGCTGCTCGGCCGGGTCGACGACGTCATGCTCGTGTCCGGGCACAACATCTCGACCACCGAGGTGGAATCGGCTCTGGTGTCGCACCCGTCGGTCGCCGAGGCCGCCGTGGTCGGCGCCAACGACGAGACGACCGGTCAGGCCATCGTCGCCTTCGTCATCCTGCGAGGCACCGCCACGGCCTCCGACGAACTGGTCGCCGAGCTGCGTCAGCACGTCGGCACCACGCTGGGGCCGATCGCAAAGCCCAAGCGTGTCCTTCCGGTGGCCGAGCTGCCGAAGACCCGGTCCGGCAAGATCATGCGCCGCCTGCTGCGTGATGTCGCCGAGAACCGCGAGCTGGGCGACGTCACGACGCTCACCGACTCGTCGGTGATGGCGCTCATCCAGACGCAGCTGCCCTCCGCGTCCTCCGAGGACTGAGAGAGCAGGCACGACCGGTGTGGGAGGGCGGCAGACCGCAGGACAACAGGCCCGGACGGTCCCGGGCCTGACCGCCCGTCCCACCGGGTGCCTGATCTCCCCCGCCCCCACCGGGTGCCCGAACTCCCCCGGCACCCGGTCGGTGCTCGCTCTCCCGGGCACCCGCCAGGTGCTCGCCCTCTGCGGGCGCCCACCCGCGAGGACTGTCCGCCCGCCGGGACTGTCCGGCCCGCCGTCGAGGGGCATCCGGAGCGATCCGGATGCCCCTTCCGGCTCTCCTCGGAGGGCCGGCACCAGGACCGGCGGCCGGGCCCCGGAACCCCGCCGCTGGGCCGGCGTTCCCCGCAGGACCAGTGCCCCGGCGCAGTGGTGCCGTCCGGAACACGAACCGGCACCGCCCGGCCGGCGCAGCGGCGCCGCCCGGAGCACGAACGGCACCGCCCGGAGCACGCTGCCGGGCGGCGGGCGGTGGATCCGGATACGTTTCCGGTACCCCGGGTAGAGTGGAGATTCCCTCGGGCGGGTCACGTCGTCGTGTACGCGTGCCCGCCGACGCGGAAGCGTCCGCAGGTCAGCGCGAGGACCGACCGACATCAAGAGCAGCAGCGCCACCCGCAGCACCGACAACGACATAGACATCTCCACAGGGGCGCCGGGAAGTCTGGTCGGCATGTGTGTCCGCCATGCCACCACTGCCGTCACCCGACCCGGAGGTCTCCCTCGTGGCCCCGCCCGCTCCCCCGTCCGACCGCCGCACCCTGCTCGGCCGGCTGTCCCTCCCCGAGCGCAACTACGTCGCCGAGGCCCTGCGCACCGAGACGGTCGGCGGCGTCATCCTGCTGGTGGCCGCCGTCGCCGCCCTCGTCTGGGCCAACACCTTCGGCTCCGCCTACGCCTCCGTCAGTGACTTCCACATCGGCCCCGAGGCGCTGGGACTGAACCTCTCGGTGGCCCACTGGGCGGCCGACGGACTGCTCGCCGTGTTCTTCTTCGTGGCGGGCGTCGAGCTCAAACGTGAGCTGGTCGCCGGGGAGCTCCGCGACCCCCGGGCCGCCGCCCTGCCGGTCGCCGCGGCGCTCTGCGGCATGGCCGTCCCCGCCCTCGTCTACACGGTGGCCGCGGGACTGGGCGACGGATCCCTCGCCGGCTGGGCCGTGCCCACCGCCACGGACATCGCGTTCGCACTCGCCGTCCTCGCGGTCATCGGTACGTCGCTGCCCGCGGCGCTGCGGGCCTTCCTGTTGACGCTCGCCGTCGTCGACGACCTCTTCGCCATCCTCATCATCGCGGTCTTCTTCACCGAGAACATCGACTTCCTGGCGCTCGGCGGGGCGTTCCTCGGTTTGGCGGTGTTCTACACGCTGCTGCGCACCGGCGTCCGGGGCTGGTACGTCTACCTCCCGCTCGCCCTGGTCATCTGGGCGCTGATGTACAACAGCGGGGTCCACGCGACGATCGCGGGGGTCGCGATGGGCCTGATGCTGCGCTGCACCCGGCGCGAGGGGGAGACGCACTCCCCCGGCGAGCACATCGAGCACCTGGTGCGGCCGCTGTCGGCCGGGGTCGCCGTGCCGCTGTTCGCCCTCTTCTCCGCAGGCGTCACCCTCAAGGGCGACGCCCTGGCCGGCGTCTTCACCCGGCCCGAGACGCTCGGGGTGGTTCTCGGTCTGGTCGTCGGCAAGACGATCGGCATCTTCGGCGGCACCCGGCTCGTCACCCGTTTCACCAAGGCCGAGCTGAACAAGGACCTCACCTGGGCGGACGTCTTCGCCGTGGCCACACTCGCCGGGATCGGCTTCACCGTCTCGCTGCTCATCGGGGAGCTCGCCTTCGCCGGCGACGAGGACATGATCAACGAGGTCAAGGCCGCGGTCCTCATCGGATCCCTGATTGCGGCCGTACTCTCCGGTGTACTGCTCAAACTGCGGGTACGCAGATACAGGGCGCTGTACGAGGCGGAGGAACTCGACGCGGACGAATCGGGCGTGCCCGACGTCTACGAACAGGACGACCCGGAGTACCACCTGCGGATGGCCGCGATCCACGAGAGGAAGGCGGCCGAGCACCGCCGCCTTGCCGAACGGGCGGGGGGAGCGAGCAGCGAGCCGGACAGTCCGGCATGATCGGACATCGGATGTACAGAAGAGGAGAGGGAGTCAGGGATGAGCGACCCCGGCAACTACGCGGGCAGCACCGACCGTAGTATCGGACAGCTGTTCGCCTCGGCGACGGCGGAGATGTCCGCGCTGGTGCACGACGAGATCGCCCTGGCCAAGGCCGAGGTGCGGCAGGACGTCAAGCGCGGAGTGATCGGCAGCGTGGCGTTCATCGTCACGGGTGTGCTGATCCTGTTCGCGATCCCCGTGCTGAGTTTCGCCGCGGCCTACGGGATCCACAACCTCGGGCTCGGGCTCGCCTGGTCGTTCCTGATCGTGGGCGGTGCGTTCATCCTGCTGGGGATCCTGCTCGCCCTCTTCGGGCTCGCCAAGTTCAAGAAGGTCAAGCCGCCGGAGAAGTCCATCGCCTCGGCCAAGCAGACCGCCGCGGTCCTGCAGGGCGTCAAGCCGCACCCGCGGCCCGTCGACGGCACGCGTGCGATCGAGCAGGGACAGGGGAGCACACTCTCGGACAGGGCCGTGGAGAACCTGCCTGTCCAGGACAAGGCGGTCTCTGTGACACGCTCGTCCACATGACCGACCCCGATTTCAGCGCATCCGGCCCGGTGGGGCCGCTGGGACCGGCTGCCGGTTCCGGCGGCCCCGTCCGCATCGACGGGCCGTGGACCCACCGCGATGTGGCCGCCAACGGCGCACGCTTCCACATCGCCGAACTGGGCGACGGGCCGCTGGTGCTGTTGCTGCACGGGTTCCCGCAGTTCTGGTGGACCTGGCGCCATCAGCTGACCGCTCTGGCCGACGCCGGCTACCGCGCGGTCGCGATGGACCTGCGCGGGGTCGGCGGCAGCGACCGTACGCCCCGCGGCTACGACCCCGCGAACCTGGCGCTCGACGTCACCGGGGTGATCCGCTCGCTCGGCGAGCCGGACGCGGCGCTCGTGGGACACGACATGGGCGGCTATCTCGCCTGGACCGCCGCCGTGATGCGGCCGAAGTTGGTGCGGCGGCTGGTGGTGTCCTCGATGCCGCATCCGCGTCGCTGGCGTTCCTCGATGCTCTCGGACCCCGCGCAGTCCCGGGCGGGTTCGCACATCTGGGGCTTTCAGCGGCCCTGGGTCCCGGAGCGTCAGCTCGTGGCGGACGACGCGGCGTTGGTGGCCCGGATGATCCGCGACTGGTCGGGGCCGCGGACGCAGGAATTCCCTGACGACGCGACGGTGGACGTCTACCGCCGCGCCATGTGCATCCCGTCGACGGCGCACTGCTCGATCGAGCCGTACCGCTGGATGGTGCGGTCCCTGGCACGTCCGGACGGTGTCCAGTTCAACCGCCGGATGAAGCGGCCGGTGCGCGTACCGACGCTGCATCTCCACGGCTCGCTCGACCCGGCCGTCCGGACCCGCAGCTCAGCGGGGTCGGGTGAGTACGTCGAAGCACCGTACCGGTGGCGACTTTTCGACGGGCTGGGGCACTTCCCCCACGAGGAGGACCCGGTCGGTTTCTCGACCGAACTCATCAACTGGCTCAAGGATCCTGAGCCGGACCGGTAGCCCGAACGGCACACCTGTCCGACGAACAGCCATGTGCCCGGCGCATAAGCCATTTGGCTGACTCCCGCACGATTACCGACCTTGGGTCGGGGGCACACGTCGGGGTATGGGCTGGACGCGCGACTTCGATGACGCAGCACGCAACCGCCGCTCGACGGCTCCTGCCGGTCCGAGCGTTCACGAGGGGGGCGGCTCACCGAGCCGGGTGCACGAGATGAGCGATTTCCACGATCTCCGGCTGGGGATCCCGCGCATTCTGCATCGCCGGGCCCGCTGGGTCTCGGCACGCCTGCGCCACCCCCGTGGATGACGCGGTCGCCCTCGGGCGACGCGCGGCGCGCCGGATGCCGGATCCGTCGAGATCCGGTCTCCGGCTCCTGCGCTCCGTGATTCCGCCGGTACGCGGATCCGGCACGGCGGCAGAGCCCCGGTAGTCCGGAGTTCCGGAAGCCCGGAGCCCCGGCAGGTCCGGGCGTAAACGACCGGGCGCGAACGACCGGGCCGAGCGCCCCGGCGCCCGTGCGCCAGCCGGCCGGCCGGCGCCGCGCGGGACCACCGCGACCACGCAGCCACCGCGCCCGTCGGACGGCCGACCACGTGTCCCGCGCCCCGCCACGGCCACCGGACCGTCACCACCATGGCGAGAGCCACGGTCGCGGCCGCGGCCGCAGTCGCAGTCGCAGTCGCAGTCGCAGTCGCAGTCGCAGTCGCAGTCGCAGTCGCAGTCGCAGTCGGCCGACGGTCGCACCGCCCGGACTCAGGCCGGTGCGGACACTCCTGCCGGGAGAGCTTGCGGATGTCCGCGCCCGCACCGCTTCAGGGCGCCCGCCACGCCCCCCTCCGGCCTCAGCCGGTCAGGACAGCGCTCCGGAGCCGACCCCCGGTCCCGGAGCCCTCAGCACCCGCGCACCTCAGCGCCCCGGCACCCCCGCGCCCCCAAGGTCCCGGCACGCGGGCGCTCAGGGGCGGGGATCCAGGGCGCGAGCGCTCAGTACACGCGGTGCCTCAGAGCGCGCAGCCCTGGCTGTCGACCTGCTGCACGGAGGCCTTGCCCAGCTTGATGTCCTCGCGGATCTCGTCGGCCGTCAGCGCGTAACCCGTCTCCGGGTCGTCGAGCGACTTGGCGAACACCACTCCGTACACCTTGCCGTCCGGAGTCAGCAGCGGGCCGCCGGAGTTGCCCTGCCGGACGGTCGCGAAGAGCGAGTAGACGTCACGCCGCACGGTGCCCCGGTGGTAGATGTCCGGGCCGTTGGCGTCGATACGGCCCCGGATGCGCGCGGAGCGCACATCGTAGGCGCCGTTCTCCGGGAAGCCGGCGACGATGGCGCTGTCGCCGGTCTCCGCGTCCTTGTCGGGGGCGGTGAAGCGCAGCGGCTCGGCGTCCAGGTCCGGCACGTCCAGCACGGCGATGTCCCGCTCCCAGTCGTAGAGGACGACCTTGGCGTCGTAGAGACGGCCCTCGCCGCCGATCTGGACCGTGGGCTCGTCGACGCCGCCGACCACGTGGGCGTTGGTCATCACCCGGCGGTCGGAGAAGACGAAACCGGTCCCTTCGAGGACCTTGCCGCAGCCCGGTGCCATGCCGACGACCTTGACGATGGACTTCTTGGCGCGGGTGGCGACGGGGCTTCCGGCCAGCGCCGGGTCCGGCGGGTCGACCTCGGTGATGGTTTCGTCGGCGAAGGGGCTGAAGACCTGCGGGAAACCGTTCTGCGCCAGCACGGAGGAGAAGTCCGTGAACCAGTTGGACGCCTGAGCGGGCATCACCCGGGAGACCCCGAGCAGGACCGAGGAGCTGCGGACCTCCTTGCCCAGCGTCGGCAGCGACGTACCGGCCAGCGCGGAACCGATCAGCCAGGCCACCAGGAGCATGGCCACCACATTGACCAGGGAGCCGCCCGTGGCGTCCAGCGCCCGGGCCGGCGACCACGTGATGTGCCGGCGGAGCCGGTTGCCGAGGTGGGTGGTGAACGCCTGCCCCACGGAGGCGCACACGATCACGAGCACGACCGCGACGATGGCGGCGGTGGAGGAGACTTCCGAGCCGTCGGTCAGCCGGTCCCAGATGACCGGCAGCACATAGACGGCGACGAGGCCACCGCCCAGGAAACCGATCACGGACAGGATGCCGACGACGAAGCCCTGTCGGTACCCGATGACCGCGAACCACACGGCGCCGAGGAGCAGCAGGATGTCCAGCACGTTCACCGTCTATAGCCTCGCAGATTCGTCACCTGGCCCGTCCGGTTCGACGGGGTCCGGGCCAGGCCCGGAACAGCGCAGCACGGGACTCAGCCTGTCATGAGCGCCGGTCGAGCGGCACCTGCCTGGTCCTGTCCCAGGGGCGTTCCCACCCCGCGTAGTGCACAATCCTGTCGATCACACCGGCTGTGAACCCCCAGACCAGGGTGGATTCGACCAGAAACGCGGGGCCCAGGTGGCCGCTGCCGGGGTGGGCGACGGTGACGCGGTGGGCCGGGTCGGTGAGATCCGCCACGGAGGCGGTGAAGACCCGGGCCGTCTCGGCCGGGTCGACGACCCCCACCGGGCTCGGCGTCCGCCACCAGCCGAGGACGGGCGTGACCACGAAGCCGCTCACCGGGATGTAGAGCCGGGGCAGCACTCCGAAGAGCTGGACGCCGCCGGGATCGAGTCCGGTCTCCTCCTCCGCCTCCCGCAGGGCGGCCCTGAGCGGGCCGGTGGTCAGGTGGTCGCCGTCCTCGGGGTCGAGGGCGCCTCCGGGGAAGGACGGCTGGCCCGCGTGGGAGCGCAGGGAGCCGGAACGCTCCATCAGGAGCAGCTCGGGGCCGCGCTCGCTCTCGCCGAAGAGGACGAGGACGGCGGACTCGCGTCCGGCACCGCTCTCGGGCGGCAGGAACCGGCTGAGCTGCCGGGCCTTCACGGTCCTCGCCGCGCTCGCGACGGGCCGGAGCCAGCCGGGCAGGCCGTCGTCGCGGACGGTGAGCGCGTCGGCGTGGGGCCCGCCCGTCCCGCTGCCGGCCGCGTCGACCGCGGCCCGTGTGCTCTGTGCGTGCGTCATGGGCACCCCCGTCGTTCCAACGCCTGCCGTCGGCCGTTTCGTTCCGGACGGGCCCGTATTGCGGTCGGGCGTCGGTGCCGCGGACGGGTCCGCACCCCGGTCGGGCGGCCTCGCCGCGGGCCCCTCGGCGGGCCGGGCCGGCCGTCCGGAAGACCCCGGACGGCCCCCGGCAGGGGAGGGCCGCCCCCGCGCAGGACGGCCGCTCATCCGGCTCCCAGCGGCGGGGCGGGGCTGCCCGGGTAGTCCGGAGGCGGGCTGAGGCGCTGGCCCGGCTGGCCGCCCATCTCGTACTTCAGGAGCTTCCGGGCCTTCTCGGGATCCGTCTCGCCCTCGCCGTACGAGGGGCAGAGCCCGGCGATCGGGCAGGCCCCGCAGGCGGGCTTGCGGGAGTGGCAGATGCGGCGGCCGTGGAAGACGACCCGGTGCGAGAGCATCGTCCACTCGCTCTTCGGGAAGATCGCGGCGATCTCGGCCTCGACCTTCTCCGGATCCTCCTGCTCGGTCCACTTCCAGCGGCGGACCAGGCGGCCGAAGTGGGTGTCCACCGTGATGCCGGGCACGCCGAAGGCGTTGCCGAGGACGACGTTGGCCGTCTTGCGCCCGACGCCCGGCAGCTTCACCAGATCCGCCAGCCTGCCGGGGACCTCCCCGCCGAAGTCGTCCCGCAGGGCGGCCGACAGCCCCATGAGGGACCGTGCCTTGGCCCGGAAGAAGCCGGTCGGCCGGATGATCTCCTCCAGCTTCTCCGGAACGGCGGCGGCCATGTCCTCGGGTGTCGGGTACGCCGCGAAGAGTGCCGGGGTGGTCTGGTTGACCCGCAGGTCGGTGGTCTGCGCGGAGAGGACCGTGGCCACCAGGAGCTCGAAGGGGTTGCGGAAGTCCAGCTCGGGGTGGGCGTACGGGTAGACCTCGGCGAGCTCGCGGTTGATCCTGCGGGCGCGGCGGACCATCGCGAGGTGCGACTCCTGCTTCACGGTCCCGGCCGGCCTGCCCGCCCCGGACGCCTTCGCCGCGGATCCGGCGGGCTTCTTCGCGGACCCGGCCGCGGTCTTCCCGGGTCCGGCGGGCTTCTTCGCGGACCCGGCCGCCTTGCCCGCGGATCCGGCGGGCTTCTTCGCGGACCCGGCCGCGGTCTTCCCGGGTCCGACGGCCTTCGCCGCGCGCCCGGCAGGCTTCTCGGCGGGCTTGCCGGCAGCCGCTCCCGTCACCGCTCCTGCCGAGCGGTCTGCGGCTTTTCCAGCACTTCGTACACCTTGTTCGCCCACGGCGGAATTCCCGTCTCCCGACACCCCATCAGCCCCCTCGGCCTGCACTCTCACCGGCTTTCCGGACGCCCGGCCAGCCTAGAGCCAGCCACTGACATCCGCCCCGGTCACCGAGCAGCCACGCCCGATCGGCCCCCTGCCGTAGGGTCCGGCACGCTCGTGCGTCAAACTGGTTTGTGATCGATCGCACTGTTTTACCGTCCGGCATCATGGAAACGACGCTTCCCTGAACAGGCCGACAAGGAGAGAACTCGTGGACGACGTTCTGCGGCGCGCCCCGCTTTTCGCGGCGCTCGATGACGAGCAGGCCGCGGAGCTCCGCGCCTCGATGAGTGAGGTGACCCTCGCGCGCGGCGACGCGCTGTTCCACGAGGGGGATCCGGGCGACCGGCTGTACGTGGTCACCGAGGGCAAGGTGAAGCTCCACCGCACCTCGCCCGACGGGCGGGAGAACATGCTGGCCGTCCTCGGCCCCGGCGAGCTGATCGGTGAGCTGTCGCTCTTCGACCCGGGCCCGCGCACCGCCACCGCGACCGCGCTCACCGAGGTCAAGCTCCTCGGCCTCGGTCACGGGGACCTCCAGCCCTGGCTGAACGCGCGCCCCGAGGTGGCCACCGCGCTGCTGCGCGCCGTCGCCCGGCGCCTGCGCAAGACGAACGACCAGATGTCCGACCTGGTCTTCTCCGACGTGCCGGGGCGTGTCGCCCGTGCGCTCCTCGACCTGTCGCGCCGCTTCGGCGTGCAGTCGGAGGAGGGCATCCACGTCGTGCACGACCTGACCCAGGAAGAGCTGGCCCAGCTGGTCGGCGCCTCCCGCGAGACGGTCAACAAGGCGCTCGCGGACTTCGCCGGACGGGGCTGGCTGCGGCTGGAGGCACGTGCCGTGATCCTGCTGGACGTGGAGCGGCTGGCGAAGCGGTCCCGCTGAGCCCCGACACCCGCACCCCGGCGCCGTACGAGCGGGCGCCCGGCAGCTCACCACCACGTGTCGCGGCAGGCCGGGCCGACCGTCCGGAAGGCCCCTGACGGCCCCGAGAGGCCCCACTCCGGTGGGGCCTCTCGCCCGTGCGGGGCGCCCGTGCCCGGCGGGCGGCAGGGCCGCGCGGGAGCGACGGGTCAGATCAGGCCGTGCTCGGTCAGGTACTCCAGCTGCGCCCGTACCGACAGCTCCGCCGCGGGCCAGAGGGAGCGGTCCACATCCGCGTACACCGCCGTCACGACCTCGGCGGGCGTCCGGTGTCCCGCCTCCACGGCCGTCTCGACCTGCGCGAGCCGGTGGGCCCGGTGGGCGAGGTAGAACTCGACGGCCCCCTGTGCGTCCTCCAGGACGGGCCCGTGCCCCGGGAGCACCGTGTGCACCCCGTCGTCGACCGTCAGGGAGCGCAGCCTCCGCAGGGTGTCCAGGTAGTCGCCGAGCCGTCCGTCCGGATGGGCGACGACGGTGGTGCCGCGCCCGAGGACCGTGTCCCCCGTCAGCACGGCGCCGTCGGCGGGCAGATGGAAGGACAGCGAGTCCGCGGTGTGCCCCGGGGTGGGGACGACCCGGAGTTCGAGCCCGCCCGTGGTGATCACGTCGCCCGCCGTGAGCCCCTCGTCGCCGAGGCGCAGGGCCACGTCCAGGGCACGCACCTTCGTCCGGGTGAGCTCGGCGAACCGGGCGGCACCCGCCGCGTGGTCGGGGTGCCCGTGCGTGAGCAGCGTGAGGCCGACGCGCCGTCCCGCCCTCTCCGCGGTCTCCACGACGGCCCGCAGGTGTACGTCGTCGAGCGGACCCGGATCGATCACGACCGCGAGGTCGGAGTCCGGTTCGGCGACGATCCAGGTGTTCGTGCCGTCCAGCGTCATCGCCGAGGCGTTGGGCGCCAGGACGTTGACCGTACGCGCGGTGGCGGGTCCGGAGAGGACCCCGCCGCGGGGCTGTCCGGGCAGTGCGGCCGCGTCACTCATGCGGGGTCCCCCTCCTCACCCTCTCCCTCGCCCGCGGGAGGAGGTGCGGAGCCGCCGGACGCCGGGACGTGCCGGGTGAACTCCTCGTGTCCGGGCCAGCTCAGCACCAGCTCGTCGCCCTCCATGCGGGCCTCTGCCAGCACGGGGACGAGGCTCTGGTCGCCGGCCGCCCCCAGCGCCTCCGCGGCCGTCCCGTACGGGCTCAGCGTCCGCAGGGTGGCCACGGTGGGCGGCATCATCAGCAGGTCCCCCCGGTCGTAGCCCTCGGCGGCGTCGCCGGGCCGGATCCACACCGTCCGGTCGGCCTCGGTGGACACGTTCCGGGTGCGCTGTCCCTCCGGGAGCACGGCCACGAAGAACCAGGTGTCGTAGCGCCGCGGTTCGAACGCCGGCGTGATCCAGCGCGCCCACGCGGCCAGCAGATCGGAACGCAGCACCAGGCCCCGGCGGTCCAGGAACGCCGCGAACGACAGGTCCCGGGCGACGAGCGCCTCCCGGTCGGCCTCCCAGTCGGCGCCCGTGGTGTCGCTCACGACGGTGTCGGCGCTCGGCCCGGCCAGCAGGACGCCCGCCTCCTCGTACGTCTCGCGGACCGCGGCGCAGACGACGGCCTGCGCCTCGGTGGGGGTGCCGACGCCCAGCCGGTCCGCCCAGCTCTCCAGGGACGGTCCCGCCCAGCCCACGAGGCGGTCGTCGTCCCGCGGGTCCACCCCGCCACCCGGATAGGCGTACGCGCCCCCGGCAAACTCCATGGACGTCCGCCGGCGCAGCATGTGGACGGCGGGACCCGCCCCGCCCGTCCCCGGCGGATCGTCCCGGAGCAGCATCACCGTGGCCGCGCGCCTGGGGGTCACGGCCGTCAGCTCGCCGCTGTCGAGGGCGCGGATCCGAGCGGGCCATTCCGGTGGGTACCACTGACCGTTGGGCATGGCCGGAGGCTATCCGGAACCGCGCCGATGTTCGAGAGGCCTCCGGCGCGGTGTCTGCCCCTTACACACAGGCCCCCGAACGCGTGATCCTGCGCCCCGTGATCCCGGCGGGCGCGGGCCCGGCCGGCACGGTCCTGGCGCTGCCCGGTTCAGGGCGGCCCGCTTCCGTCGGGGGCGGCTCCGACCCCGCGCGCCCCGTGGCCGGCCCGGTTCCGACACACGTGATCCCGCCCGGCAACCGGGCCGGGCGGGATCACGGACGTACGGGATCAGGCGTCGACGAGCTCCACCTGGACCTCGATCTCCACCGGGGCGTCCAGCGGCAGCACCGCGACACCCACGGCGCTGCGGGCGTGCACGCCCTTGTCGCCCAGGACCGCGCCCAGCAGCTCGCTCGCGCCGTTGACGACGCCCGGCTGCCCGGTGAAGTCGGAGGCCGAGGCGACGAAGCCCACGACCTTCACCACCCGGGCGATCCGGTCCAGGTCGCCGGCGACCGACTTCACCGCCGCGAGGGCGTTCAGCGCACAGGTCCTGGCGAGCTCCTTCGCTTCGTCCGCGGTGACCTCGGCGCCGACCTTGCCGGTCACCGCGAGTGTGCCGTCCACCATCGGGAGCTGGCCCGAGGTGTAGACGTACACCCCGGACCGCACGGCCGGCTGGTACGAGGCCAGCGGCGGCACGACGTCGGGGAGGGTCAGGCCGAGCTCGGCGAGCTTCGCCTCGACGGCGCCCGCCACTACGGCTTCTCCCGCTTCAGGTAGGCCACGAGCTGCTCGGGGTTGTTCGGGCCGGGAACGACCTGGACCAGCTCCCAGCCGTCCTCGCCCCAGGTGTCCAGAATCTGCTTGGTCGCGTGCACGAGAAGGGGCACGGTCGCGTATTCCCACTTGGTCATGCAGCCGACTGTAATGCCTGGCACACGCGGCCTCGTGCGTAGCCTGCCTGCCGACTGGTTAGGCTCGAAGGCGTGAGCAGGTTCCAGGTCGTCAGCGGCAAGGGCGGGACCGGTAAGACCACGGTCGCCGCCGCACTCGCGCTCGCCCTCGCGACCGAGGGCAGGCGCACGCTCCTCGTCGAGGTCGAGGGCAGGCAGGGCATCGCCCAGCTCTTCGAGTCCGATCCCCTCCCCTACGAGGAACGCAGGATCGCCGTCGCCCCCGGCGGCGGCGAGGTCCACGCGCTGGCGATCGACGCCGAGCGGGCGCTCCTGGACTACCTCCAGATGTTCTACAAGCTGGGCAGTGCGGGCCGGGCACTGAAGAAGATCGGCGCGATCGACTTCGCCACCACCATCGCCCCGGGTGTCCGGGACGTCCTGCTGACCGGCAAGGCGTGCGAGGCCGTGCGCCGCAAGGACAAGCAGGGCAGGTTCGTCTACGACCACGTGATCATGGACGCGCCCCCCACCGGCCGGATCACCCGCTTCCTCAACGTGAACGACGAGGTGGCGGGCCTGGCCCGGATCGGCCCCATACACAACCAGGCCCAGGCGGTGATGCGGGTGCTCAAGTCCCCTCAGACCGCGGTCCACCTGGTGACGCTCCTGGAGGAGATGCCGGTCCAGGAGACCGCCGACGGGATCGCCGAGCTGCGGGCCGCGGAACTGCCCGTGGGCCGGGTCGTGGTGAACATGGTCCGGCCCCACCTGCTGGACGAGGACGCCCTGCGGACGGCGTCGGGGGGCCGGCGCAAGGAGATCGCGAAGACGCTCACCCGGGCCGGGGTGACGGGTTCGGCGGGGCTGGTGCGACCGCTGGTCGCGCAGGCCGCCGAGCACGCCCAGCGGGTGGGTCTGGAGCGTGAGCAGCGCAGTGTGCTGGCCGGGCTGGGACTGCCCCTGGCGGAGCTCCCCCTGATCACCGGGGGAATGAGCCCGTCCGCGCTGGACGAACTGGCGGAGGAGTTCCGCAAGCAGGGTGTCGGCGACGAGACCGCGGACGCGGCGGGGCCCACGCCCCGGGACGGCGGACGACGCGGCTCCGGACGAGGGGCGGGTTCATGACGGCGGACACGGACATCGCACCGGGGCTGGAGACCGACGCGCTCCTCGACGACCCCGGGATCCGCATCGTCGTGTGCTGCGGTTCCGGCGGCGTGGGCAAGACCACGACCGCGGCGGCGCTCGGTGTGCGGGCGGCCGAGCGGGGCCGCAAGGTCGTCGTCCTCACCATCGACCCGGCCCGCCGGCTCGCCCAGTCCATGGGCATCGACCGGCTGGACAACGTCCCGCGCCGGGTGGAGGGCATCGAGGGCGAGGGCGAGCTGCACGCCATGATGCTCGACATGAAGCGCACCTTCGACGAGACCGTCGAGGCGCACACGGACGCCGAGCGGGCCCGCGCGATCCTGGAGAACCCCTTCTACCAGTCCCTGTCGGCCGGGTTCGCGGGCACGCAGGAGTACATGGCGATGGAGAAGCTCGGGCAGCTCCGGGCCCGCGACGAGTGGGACCTGATCGTCGTCGACACCCCGCCGTCCCGCTCCGCCCTGGACTTCCTGGACGCGCCGAAACGTCTCGGCTCCTTCCTGGACGGGAAGTTCATCCGGCTGCTGATCGCCCCGGCGAAGATCGGCGGACGGGCCGGGATGAAGTTCCTCAACGTCGGGATGTCGATGATGACGGGGACGCTCGGGAAACTGCTCGGCGGCCAGTTCCTGCGGGACGTGCAGACCTTCGTCGCGGCGATGGACTCGATGTTCGGCGGATTCCGCACCCGGGCCGACGCGACGTACAAGCTGCTCCAGGCCCCCGGTACGGCGTTCCTCGTGGTGGCGACGCCGGAACGGGACGCGCTGCGCGAGGCCGCGTACTTCGTGGAGCGGCTGGCCGCGGAGGAGATGCCGCTGGCCGGACTGGTGCTCAACCGGGTGCACGGCAGTGAGGCGTCACGGCTCTCCGAGGAGCGGGCACTGGCGGCCGCGGAAAATCTTGAAGCCGTCGGCATTGTGGATCAGACGGAAGGGAAGGCTGGCCTTGGTGACCCGGTGAGCCCGGTGTCCGCCACCCCTCCCGCGGCCCCGGAGCCGCCGCTCTCCCCCGAGCGCAGCAACGACCCCACGCCCCACGACCCCCCGCAGCAGGAGCCGCCCCAGCACGACCGGACATCGCGCAGCCCCGAGCCGCACGGCCGTGGCCGGAAGCCGGCCGGCCCCTCCGTGTCAGGCACGGAGGCGGACACACCCGACACTCCCGGAACGCACGACGCGTCCAGCGAGGTGTCGGTCGAGCAGCTGACCGCCGGTCTGCTGCGTCTGCACGCCGAACGAATGCAGGTCGTCGCGCGCGAACAGGACACGCGTGACCGCTTCACCACACAGCACCCCGAGGTCCCGGTGGCCGAGGTGGCCGCACTGCCCGGTGACGTGCACGACCTCTCGGGCCTCAGGGCCGTCGGGGACCTGCTCGCGGCCGGATCCACCCCGGCCGGAGCCGCCTGAGCCCCGCCCCCACGGGTGGCCGCCCGAGCAGGCGTCACCCCACGGCGGCGTACGTCTCGTGCAGCTCGTCGTCGTGCAGGCCGTCGTCGTCCAGGCCCACCGCTGCGGGCAGCATGCCCGTGGACCGCTCGTACTCACTCCGCGCGGTCTCCAGCAGGCGGCGCCAGGACGTCACGGTGGGCCGCCTGCGCAGCAGCGCGCGGCGTTCCCGCTCGGTCATTCCGCCCCACACGCCGAACTCGACGCGATTGTCCAGCGCATCGGCCAGGCATTCGGTCCGCACCGGACATCCGGTGCACACCGCCTTGGCCCTGTTCTGCGCTGCCCCTTGTACGAACAGTTCATCCGGATCAGTAGTGCGGCAGGCTGCCTGCGCACTCCAGTCGGTTACCCAGCCCATGCCGGCGCCGTCCTCTCCCGAATCGAGGCTCCCCCACGGCGGCAGCGGCATATTCACCGCTGCCAGTTGAGGACGTTACGGAAGGTGGCGACAGCGCAACACCCCCTTCGGGCCCAATCTTGGATGGCCCGAACGGACTATGCGTACGCGGCAGATCACCCAGAGGAGTGACGCAGGGACATGCGTGATCATCCCGGCGCAATCGGGGCACACAACGCAACTCACAGCGGACATTCAGCGACGGATACGGCGAATTCGGGAACGCCTTCGCACTGGCTGAATTCCGTTGAGGGCCGTGCAGGGGGGTTGATGCGCAATCGGACTGCTGTGACAGTTGAGAGCAGCTTAGGCCAAGGCCTGTACCTGTGTCCGGCGAATGAGAACGTAGGCTGCCCTCATGCCAAAGAAGCGCTCAGGCGGGGGTCTGACGACGACCCAGCAGGCCGCCAAGTTCCTCGGTGTCGCCGCGCTCTCCGGAGCTGTGCTGGCGGGCATCGCGCTCCCGGCCGCCGGCGCGCTCGGGCTCGCGGCCAAGGGGACGGTCGAGGGATTCGACGAGATCCCCTCCAACCTCAAGACCCCGCCGCTGAGCCAGCGGACCACCATCCTGGACAGCGAGGGCGGTGCGATCGCCACCGTCTACTCCCGTGACCGCACCGTCGTACCGCTCACGGACATCTCCCCGTACATGCAGGACGCGATCGTCGCCATCGAGGACTCGCGTTTCTACGAACACGGCGCGGTGGACCTCAAGGGCATCCTGCGCGCGATGAACCGCAACGTGCAGGAGGGCGGCGCCGCGCAGGGCGCGTCGACGCTCACCCAGCAGTACGTCAAGAACGTCTTCGTCGAGGAGGCGGGCGACGACCCGGACAAGGTCGCCGAAGCCACCCAGCAGACCATGGGCCGCAAGGTCCGGGAGCTGAAGTACGCGATCCAGGTCGAGGAAGAGCTCGGCAAGAAGAAGATCCTGGAGAACTACCTCAACATCACGTTCTTCGGGCAGCAGGCCTACGGCGTCGAGGCGGCCTCCCAGCGCTACTTCTCCAAGCACGCGAAGGACCTGAAGCTGGAGGAGGCCGCCATGCTGGCCGGCCTCGTCCAGTCGCCGACCCGGTACGACCCGGTCAACGACTCGGAGGAGGCGACCAAGCGGCGCAACACCGTGCTGACCCGCATGGCCGCCGTCGGCAGCATCTCCCGGGCCGAGGCCGACAAGGCCATCGCCACCCCCATCAAGCTGAACGTCAGCAAGCCGAACAACGGCTGCATCACGGCCGTCAGCGGCGCCGGGTTCTTCTGCGACTACGTCCGCAAGACGATCCTGACCGACCCGGCCTTCGGGAAGACCGACGAGGAGCGGGCCAAGCTCTGGAACCTCGGCGGCCTGACCATCAGGACCACCCTGTCGCCGCGGGCGCAGAAGGCGGCCGACGAGGCCGCGACCTCGAAGGTCAACAAGGACGACAAGATCGCCGCGTCCGTGGTCCAGGTCCAGCCCGGCACCGGCAAGATCCTCTCGATGGGCCAGTCCCGCCCGTACGGCCTGGACCAGAAGCAGCACGAGACGGTGCTCAACCTCGCCGTCAGCAGCAAGATGGGCGGCAGCACCTACGGCTTCCAGGTCGGTTCGACGTTCAAGCCGATCACGGCAGCGGCGGCCCTGGAGAAGGGCATCGACCCGGCGCAGAGCTACAGCTCCGACTGGAAGATCTCGATGCCGATGGACTCCTACCGGAACTGCGCGGGAGCGCCCACCGGCAGCGGGACCTGGGACCTCCAGAACGAGCTGGAGTCCGAGAAGGGCTCCTTCGACATGACGAGCGCGCTCGGCAAGTCGATCAACACCTACTTCGCCAAGCTGGAACAGCGGGCCGGGCTGTGCGAGACGGTCACCATGGCGAAGAAGCTCGGCTACGAGCGGGGTGACGGCAAGCCCGTCTCGGACAACCACCCGTCGATCACGCTGGGCGGCACGGAGAGCACCCCGCTCGGCATGGCCGCCACGTACGCGGCGTTCGCCAACCGCGGCACCTTCTGCACGCCGATCGCCATCGAGGCCATCAAGGACGCGAACGGCAAGAAGGTCGCCGTACCGAAGTCCTCCTGCTCGCCCGCGATGAGCGAGAAGACGGCCGACACCATCAGCCAGATGCTCAAGGGCGTCGTCGAGGACGGCACCGGCACCCTGGCGGGCCTGACCGACCGGGACAACGCGGGCAAGACCGGTACCACCAACGACCGCGTGGACGCCTGGTTCGTCGGCTACACGCCGAACCTCTCCACGGCCGTGTGGGTGGGTGCGGACGTCGGCAAGAAGGTGCCGATGTACGACATCACCATCGGCGGCCAGTACTACGACAAGGTCTGCGGCGGCTGCCTCCCCGGCCCCATCTGGAAGACCGCGATGACCGGCGCCCTCGACGCCTCGGAGACCCCGTCCTTCAACCCCGTCTCGGTGCCGCGCGCCAAGGACAAGGGGCAGGACAAGGGCCGCGGCGGTGACAACGGCGACGGTGGAGACGACGGCCGGCCCGGCGCCGACCCCGCCGGCGGCATCACCATCCCGCCCGGCTTCATCGGCGGCAACGACGGTGGCGGGAACAACAGGGGCGGGAACAACGGCGGCCACAACGGGCGCAACGGTCCCTGACCGCTCCGCCCGCACGGCCACACGGTGAAGGAGGGGCACCCCCGACGGGGGTGCCCCTCCTTCGTGTGCGCGGGCCGGTCCTCAGCCCGCGAGCAGCTTCTTCACCGTGGCGGCGACCCGGCCGCCGTCCGCGAGACCGGCCACCTTCGGATTGACGATCTTCATGACGGCGCCCATGGCCCGCGGCCCCTCGGCCCCCGCGCTCCTCGCCTCCTGGACGGCCTGGGCGACGATCACGTCCAGCTCGTCGTCGGAGAGCTGCTTGGGCAGGTACGCGTCCAGCAGCTCGCCCTCCGCCCGCTCGCGCTCGGCCTGCTCGGTCCGGCCGCCCTGCGCGAAGGCCTCGGCCGCCTCGCGGCGCTTCTTCGCCTCCTTGGCGATCACCTTCTGGACCTCGTCGTCGGAGAGCTCGCGCGACGTCTTGCCGCTGACCTCCTCCTTGGTGATCGCGGTCAGGGTGAGCCGGAGGGTGGACGAGGTGAGCTCGTCACGCGCCTTCATGGCCGTGGTGAGGTCTTCCTTGAGCTTGGACTTGAGCGTGGTCATGCGGTGATTGTGACAGGTACGGGGCACTCGCCGCCCGCCGGTTTTCGTCCCACCGCACCGTTTCTGCGACGATGGCCCCATGCGCGCACGCTACGGAGTACCCCTGAAAATCACGGCAGTCGGCGCAGCGGTCGGTGCCGCCGGCCTCGTCTACGCGGCCGGGTTCGAGGCACGCTCGTTCCGCCTCCGCCGGATCACGATCCCCGTCCTCCCGCACGGGGCACGCCCGTTGCGCGTACTCCAGGTCTCGGACATCCACATGGTGAGCGGGCAGCGCAAGAAGCGCGCCTGGCTGCAGTCGCTGGCCGGTCTCCGCCCGGACTTCGTGGTGAACACCGGCGACAACCTCTCCGACCCGGAGGCCGTGCCGGAGCTGCTCGACGCGCTCGGCCCGCTGATGGAGTTCCCCGGGGTCTACGTGTTCGGCTCGAACGACTACTACGGCCCGAAGCTCCGCAACCCGGTCCGCTACCTCCTGGAGAAGACCCAGGGCAAGCACGGGCTCAACGGCAACGCGCCGGCCGTCGGCGTCGTCCACAACCCGTGGGAACCGATGCGGGACGCCTTCGACGACGCCGGCTGGCTCAACCTCACCAACACCCGGGGCAGGATCAAGGCCGACGGGCTCCAGATCGCCTTCACGGGCCTGGACGACCCCCACATCAAGCGCGACCGCTACGCCGAGGTCGCCGGAGGTCCCGAGACGGACGCGGACCTGTCGATCGGCGTGGTCCACGCGCCGTACCTGCGCTCCCTGGACGCCTTCACCGCCGACGGCTACCCGCTGATCCTGGCCGGCCACACGCACGGCGGCCAGCTCTGCATCCCCTTCTACGGCGCCCTGGTCACCAACTGCGACCTGGACACGGACCGGGTGAAGGGCCTCTCCGACCACATCGTCGGCGACCAGCGCTCCTACCTGCACGTCTCGGCGGGCTGCGGCGCGAACCGCTACACCCCGGTCCGCTTCGCCTGCCCGCCGGAGGCGACCCTGCTGACGCTGGCACCACGGGACTGAGCAGCCCCGCACCCCGCCCGTCCCGCGCCCGCCGCGGCTCCGCGCTGCCGGTCCAAACCGGATTTCGCCTCCGGGCGCGGGTGGGCTAAAGTAAGTGATGTCGCCGGGACACCGGTGGGCATCGGGGTGTAGCGCAGCTTGGCAGCGCGCTTCGTTCGGGACGAAGAGGTCGTGGGTTCAAATCCCGCCACCCCGACAGCTGAAACACCAGGTCAGGCCCGGTACTGAGAGATCAGTACCGGGCCTGACCTGTGTGTGGGGGCCAATGTGGGAGCCGTTCGGGTGCCGCCGTCACGATGGGCTCCCCGGGCAGGAGCGCCCGCACGGAAACACCCCGCCGCCCGAGGCCGTCTCCGGTGCCGAGAAGGAGATCCGGCCCCGACATCTCGCACCGGACTCACTCGTCGTCCGCGCTCCACACCGCCTCGCCGCTCTCGTGACTCGGACAGCCATCCCTGCAGAGATCCGACGCTCACGCGGACCGTCGCCCCTTGGCCCCGGCCGGGCGGCACCCCACGGTGAACGTCGCTCGCAGGAGCCCCGTCCGCCAGGGCATCCTCATCCGCCCCGGTTGCGGCTGCTGTCCGAGACGGACTTGACGCGCCCTCAGCCGTCGCGGTGGCGGTGACGGGTTCGTGGCGTCGACGCCTGCGAGGAACGTTTCGACACGGCCACCGCGCTCCGCAGGGTCAGCGTGCCTCCCTGCGGGTCCGCCGCACCTCGCGGTCGACGGCCCAGGCGTCGGCGACCGGGCCGAGGTGGGCGAGCTTGTCGGGATTGATGACGGAGTGGATGGTCCGGATCCGACCGTCGAGGACGTCGAGGGCGAAGATGTGCAGGACCTTTCCGTCGCGGTCGCGGAACAGCGCGCCCGGCCGGCCGTTGATGTCCCGTGGCTCGCAGGTGACGCCGGTGCGGGTCATCAGCGGGTGCACGGTGGCCAGCAGCCGGGCCACATGCCCGGCGCCCGCCACTCCGCGGGCCAGCCTCGGGGCCTTGCCTCCCCCGTCGCCTACCAGCTGGACGTCGGCGGCGAGCAGGTTCTGCAGGGCGTCCACCTCTCCACGGGCCATCGCCTCGAAGAATCGCCGCGCCAGCTCCCGCTGCTGGTGCCGGTCGGCCTCGAAGCGAGGCCGGCCTTCGTGCATGTGGCGGCGCGCCCGCACCAGCAGTTGCCGGCAGGCCGGCTCCGAACGCCGACCGTCTCGGCGATCTCGTCGAAGCCGAAGTCGAAGACCTCCCGCAGCACGAACACCGATCGCTCCAGCGGGCTGAGACGCTCCAGGAGCAGCAGTGCCGCCATCGAGACCGATTCGGCGAGTTCCGTCGCGCGGGCCGGGTCCTGGTAGGGGTCCTCCAGCAGCGGCTCGGGCAGCCACGGCCCGGGGTACTCCTCGCGCCGCACCCGGGCGGAGCGCAGCACGTCGATCGCGATGCGGGTCACCGTGGTCGACAGGAACGCCTTGGCCGACACCGGCCGGGTGGTCGTGGCGTCGTAGCGCAGCCATGCCTCCTGGACCGCGTTCTCGGCCTCGCCGACACTGCCCAGGATCCGGTAGGCGATCGAGAACAGCAGCGGCCGCAGCTCCTGGAATTCCTCGGTCTTCCTCACGTCTGTCCCCCTGGTCCTTCGATGTCCCGAGCCTTCTGATCCTGGCACCGGCCGTGTGGGAACGGGGCGGTTCAGTGGAAGCGGCCGGCTTCGTACCCGCCGCCCGGCCGGCGGGTGATGACATTCATCCGGTTCGTCATGTTCATGAATGACACCAGCAACACGAGGGCGGTGAGCTGCTGCTCGTCGTAGTGGCGGATGGCCCGCTGCCACACACCGTCGTCCACGCCGGTGGCCGCGTCCGCGATCCGGGTGCCCTGCTCCGCCAGTGCCAGCGCCGCGCGTTCGGCCTCGGTGAAGACCGTCGCCTCCGGCCAGGCCGCGACCAGGTTCAGCCGCACCTGGTCCTCGCCTGCTGCGGCGGCGTCCTTGGTGTGCATGTCGATGCAGGCCGCGCAGCCGTTGATCTGGCTCACCCGCAGCGCCACCAGCTCCCGCACCGCCGCGGGCAGCGCAGAGTCCTTCAATGCCCGTCCTGCCGCCATGACGTGCTTGAGGACAGGGCCGGCGCTCGCCTCGGCGACGTAGTCCAGTCGTGCGTCCATCGTGTGCTCCTCGGGGTCGGCCTGCGGTCAACACCTGGGACGGGACCGCGCCTGCGCCTGCGCCTGTGACACGGAGCGAGGTGATGCACGTCTCACCGCCTGTCCGCCCCGGGGATGTCACAGGCCGGGCCGCCGCCTCGTCCTGTGCTCGGAGCCCTTGATCAAGGCTTCTCCTTTCGTCCGCTCGCCCCAGGGAAGGTCACTGGTATGGAGAGCCTTCGCCATGTGTTGCTCGTCTTTCATCTCTTCGGCTTCGCCGCGATCCTCGGCGGGCTGTTCTACCAGTTGCGGGGCAAGGATCCGGTCGCAGGCGGCTACATGGTCACGAGCGCGGGTGTCCAGCTGGTCACGGGGGCCGGGCTGATCTGGATCCGCATGTCTCTGGACCTGCCGGTGATCGGCGCGAAGATGTGGGTGAAGCTGGCCCTGGACGCCCTGGTGGCGGCGATCGCGCTGGTGGGCATGCGCAACCGGAAGGCGTGGCCCTTCTACGGTGTGGGCGTCTCCACGGCCGCCGCCGTCGTGGTGGCCGTCGCCTGGACGTAGTGGTCCGCTCGCGCAGCGGGCGGCGCAGGATCTCCTGGAACTGCTGCTCGGGCACGCGAGCGCGCCGGACGGTGGAACAGTCACTCGTGTTCGGCCGGCACGCCTGCTCGCCGGCCGGTCTTCCGATACGGGCCTGACGGCGCATCGGCGAAGCGCTGCCCGGGTGGCGTTCGGAAGCCGGTCCGCTCCCACCCGGTCTCGCCCCGCCTCCGTGACGAGTACGGAGGCCGGCCCGCGTCGCAGGCAGGCAGGCGGACGGGCGGGGTGGGCGCGTTCAGGGAAAGCGCAGGGTGAGGGTCAGGCCTCCCTCGGTGCCGGGGCGGGCCGTCAGGGTGGCGTGGTGGGCTTCGGCGATCGAGGCGGCGATGGAGAGGCCGAGGCCGTGGCCCGTCGTCGCGGTGCGGTCGCCGTCCAGGCGGCGGAAGGGCTCGAACAGGTCGGGAACGCGCTCCGGCGCCACACGGGGGCCGGTGTTGCTGACGGTCAGCGTCGGGGCGTCGAGGCGTACGAGGACGTGGCCTCCGGCGTGGTTGTACTGGATGGCGTTGCGGACCAGGTTGGCCACCAGGTGGCGCAGCAGGACCGGGTCCCCGGGAACGGTCAGCGGGGTAGCGGTCTCGACGGCGACGTGCACGGCGTGCTCGGTCGAGAGCGGGGCGAGTTCGGAGGTGACGAGGCGGGCGGTGGCTGCGAGGTCCACGGGTTCGGTCTGTTCGGTTCCGCGGTCGCTGCGGGCCAGCAACAGCAGGGCGTCGACCAGCTTCTCCGCTTCCCGGTTGGCGAGCAGCAGGTCCTCGCGCACCTCGGTGAGGCCGTCGGGCAGCGGATCGGCGAGGCCGACCTGGAGGCTGGTGCGCTGCACGGCGAGAGGGGTCTTGAGTTCGTGGGAGGCGTTGGCGACGAACCGGCGCCGGCTCTCGAACGACTTCTCCAGCCGGTCGAGCATCGAGTCGAAGGTGTCGGCGAGGCGATGGAGTTCGTCGTCCGGGCCGGGGAGCGCGAGGCGTTGGTGCAGGTTCTGCTCGCTGATACGGCGGGCGGCCTCCGTCATGGAGGTGACGGGACGCAGTGCCCGTCCCGCCAGCCACCGGCCGAGCAGGCCGGCGAGGAACGCCATGACGAGGAGGCCGACGGCGGACCAGAGCACCATCTGGCGCAGTGCGGTGTCCTGCACGGCCTGCACCGTCCGGTCGATCTTCTGGATCGCCGCGGTCTCACCCGGAGAGCCGGACGGGCGGCCGGGGTCCGGCCGGGTGGGGCGTGCGGCGCCGAAGGGTGCCGTCTCCTCGGTCGGTGCGTCGCCGTACGTGATCGACATCCCCTGGACCTGCTGGTCCGTTCCGTAGCGTGCGAGCACCACCACGAAGGCCAGGAGGAAAACACCGGCGAGGAGGAAGAGCCCGGAGAAGGACACGGCCAGGCGGGTACGGAACGGCAGCCTGCGCAGCAGGGCCCTCGGGTTCAGTCGCACAGCCGGTATCCCTCTCCCCGGTCGGCGGCGATCAGGCCGGGGTCGCCGAGCTTGCCGCGCAGCCGGCTGACGGTGGCGCGGACCGCGCTGGTGCGGGGGTCGAGGTGCTCGTCCCAGACCGTGCGGACGAGTTCGCCGTGCGGCACCGGGGCTCCGCCGGCCCTCACCAGCAGGTGCAGGACCGCGAACTCCTTCGCGGTCAGCTCCAGCGGGCGGCCCCCCACGGACACCTCGTGCCGTGTCTCGTCCAGGACGATGCCCGCGAAGCGCAGGACACGGGACGGCGGTTTGGCGACCCGACGCCCCAGCGTCCGCACCCGGGCGACCAGTTCGTCGAACTCGAAGGGCTTCGGCAGGTAGTCGTCCGCGCCGAGTGTGGTGAGTCCGTAGACCCTGTCGGTGAGCCCGCCGGCCGCGGTCAGCATCAGGATCCGCGGTGGGTCGGAGAGTTCACGCAGCCGCCTGCACACCTCGTCGCCGCTCATGACCGGCAGGTCGCGGTCGAGGATCAGTACGTCGTAGGCGGTCAGCAGGCACATCCGCTCGGCCTGGTCGCCGGTGGAGGCGATGTCGACCGCCATGGCCTCGCGGCGCAGCCCGGTGGCGAGGGTGCGGGCGAGAACACGGTGGTCCTCGGCTACCAGAACTCTCATGCACCCCATGAAACCAAGGTCGCGCTTGCAGCCGGATAAGGACGCGGAACGCCGTGGCAGGAGGCGGTGGACGCCCTGGCGTCCTGCTCTTATGCCGGTGTAACACGCTTATCCCGCTGCACACGGCCGACTGCTTTCGTCTCGGCATGAACTTCGTCAAGCGCGCCGGGATGAGCCTCGGTGCCAGGAAGCCCAGGACCGCCGCCCTGTTGGCGATCTTCGTCGTCCTCTGCACCCTGCTCCTCGGCGGCTTCCTGCTGCAGAGCGCCGCCGCCCGTCAGGAAGCCGACGCGCAGCGCACCGTCGGCGTCGACGTGACCGTCAGGAAGAAGGGGCTCACCCCGGCCCTCGCGGACCGGATCGGCGCCGCGGACCCGGTGCACCGCTACAGCCCGGAGGTTCCGGTGCGGGCGGAGGCACGCGGGTTCACACCGCTCGTCGCGGACGTGCCGGCGCCGGAGGGCGACGGAGCCGGGCAGCGGGAGCAGGGCCCGCTCGCCGTGACCGGCGTGCGCGACCTGGGCATGCTGCTGCCCTTCTCGTACGGTTCGACGAAGACGACGGAGGGGCGCGGCATCACCCCGGAGGACGCCGGCCGGAACGTCGCGGTGATCGAGCAGCGCCTGGCCGCCGGGAACCACCTCGGCGTGGGCGACACCGTCCACGCGCGGTCGGCGGACGGCCGGCGTGAGGTGGCCCTGAAGATCGTCGGCATCTTCCAGGACCCGAGGCGGGATCAGCCGGGCTGGGCGCCTCCGCACGAACTGCCCGGCAACACGCTGTACGTACCGGTGCGCACCGCACAGACCCTCGGCACCGGTCCCGCCAAGGTCACCGAGGCGGTGTACAAGGTCGGTTCGCCGGACCGGGCCGGGCAGCTGCACGCCGCTGCCGAGCGAATCCTGGGCGGGGGCGGCTTCGACTTCCGCGTCAACGACAAGGCGTACCGGGACCAGGTCCGGCCCGTCCAGCGGGTCGGCGCGTTCGCGGGACTGATCGTCTGGGTGATCACCCTGGCCGGCGCGCTGGTCCTCGGCCTCATCGTGACCCTGCAGATCCGCGAGCGGCGGGCCGAGCTGGGAGTGCTGCTCTCCCTGGGCGAGAAGAAGTGGAAGCTCATCGGCCAGCACGCCGTGGAAGTGGCGGCCGTGGCCCTGCCCGCGGTCGCCCTCGCCGCTCTCGCCGGCTCGCTCGCCGGGCAGCACGCGGGCGACGCGCTCCTCGGCCGGCAGGGCGACGAGCCGGTCACGGCGGCCGGTGCGCCGGACACCGTGACCGCTCCACCCGCCGTGCGGGTCGAGCCGGCGGCCGTCGGCAAGGTCGCCGGTATCGGTCTCGGCATCTCCCTGGTCTCCACCGTCGTCCCGGGCCTCGGGATCCTCCGGCTGCACCCCCGTTCCCTTCTCACCGACAGCGAGTAGTCCGCCGTCCGGCACATCGCCACGGACCCGGAGACCCGCAGCTTCCACAGATCCGCAGCCCCACAGCCTCCACAGACACGGAGAGTCGACCTCGATGAACTTCGTCAAACGGGCAGGGCTCAGCCTGTGGGCCCGCAAGGCCCGCACCCTGATCACCCTCGCCACCTTCCTCGTCATCTCCGTGATGGTGCTCGCCGGCGTCCTGATCGACGACGCGACCGCCCGGGCCGAACAGGACGCCAAGCGCTCGGTGGGCGCCGAGCTCAACCTCGCCATGGACCTGGGCGCGCTGGGCGACGGCGGAGGAGGCGGGCTCCAGGCCCCGCGGATCGACGCCGCGACACTCGACAGACTCGGCGCCCTGCCCCAGGTGCAGAAGTACACCTACGCGATGTGGGACCGGGCCCTCCTCAAGGGCAGCACCACACTGGTCGACGGCGGGCCGGACAACCCCATGGGCCCGGGGGGCACCGTGGGCATGGGCGTGCTCGACACCTCGCTGCTGCCCGGCTTCCGCAGCGGTGCGCTCACCCTGCTGTCCGGCCGGCATCTCTCCGCCGCCGACAAGGACGCGAAGCAGCTGCTGATCGAGGAACGGCTGGCCGGGAAGAACGGCCTCGACGTCGGCGACACGATCACCCTGACCGGCAACGACGGCACGATCACGGCCGACTACACCGTGGGCGGCGTCTTCCGCGACGCGCGTCCCGCCGGCGAACCCGATCCCGAGTACGGCATCGATCCGGCCAACATGCTGTACGGGACGGTGGGCGGCATGTCCGCCCTCGTCGCCGAGAAGGACGGGGCGCCGCAGGTCGGTGCGGCGACCTTCCTCCTCCAGGACGCCGATGCGCAGGGCGCGTTCAAGAAGGAGGCGCAGCGGATCGCGGGAGCGGAGCTCGACGGCTTCACGCTGGACGCCAACGACAAGGCGGTCCGGCAGATGACGGGCCCGCTCAGGAGCATCCGCTCCACGGCGACCGCGGCCATGTGGCTGATGGCCCTCGCCGGCGCGGCCGTCCTGGCGCTCCTGGTCAACCTCGCGGTCCGGCAACGCCGCAAGGAGTACGGCGTCCTCCTCGCGATGGGCGAGAGGAAGGGCCGGCTCATCGCCCAACAGGCCCTGGAGATCCTCGTGGTGGCCGCCGTCGCCCTCGGGGTGAGCTCGCTGTTCGCCCCGGAGCTGACCCAGCGCGCCGGCCAGGCGCTGCTCGGCAGGGAGGCCGCCTCCGCCCAGCACAGGCTCGACTCGTGGGAGGCGCCGCCGCCCGGCAGCACCGGACTCGGCGAAGGCGTCGACATGAACGACAAGCCCGTGGAGAACGCCGATCCCATCGACCAAATCACGGTACGGCTCGCCCCGGAGGATCTCGCCGCGATCGGCGGCGTCGGTCTCGGGATCGGGCTCCTCGCCACCGCCGTACCGGCCGCCGCCGTGCTGCGCCTCAGCCCCCGCTCCATCCTCACGAAGGGCAAGTGAACCGCCATGACCAGCGCCACCACCCCACCCGTCCTGCGGCTCGCCGGCGTCAGCCACACCTACTCCGGCCACCGCCGCAGCACCACCGTCCTCAGGAACATCGACCACACCTTCGAACGCGGCACGTTCTACACCGTCCTGGGACCCTCGGGCAGCGGCAAGACCACCCTGCTCAGCCTCGCGAGCGGTCTCGACACCCCCACCAAGGGCGTGATCAGCTTCGACGGACAGGATCTCACCGCGCTGGGGCTGGGCCGCTACCGCAACAAGCACGCCGCCACGGTCTTCCAGCAGTACAACCTCCTCACCTACATGACCGCGCTCCAGAACGTGACCACCGCGATGGAGATCACCGGCACCAGGCCCGCGACCGGGACCCGCAGGGCCCGTGCCCTGCAACTCCTCGAAGACATGGGCCTCGACAAGGCGATGGCCACCCGCAACGTGCTGCAGCTCTCCGGCGGTCAGCAGCAGCGCGTGGCCATCGCCCGCGCCCTCGCCTGCGACGTCGACATCCTGTGCGCCGACGAACCCACCGGAAACCTCGACGAGGACACCGCCCGGGGCATCATCGACACCTTCCGCGAACTCGCCCACGAGCGGGGCACCTGCGTGGTCGTCGTCACCCACTCCCAGCAACTGGCCGCCCGGTCCGACCGCATCCTCCACCTGCGCAAGGGCAAGCTCACGGAGCAGGTGAACGCATGAGGACGACCCGCGTGACACAGGCGGCAGCCGCTCCGCTGCTCGTCCTCGTCCTGACCGCCTGCGGCAGCGACCCGAGCGGCTCCCCCGACACCGACCGGCCGTCGACGCCCCGGGAGCAGCCCACCGGCGACGTGCGGGCAGGGACCGGGCCGGCATCCGAACTGCCGGACGGCTGGCTCGAATCCCTGCAGGAGTACGCGGACTGCCTGAACCGGAACGGCGCCCAGGACGTCGAGGTCGACACCGCACGGGGCGGCCTGGCCCTGGACAGCGTCCTGCCCCCGGACGCCGTACGCACCTGCCTGCAGTACAACCCCGTGCACAAGAACGGCGGCCCCAGGGAGATGAAGCCCTGACGGGGGTGCGTGGTGCGGGCGCCGGCCGGGTCCTCCGAGTCGGGGCGGGACGGGGCAGGCTCGGCTCGTGGATCCGTGTCCCGCTGCCCCGCCGTCCCGCTGCCCCGCCGTCCCGCCGTCCCGCCGTCCCGCCGTCCCCGAGGAGTCGCCTACCGCTCCCGCCCGGGGACACCGGGTGCCGGTGCGGCCTCGTCGGGCTCGGGGGCGGAGGCCGGGGCGGTCCGCTCGGGTCCGGGGAAGACCGTGCCGTCGAAGATCTTGCGTGCGGTGCGCACCACCGCGGTGCGCCGGACGACCGGGGTGCCGTCCGCGTCGGTCCCGACACCTGCCTCGATGTCCAGGAATCCGGTGGGGTGTTCGATGCGCAGCCGGTCGCCGTGGGCGGGCAGTCGGGCGATGTCCGCGGCGACGCTGCCGGGGATGCGCAGCCCGGCGGCCACGCCGGCGGCGCCGAGGACGCCGATGGAGGTGTGGCAGCGGTGCGGGATGAAGGTGCGGGTCGTCACCGCGCCGTCCTGCGCGGGCGGGGCCAGCAGGCTGAGTTTGGGCACCGTCGTGTCGCGGACGTCGCCGAGCCCCATGAGGCGGCCCGCCTCCAGCCGGATCCGCTCGATGCGGTCGCGGAGCGCGGGGTCGTCCTCCAGTTCCCGCGGTGTCTCGTGTCCCGTGACGCCCAGGGCGTCCGCCGGGATGAGCACGGTGGGCATTCCGTTGTCGACGCAGGTCACCGGGGTCCCGGCGACGACCTCGCGTGCGCGGCCGGTGGGCAGCAGTGGGGCGGCGCCCTGCGCGAACTCGATCACCACCGGTGCGGCCGTCCCGGGCACCCCGGAGATCACGGCCGCGCCGGTGTAGTCGACGCGCCCGCCGGGAGTGGGGAACGTCGCGGTGGCCAGGTCACCGGAGTTGAGCATCCGGATGCGTACGGAGGTGTGGCCGTCCCGGGCGGGGACCAGCCCGCGTTCCACGGCGAAGGGGCCGATGCCCGCGAGCAGGTTGCCGCAGTTCTGACGGTCGGACACCTCCGCGGTGTCCACGGCGACCTGGAGGAAGAGGTAGTCGACGTCGGCTTCCGGATCGTCCGCGACGGAGACGACCGCGACCTTGCTGGTGAGCGGGTGCCCGCCGCCGAGACCGTCGATCTGGCGCGGGTCGGGGCTGCCCATGATGCGCAGCAGCAGTCCGTCGCGGGCAGCGGTGTCCTGCGGCAGATCGTCGGCCAGGAAGTAGGCGCCCTTGGACGTGCCGCCCCGCATCAGGAGGCAGCGGACCTCGGCCGGCCCGCCGGTCATGCCCCGGCCTCCGGGGCTCGCCCGGCTCGCCCCTCGCGGACCGGGGCCCCGTGGAGTCGGCCGGCGCGGATCCGTCCCTCCCGGCGGGCTGCACCGGTGCACGGCTCCGCACCACGCGCGTCCGTCGCCGGCGTCGTCTCACGCGCGTCCGTCGCCGGCGTCCGGTGGAAGGCGCCGCTCATAGCGGCCGCTCCGCTGTCCGGATCGTGTCGGTCGTCATGCTGAGATCTCCTTGCCGGACAGGGCCCGGGCGGGGCATGGGCAGGGCGTGGACGGGCCTGGACGGCACTCCGGACCCGGGCGGGGCGAGGCACACCGGGTGCACCGGCCGACCGGATGCGACGCGACGGCGCTGTGCCCATCGGCCGCGGACATACGACGGCGGTAGGCCGGCCGGGCGCCCGGGCGGCATCCGGGCCGGGTGTCTCTCGCTCGCCGGCTGGGAGCGGACGGCCACCCCGCCCCCCTGAGTGCGTGCCTATCGAACCTAAATCCGGCGCGACAAGATTGTCAACAATTACGTTGCCCATATTGCAGGCGATGACAGGCCCCGATACGGCACCTCCGTACGCCGCCCCCGCACGGACCTCCCCGTACACCCCGCACGCACGTGGGCCCGGCCCCCCTCGATCGGGGAGCCGGGCCCACGTAGGCACCGGGCGGCGGTGCGGCACCCTCGGCGCGCCACCGCCGGAGGTCGGTCAGGCGGCCACCGTGGTGCCCTCGACGACCTGGCGGAGCACCTCGGTCAGCGAGGTGACGACCTCGGCGTCGTCCGCCGGGTGAAGCTCGGCGAAGCGGGTCACGGAGCCGGGGATGGAGAGCTTGGCGTCCGCGAGGACCGCTCCACCGGCAAGGCCCGCGGCCTTGCGCGCCTCGTCCTGGGCCCACACGCCGCCGAACTGGCCGAAGGCGGTACCGACCACGGCGACCGGCTTGCCGGTCAGCGCGCCGGCGCCGTACGGACGGGACAGCCAGTCGATGGCGTTCTTCAGCACGGCCGGCATGGTGCCGTTGTACTCGGGCGAGAACAGCAGGAACGCGTCGGCCTGTCCGGCGGCGGCGCGCAGCTCGGCGGCGGCAGCCGGGACACCGCCCTCGACGTCGACGTCCTCGTTGTAGAACGGGATCTCGGCGAGGCCCTCGTACAGCTCGATCTCGACGCCCTCGGGCGCGTGCTTGACGGCCGCCTCGGCGAGCTGGCGGTTGTGGGAGCCGGCGCGGAGGCTGCCGACGAGGGCGAGGATGCGTACAGACATGGGGGAAGCTCCTGGGAGACGGAGACTGCAGAAGTAAGCGGACCACGGTCCGTTTAAAGTTGTACCACCTAAACGGACCGTGGTCCACTTATGCCGGTCCGGGGCTACCCTGAAGCCATGACCGCTCCCCCCTCCCCGCTGCCCGGGCCGCCCGACCCCGGCGAGACGCGGACGAGCCTCACACTCGCCGCCGTCGGCGAGCCGGAGCTGCTGCGGGCGGACGCGGCGCGGAACCGAGCGCTCCTGCTGGACGCGGCCTCTCGCCTCCTGGCCTGCTGCGGGGCCGCGGATCTGACCATGGAATCGGTCGCCGCGGCCGCCGGCGTGGGCAAGGGCACCGTCTTCCGGCGCTTCAAGGACCGCACCGGTCTGCTCATCGCCCTGCTCGACCACCGGGAGTCCCTGCTGCAGGCTGCCTTCCTCTCCGGACCGGCCCCCATGGGCCCGGACGCCCCGGCGGCCGAGCGGCTGCACGCCTTCGGCCCCGCCGTGCTGCGCCACGAACGTGACCACCACGAGCTCATCCTGGCCTCCCGCACCGACCCCCTGCGCACCTACACGGTCCCCGCGCAGCGGCTGAGGATCAGCCATGTCACCCTGCTGCTGCGCGAGGCCCGCGCGGCCGGTGAGCCGGAGCTGCTCGCGCACATCCTGCTCGGATCGATCGACACCCCGCTCGTCCACCACCTGACGTGCGAACGCGGCATGTCCGTCGAGCGGTTGGAACAGGGCTGGCACGACCTGCTCATCCGGTACGGCGTGCCGCACTGACGGCAGCTCCCCCGGACCGCTCCCGCACCTGGATCAAGGCGTGCGTGCCGCTGGTCCGCCAGGCGTGCCCGGACCGCTCCAGACCGTCCAGGGTCCGCGGATCCAGACCGACGACGACATCGGACTTCAGGGTGCGCAGCGCGGCGACGGCCCCCGGGAAGTACGCCGTGCACGCCGCGAACGACGTGGTGGCGGGCCACTGCCGGTCATCCACCAGGCGGCGGTAGTTGAGGTCGCCCTTCAGGATCGTCAGGGCCGCCTCCCCGAACTCCGCCCGGAGGTCGTCGGGCATCCGCGCGTACGGAAACGGGGCGCAGAAGAAGGCGTGGGCCCGCACCCGGAGCCGGCCGGCGCCCATCGCCTCCCTGATCCGCCCGCCGATCGCACCCGCCTCCCCCGGGGCTCGGTGCAACCGCCGTACGCAGTCGGCGACATCGGCCGTCGTCGCGTCGGAGACGTAGTACGGACCGGGCTTCACGTGGAGCACGACCCGGTCGGCGTGCCCGTGCGCGAGCAGGTGGTCGACGAGGACGAGGTCGGGGATCAGCTCGCGTCCGGTGTTGTCGGCGACGACCGCGACGGTCGCGCGGGCCCCCGGCGGCAGGAGCGACCACAGCAGCGCGCTGTCGTCGGCGACCAGGCCGGGGGCGGGTCCGCCGGGCTCCGTCCCGCCGGGAGCTGACCCGCCTCCCGGCCCGTGAAAGCCGAGATCGGCGCGGTTGCCCCAGAGCGAGGCCCGGAGCAGAGCGGCCGCTTTCCCGGCCGCCGGTACGCCGGCGAGGTCGTCGAGGGCGCGGAGCTCCTCCTCGACCGCGGCGCCGTCCAGTTCGGCACGCTTGAACGGGGCGAAGGGGTCGACGCCCCGCCACGGCCCGTCCCCGAAGTAGCCCACGGCGCCCAGGAGTCGGCGGTAGAAGTAGCTCTCCGACCAGAGGAACGGGGCGTCGAACCAGGAGTGTCCGACGTGCGCGCGCCCCCACTCCAGCCAGCGGCCCCGGTCCGGACACGAGTGGTCCAGCGGTTCGACGACGCCCTCGGCGATCTCGTGCAGCAGGCTCTCCAGGGCACGGAGTTGCCGCGGGCCGTACGGAAAGGCCTCACGCACCTGCCCGACCAGGGCCGGATGCCGTTCCGCCATGACCCCCCGGGCGAAACTGCCGGGCTCCCGGCAGGTGATCACCGGAGGGAGGCCCTGGTCCGGCCCGGCCCCGGATACCGTTCGTGTGTCGCCCATGCACCCAGTCTGCCCGGCCGGCGGGCCGCCCGCCGCACGAAGATCCGCATGGCGCGGGACCGCCGCGCGTGCGGGTATCGGCGTCGTGCGGCGGGCGCGTCGCACGGGCGCCGCTCCCCGTCCCCGGTGCGTACGGGCCGGCCGGGGTACGCGAACAGGTCCGGGCGCCCGGCGCCCGGTGGCCGACGGCCGCGGCCAACCGCCGCGGGCGAACCGGCACATGGACGGGCCGGGCCCTGGCTACGATATACAGCGAATCTGACGACTTGCCCCAGGAAAGGGAACCCGCACCCATGCCGGCCGAGACATTCGAGTTCCAGGTAGAAGCGCGCCAGCTCCTGCAGATGATGATCCATTCGATCTATTCGAACAAGGATGTATTCCTGCGTGAGCTGATTTCCAATTCCTCCGACGCGCTGGACAAGCTGCGACTTGAGACTCTCCGCGACGATTCGCTCCGGGCGGACTCGTCCGATCTCCACATCGCCATCGAGGCGGACAAGGAGAAGCGCACCCTGACCGTGCGCGACAACGGCATCGGGATGTCGCACGACGAGGTCGTGCAACTGATCGGGACGATCGCCCATTCCGGTACCGCCGCATTCCTCAAGGAGCTCAAGGAGGCGAAGGACGCCACCGCTTCCGAGGAACTCATCGGACAGTTCGGCGTGGGTTTCTATTCGAGCTTCATGGTCGCCGACGAGGTCACCCTGCTGACCCGCCGGGCGGGCGAGGACACCGGTACCCGCTGGCAGTCCAGCGGCGAGGGCACCTACACCGTCGAATCCGTCGACGACGCCCCGCAGGGCACCTCGGTCACGCTGCGGCTCAAGCCGGAGGACACCGAGGACAAGCTCTTCGACTACACCTCGCCCTGGAAGATCAGGGAAATCGTCAAGCGCTACTCGGACTTCATCACCTGGCCCATCCGCATGGCGGCCGAGGGGGGCGAGGAGGACGCCGAGCCCGGCACCGAGACGGTCAACTCGATGAAGGCCCTGTGGGCCCGGTCGAAGGACTCCGTGACCGATGAGGAGTACAGCGAGCTGTACAAGCACATCAGTCACGACTGGACCGACCCGCTCGAAACCATCCGTATGCAGGCGGAGGGGACCTTCGAGTACCAGGCGCTGCTCTTCCTGCCGTCCCACGCACCGCAGGACCTGTTCATGCAGGACCACAAGCGCGGGGTCCAGCTGTATGTGAAGCGCGTGTTCATCATGGACGACTGCGAAGCGCTGATGCCGACGTATCTCCGTTTCGTCAAGGGTGTGGTGGACGCCCAGGACCTCTCGCTCAACGTGTCGCGGGAGATCCTCCAGCAGGACCGCCAGATCGAGATGATGCGGCGCCGGCTGGTCAAGAAGGTGCTGTCGACGGTGAAGGACATGAGGTCCGGCACCCCCGAGAAGTACGACACGTTCTGGAAGGAGTTCGGCCGGGTCCTCAAGGAGGGCCTGTTCCAGGACTTCGAGAACCGTGACGCGATCCTGGAGATCTCCTCCTTCGCCTCGACCCGGGACGAGGAGGGTCTGACCACCCTCCGCTCGTACGTCGAGCGGATGAAGGAGGGGCAGGAGCAGATCTACTACATGACGGGCGAGTCGCGTGCGGCCATGGAGAGCTCGCCCCACATGGAGGCCTTCCGCGCCAAGGGCTTCGAGGTCCTCCTGCTGACCGACCCGGTCGACGAGGTCTGGGTGCAGTCCGTCCCCGAGTTCGACGGCAAGCCGCTCCAGTCCATCTCCAAGGGCGAGGTCGACCTCGACAGCGACGAGGAGAAGAAGGAGGTCGAGGCCGAGCGTGAGAAGCAGCAGCAGGACTACGCCGGCCTGCTGACCTGGATGACGGAGCAGCTCGGCGACACCGTGAAGGAGGTGCGCCTCTCCTCGCGGCTCACCGTCTCGCCGGCCTGCATCGTCTCGGACACGCACGATGTCACTCCGGCCCTGGAGAACATGTACCGCGCCATGGGCCAGGAGGTGCCGCAGATCAAGCGGATCCTCGAACTCAACCCCTCGCACGCCCTCATCAGCGGGCTGAAGAAGGCGCACACCGAGCGGGCCGGCGACGAGGGTGCCGGCACCGAGCTCGCCGAGACGGCCGAGCTCGTCCACGGGCTGGCCCTGCTCTCGGACGGCGGCGAGCTGAGCGACCCCTCGCGCTTCAGCAGGCTGATGGCGGACCGCCTGGAGCGCACGCTCTGACGGATCCCCCTCTCCGCACGGCTGCGGCCGCCAGGCTTCCTGGCGGCCGCAGCCGTGCGGCGTACCGGGGGCGTGCCGACGGGGCGGGAGCGGACGGCGGGCGCACGTTCGAACAGACGGCTCTGCCCCCGAGGTGACGCAGAGGAGTCGCGACGGGGGTCGGAATGTTCCACAACTTCACTCTTTCGAGCGCGTGTTGAAGGTTTATCTACGCGCGGAGCATCGTCTACCGAACGATCCTTCGGGCATATCAGACGACTTTCCGCGCGGCCATTACCGCCGGGTACCGGAAGCTGCTAGAAACGTGCTCGCCCCACGAACCCCCCACTCGTCCCCCACGTTTCGAAGGGCTGGCAGCCGTGTCAGTACGAACCTTCCGGGCTTCCGTCTGCACCCTCGCGATCGCCGCCGCCGCCGCGCTCGGTGTCGCCCAACCCGCCTCCGCCGCCGGCGAGAACTACGTCGCTCTCGGTGACTCCTACTCCTCCGGAGTGGGCGCCGGCAGCTACACGTCGGAGAGCGGTGACTGCAAGCGCAGCACCAACGCCTACCCCTACCTCTGGAACAACGCGAACGCCCCGGCGTCGTTCGCGTTCGTCGCCTGCTCGGGCGCGACGACCTCGACCGTGTCCAGCAGCCAGCTCGGTGCGCTGAGTTCGTCGACCACGCTCGTCAGCCTCACGGCGGGCGGCAACGACGTCGGGTTCGCGGACGTCATGCAGACCTGCGTCCTGCAGAGCGAGGCCACCTGCGTGAGCCGGGTGAACACGGCGGTCTCCGAGGTCCAGAACTCGCTGCCCGCCAAGCTCGACTCCCTGTACGCGGGCATCCGTTCGCGGGCCCCGCAGGCCCAGGTGGTGGTGCTCGGATACCCCCGCTTCTACCAGCTGTCGGGCAGCTGCATCGCCGGCCTCACCGAGACCGAACGCGGAGCGATCAACAACGCCTCGGACGTGCTCAACGGGGTGCTGGCCAAGCGGGCGGCCGACGCGGGGTTCACCTTCTCCAGCGTCGTGGACGAGTTCACCGGGCACGAGATCTGCTCGGGTGACGCATGGATCCACAGTGTGACCGTCCCGGTCACCAACTCCTACCACCCCAAGGCAGCCGGGCAGTCGAACGGCTACCTGCCGGCCTTCCGCTCCGTGGCGTAACGCGCGGCGGACCGGCCCGCACGACGTGCGACGGCACCACCGGCGGCCACCGCCGGTGGGCAGCCCAGCTCCATCGCCAGCGCGGCGTCCGACGCGGTCCCGGCGCCGGCGT